>JBNKNM010000741.1:0-500 GCA_050293845.1 Pseudobacteriovorax sp. | reverse complement strand
CTTTGATAATCAAGGTTATTATTTGAGCATAGCAGAAGGTTCAGGTCGTCAGCTTTGATAATCAAGGTATAATAAATCTTCTACGTAGTACAGTCCACAATGAGTTTTTGTGTTACTATATTTGGGGTTTCTGAAATCCTTTTTCCTTTCATTTTTGTTGTTGCAATGAGTGATTTCAGATATCATTATTTATTGGCAAGTTTGTATGTGTTTTTTATTTTAGTTGTTATAGTGGAACAATTTGGAAAATAAAATCATTCATGTGTTGAGCCTATAAAATACTTTATGTACAAAATTCTTTTCATACTACAACCTACAAGAGGGAGAGAAAAGAAAGAAGAGAACTAACTCTCCACAGAGCCGAACCGGATGGCAAACATCTCCTCCTTGACCTCGCCATCAGCAAAATCCGCGGCGTGCCACACGCAAGACTTGTCGCTGCCGGCGTGCTCCTGCATCTTCGTGCTCGAGACCACTGCATAATAGCGCCCGTCATCAAT
>JBNKNM010000740.1:0-500 GCA_050293845.1 Pseudobacteriovorax sp. | reverse complement strand
GTTCTTAAGTAAAGGCAAGCGCCGGTGCATACCGTCCCATCAGGATTTTGCTTTATAACCGTATTTATTTTAATGACTTCTGCATTTACATTATAGAAGTTTATTGAAACCCTAGAATTGCATTACTACTCTTTCTAGGTTATCCTTGATCTAATTATGGTGGAAATCCGTTAGAATGACTATGCTTAGTAATTCATGACTTCGGTAGAAGTCAAGTGGCTGAAAATTGCTCACGATAGACCCCTTCTCACGATGGTGGTTCTATGTGGTTTAAGTTAGTGAATGGTTAATGGCTTTATGTGAGATCGGGCAGGGCAACTAGGGGAAAGTGGGAAATACTGAGTGGGAAGGATGAGAGTGGTCTGATGTCAGATTAAGAGCTCCAAGGTGGTAGCCCCCGCCTGTGTCAATTAAGGACCCGTCGGTTGTGCCCTGTTGCAACAAGCATTGAGTTGTGTACTGACGCATACGGGATTTATGGGGTCCCGTAAACATAGTAG
>JBNKNM010000739.1:0-500 GCA_050293845.1 Pseudobacteriovorax sp. | reverse complement strand
AGACGACCTGCTGCATTAAACACAGTATCACCGAGACCTTTTTTACCATAAACGTAATCGATTCGTTCGTGGTTATTGGTGCAGTTTATGGAAAGAGAGCGGATAGAATTATCAAGCTCACTCGGTTTAGCCTCAATACCTGCGATAGTGATCTCGCCGTTACCAATTCCCGTCTGAATATTATCAATAGCTTGTTGGCTTTCAGGTTCCCAATAAACAAGGTAGATAGGATTGGTTGAGCCGTCACTTGCCGATAGTGGCTCACCAGATAAAACTATGATATCACCTTGCTGATCCTCTATAAGTCGAGGCTGTGAAGTAGTACCCTCTAATCTTGTAACTCCATCGCTACCAACGATCATGACATAAGCACCGACCGGAAATAATTCACCTTCATCGCCTTCTAACTCGAAAGTATTGCCTCCAGTGTTATCAATCGTTGACTTACCGATCCCCACAAGTAGAGCTGACTTAGCAAACCCTGACCATTCTTGCATGGG
>JBNKNM010000738.1:0-501 GCA_050293845.1 Pseudobacteriovorax sp. | reverse complement strand
ACCTTCGATGAAAAAAGAGGCAACCCCAAAATGCAAGGGGTTCAAATCAAGAACCTCCGATGAAAAAAGGCAACCCCCAACACGCTAGAGGATAAAAACCATGACGATGCTGCAAACCACCAAATCAGGAACCGTTAGCTCACCGAAGCTAGCTTCGTTAAACTAATGCTTGATGGCGAGGGTGACGCTTTCAGTTTAATCTCAAATGCAAAATAACGCAAAAAAATAGCAAATCGCACGAGGGCAATTTCACAAACCGAAAGTCAAGAACCGTTAGCTCACCAAAGCTAGCTTCGCTAAACTAACACTTGAAGACAAGGGTGATGCTTTTCGGTTTCACTTCAAAAACGGAATATCAGCGCCAAGTCGCAAGAATAATGATTTTTGACTTAGCCACAAATGCGGGATTCTGAACCATCTAATCAAACAGAGACTAGCACCGCACTGCATATAATGTGAGCAGGTTGCGACAATGAAAGTGATAAGGTACTCAAAAGACCA
>JBNKNM010000737.1:0-501 GCA_050293845.1 Pseudobacteriovorax sp. | reverse complement strand
ATAAAATCTGATGTGTATCTCTCTAAACGATGTCAATTCGTCCAATCGGACGGCTAAACACTCATCAGTGCTTAGCGATCCGATCGATCCGCTGTTTGTAATCCCTACCCGGTGGAGCGTGTCATCCCGAAGGGATGCATCACAAAAACGATACGCGAGCCAACCAAAGGTTGGTGGAGCGTATCGGGATCGAACCGATGACCCCCTGCTTGCAAAGCAGGTGCTCTCCCAGCTGAGCTAACGCCCCGTTATCCAAAGGATATGGTGGGTCGAGGAGGACTTGAACCTCCGACCTCACGCTTATCAGGCGTGCGCTCTAACCACCTGAGCTACCGACCCATCTGGTGGAGCGTATCGGGATCGAACCGATGACCCCCTGCTTGCAAAGCAGGTGCTCTCCCAGCTGAGCTAACGCCCCAAAACTTGGTGGGTCGAGGAGGACTTGAACCTCCGACCTCACGCTTATCAGGCGTGCGCTCTAACCACCTGAGCTACCGACCC
>JBNKNM010000736.1:0-503 GCA_050293845.1 Pseudobacteriovorax sp. | reverse complement strand
TTCTACACGTAAAACAAAATACACGAGAGTACTTCATCACACAATAAAATATGCGACGGCATGAATGCAACAAATAATTATTTATTTAAATAAATGATTCTCTAAAATTTTATTTCCTTGCGAAAATCAGGGTGTTACAAGTCGCCATCGTCACCGCTCATCCTTTGCTTCTTCGATGTCGTTGTGGACTCCTCCGCCTCCTCTTTGGCACCATTGGCATACTTGCACTTGTTGTCCTAGAAAGCCATCTTCATCTTCATCTTCTCGGTGATCGATGGGTGATGGCATCTTGAAAGCCATCTCTGGTTTATATGGAGTCACCGACATCCCTTCTAATCCCAACAGAGCTTCTAAATACCCTTATGATTACGTATGATGCAATACGCAGATGGGTCACCAATTGAACCAGAAGGCGTTCTTTTAAAATGGTGAAACAAACACGTTGTTGTTCCAAGGGAGAAATGCAATATCATTGGTCCTGGGATGATGTTTGAAAAGAAATG
>JBNKNM010000735.1:0-504 GCA_050293845.1 Pseudobacteriovorax sp. | reverse complement strand
GTGATCTAGGGGTAGGAAACATCTATGACAATCAAAGTAACCGATCTTCCCTCCAAATTTAAGGTGGAAACAAGATGTTTTTTCATACATATTGGACATGTCAGAAGTCCATTGCAACTCCATCCTGAAAAAATATTGTACGCCTTAAAATCATGGACCGACCACAGATACGCAACTCGAAGATTGAATTTTTGCTTCTGGTCATAGTCATACGCTTCAACTCCTTGCCACAACTATTTCAACTCTTCAATTAAGGGCTTCAACATCACATTGATGCGTGGTCCAGGGTGGTCTGGACTAGTTATGATGAGACAGGAACATATATTCCCATTTCATGTAAAGAGCGGGTGGAAGATTGTATGAAATTAATAGCAAAGATGGACCAACATGAGTACGATGCCGCAGACAAATTGTAAGGCGTGAACCCATTTGTCGACAACCCAATGTGAACATTCCTCGCATCCCTGGTGATGTCTACATCAAAGTTATCTAGAGCCTTACATG
>JBNKNM010000734.1:0-504 GCA_050293845.1 Pseudobacteriovorax sp. | reverse complement strand
CTTAAACACTAAACAGCTATGCAGTAGCAACAAGACGCTAAAGTTTTTAGGTTTCGAGTTCTTTGTCGGCGCAAGCCGAAACGGCAAACCGGTGATAAAAATAAAGACGTCAGGAAAGGCGCTACGATCGAGTTTAAGAGGACTTGCGGACTGGGTTAAAAGATCTAGGAATATGATGAGGCTGAGAGAACTATGGCAGATCTATCTGTCCAAAATTCGAGGGCATCTGAACTATTTTGGGGTCAGTGGCAACCAACGCTACCTTAGTAGATTCATCTTGTCAGCAAAGCGTATTTTCTTTAAATGGGTCAACAGGAGGAGTCAAAAGATGAGTTTTTCATGGGAGCAGTTCGCTCAATTTTTGAAGGCTTTTCCAACTCCCCACATTAGAATCGTACATCGACTTTATTGATCCGCAAGGCTGAGTCGTCCGCCCGGCGCCTTAATTGGGCACGCCGGGTGGGAAATGGGGGCCGGATGGGAAACCTACCCGGTCTACCAGCT
>JBNKNM010000733.1:0-505 GCA_050293845.1 Pseudobacteriovorax sp. | reverse complement strand
GACTCGGTATCTACATCACGCCACGACCAACATTGCCTCAACAGCATCATCACCAGTAGGACTCGGCAACACCATCTCCAACATGGATTGGTATTGGCATCACACAACTGCTTGATTATCAATATCAATAATATATGACTTCAGCAGCAAGCAGACACGCTGCCAATTCATACAGGTATTATTCACCATTATGTTTGGTTCTAGGGCCAATGCAAGTGTCCTGTTGTGCTACTTGGCACCTCCGTGAAGCATCTACATTTTGAAGACTTTAAACTCTAGACTCTCGAGTTAAATTCTCTGAAAGATTTAATTCAAGAGTCGGGGGCTACACCTAATAGGTGCACCTATGTGGTGCCCTATTTGATCAATTTGGCAAAAAAGCACTCAACAATTTCATGCCAGTGTACTTAGTTCCAGAAATTGAGTACTTAGCAAATTCGTCACTGACAAGGAAGATTTCGGATCACCCAGCATCTACTCACTTGGCGAGCACTTGGGGGGCTGC
>JBNKNM010000732.1:0-505 GCA_050293845.1 Pseudobacteriovorax sp. | reverse complement strand
GTCCTACTCAGAATTCTTGCGTAAAGTTTTAAGTCAGACTCGCAAACATCTTATTCTCATCCAAGACGGTGCCCGTTACCATACGTCTGAAGATATGCAAGTCTTCTTTTACGAGAATAGGGATCGCCTTACCGTCTATCAGATGCCAGCTTACTCACCTGATTACAACCCTATCGAAATTCTTTTGGAAGAAGGTTAAAGGTAAAGGAATTCATCTCAACTATTTTCCGACCTTTGAAAACCTAATAGCAAAAGTTGAAGAGTTACTGGATGGCTTTGCAGCTAAACCATCTGAGGTACTTAAAGTTTTTGGGTTCTATACGAAAAAACAAAACGCATGATGCTCAAGCGCTATAACCCCAAATTATTTTTCCCGAAAACTATAGATAATTTTACTTTTGGCATTATGTAACTTAAAAAGTGATTACTAATTCGAATAGCTGGTTAAGATATAGGCAATTGATTTAGATAATTTGAATATAAAACGAGCCCGAAAGGCATTTTC
>JBNKNM010000731.1:0-506 GCA_050293845.1 Pseudobacteriovorax sp. | reverse complement strand
TCAGAGGCGAGTGGTATCTCCTTAAGCGAACTTGTACCAACAAAATCAGAGGTCGAAAAAGCTCGGAAAGTGGATTTGAAAGTTTTGGTTGCCGAAGACAACGTCGTCAACCGCATGGTAATTGAAGGTCTTCTGGAAAAGCTCGATATAAAACCTGAGTTTGCTGAAAACGGAAGAGAAGCTGTCGAAATGCATTCAGATATCAAGAAGAAATTCAATATGATTTTTATGGATTGCGAGATGCCAGAAATGGATGGATTTGAAGCAACGCTCAAGATCCGACGTGAAGAAAACGACAAAGGCCAACCGCACGTACCAATTATCGCATTAACTGCACACGTTGAAGCTGAACATCGTCAACGCGTATTTGACGTCGGCATGAATTACTATGTCAGTAAACCCGTTACTTTGGAAAAAATACGAGATGCACTTGAGTCTGTCGGTCTTATTTCAAGCTAGGGGATTTTGATCATTCAGCCGTAATTCATATAGCAGTCATTGCATCA
>JBNKNM010000730.1:0-506 GCA_050293845.1 Pseudobacteriovorax sp. | reverse complement strand
TGTAGCAAGAGGCAACATAATTAGTTCTTGCAACAACATTCTGCTATGTTTCTCAAGAAAAAATTATTTTACTTTGTGTTCTGAGGCACATACTCCATAGCAGTTCACTATTTTTTGATGAAACACATACAAATATACATTCTGTCAAAAACCAAATTTGGAAGACTCATTCTTCTACTACCCTATAATTATTTTCATTAACTACATATCAACCTCCAATATACAAAAAAAATTCATCAAATCTATTCAATTAACATCATCACATTATTTTACTCAGGTCTGTATTGTCAATTGTGCTTATGAACACCACATATTCTTGGTTGAATTGTAGTACAATAATGAAATACAATGTACTTAATGTTGTCTTACATTTTGAGTTATGTGACAACTACGTAGATTAAAAAACAATTGTCGCCTTTGAAGTCCAATTGACTGAAGAAGCTATTGTCGACAAGTCCGATTAAATAATTCATTGACCAATCCTGTAATTTTCAACTATTATTATT
>JBNKNM010000729.1:0-506 GCA_050293845.1 Pseudobacteriovorax sp. | reverse complement strand
CCGAACTCAGGCCGATCTTCTGGCTTTAAAGAGGCTACTTGCTCGGCTGAAGGGGGAAGATCCCCCGCCCTAACGGGCTCCCCCTTGGGGGTAATTTCTTCTTTTTTCTTCTCTCCAACAATACCGAAACTTCGGTCAAGAGCAGAGGTCACTTCTTCAATATCTACAACTGCAGAATCAGACTCTTGGATACTACCTACGGTAGTACCCTTCTTAGATTTTTTAGGAAATTCCCGAGAAGTTTTGGTTCCCAAGGCGTTGAGTTCAGCCTGTAAAATACGGCTCAGTGAACCTGAGTTAGTACCAAATGTATCGAGACGGTGATAATAGATGCTCTTCACAAGACTCATAACATTCCTGCAATTGCGAGAGTTATTACAACCAGGGATGCGAGAGGCTATTTTTTTCATAACTTCTAGTGCAACGTGATACTGGATTCCCTTCACTTTCAGTTCGATAATCGCCCTTGTCAAGTAGTCATTGCGATCCCCATCAAGTACAAATTC
>JBNKNM010000728.1:0-507 GCA_050293845.1 Pseudobacteriovorax sp. | reverse complement strand
ATACTTGCTCACGGAGGCCAACCCATCAGTCCTTAAACAATACAAGCGGGGGCTACAATCTTGCAGGTGTCGGCTTTTCGCATCACTCTCCCGATCTTTTCAACTGACGGCCTACACTTTCCACCTAATGACACCGCCCAGTCTCTAAGTTATCCATCTAAACATTACCAAGTGAAGTAAAAAGGGGACAAACCCTAAATCTCGTGAGTGGGAGCCTCCACTCAACTTCTACCAGAATCTAACATCTAAGCATAGCATGAGCTAACGATATTCCACCAAGGATAAGATTAACAAGGATAAATAGAAAGATCATTCTTAATGTAACTATGACATCAATTCAACTCCTATAACCTAATGCACATCCAAGTATCATGATTAAGATAAAGTTATAAATGAAACTCAAGGACAGGGTTAGATGCACCGGGGCTTGCCTTGCTCTTGCTCAGAGTTAGCACCCTCTACTTGTGCTGGCTCTGGCGGTTCCTTGTGTCCTTGCTGCGCATGGTC
>JBNKNM010000727.1:0-507 GCA_050293845.1 Pseudobacteriovorax sp. | reverse complement strand
ATATTACAGCTACTCTAAAAGAGAAAAACAAAAGAAAAATGACACGCTGGGTAGGCTAGGGACCAAGGGACCGGTGGTCGGCTGGAGTTCAGTCCCAAGGACTGGCGCCATAGGCGTGCTGTAACACCCTAATTTTCATAAGGATTTAAAACTTGCCAACTAATGCATTTCACCTAAATAATAACTTGATAGGATTGCATTTCATGGCATGCATATTTTTATTTCTAAGCCCTAGGTCGATCTTGATTTTCGAAAAGATTTAAATATTATTTCAAAATCTTTTTCTTAATCAATTTAGAAGGCTTCTGTTTAAAGTCTTGATTTAAATTTGATTATTTAAATCAATTTCTGAAAGTTCCAGATTTGAAAAATCTTCAAAAGTATATTTGAGTTTATCCTAGTTTGAACTCCATTCAAATTCAGTTCGAAAATGTTTAAAACTATTTTATTTGAACTCAAAATCCTTGAAATCAATTCGAAAATCAAATCTGAAGCCCATCTATTCAA
>JBNKNM010000726.1:0-508 GCA_050293845.1 Pseudobacteriovorax sp. | reverse complement strand
CGACCTTCTGATCGGGCATGGGTTAATGGCTGAAAATGATCTAGCAATACGATCGGGTGGCTCTGCCATCATTCCCTATGTTCTGGCCCAATGACCGCGCCAATCGTTCTTATAATAATCTTTTATCAAAACAAGGTTTCTTCCCTCGTACGCTGCGGACTTCAAAATATTTCAAATTTCTGAACCTTTCGGCTTCTCGATCCCGCTTCTGTATCCCGCGGGCAGTTGAAACAGAAAGGTATCTTTTTTCTCGGGAAACGAATCGCCACACTATCATTTGCTACACCTATAAGACTGGACACTACTGTGCGCATCAGGTCTCATCACTTTCGCCCTTGCCTATTCGCCTTCTGTTTTGCTGTTTCCTTCTCCTTTTCGCTCCATGGCCAACACCTCTGTCCCCCATCCTACTTCTCCCAGCGCTCCGTCGATCAACGACGACGACTCTGGGTATAAATCGGCAACGGAGAGTGCCACGATGGTGACTTAGTCTTCTCCGACCCGTGGC
>JBNKNM010000725.1:0-508 GCA_050293845.1 Pseudobacteriovorax sp. | reverse complement strand
CTCTTTCAATACGAACCCCTATCAAGCTGAGCAGGAGCAAGAAACAGCTAACTTTCTTTGAGAAGCTGTATTCGAAATCGGTAAGCTCGATTCGTCAACCAATAGAGTCTTTTTTCAACTGGCTACATGAAAAAACTAGGATTCATGAAGCAAGTAAAGTGCGATCATTTGAGGGGTTGAAGGTGCATGTATTCGGCAGATTTGCCGTAGCAATGATGATTCTGCGACAAGGTTAACTTTCAGTTGGCATATTTAGATTGTTTATAGATTAGGTATTTTATCAACAGACCCCGGCTTTAGTTAGCATTCAGAGCTGCAATATTATTCAATCGGCCATGTCATATTAGAGAAGAAAACAGATAGATTTGTGAGCTTTTTGAAGCTGAGGTTAAAAAAATTTTGATGCATACAAAGAATTGAGATACGCTCATGTCGAAATGCTTGGAGTTAATACTTTTATTAAAATGTTAAAAAAAGGACAGGAGAATTCTTATGTTGAGATTATCAC
>JBNKNM010000724.1:0-509 GCA_050293845.1 Pseudobacteriovorax sp. | reverse complement strand
GTAGAAATTCATACCTATACACATATCCACATATAGAAATTCGTAAACTTACACGTACCACTAGATTTCGAGCGAGCATCGGGTATCTGTTGGGTCTGTCATTCCACATATAAAAACATATCAAAATAATCAGTTTAATGAATACAATACAATATACACATGTTCAAAATTAATATTCAACAAATATTTCAGATAATAAAGTAGCAAAGTTCAACAATCAGAACAAGTCGTAGTTAATATAACAAAATGAACATATTTTTACTTGTTCACAACCTAAAATTATAGCGGTAGTAAAGTATCGGGTACCCGTCGGGTTACCCGCGGGTGGAAAAGGTAAAAATGAAGGTAACAAACTTGACAGTAAATGGAACAGGACATGCGGTGAAGCACACAGAAAATTAGGAAGCACTTCAATCGCCTCGGGTTAGGAGCTCGTGCGGGTCTATTTATAGCAGAAGATCAAGTGTCTTATTACAATATCGTAACTACCCTTAACTACATGCCCCGAC
>JBNKNM010000723.1:0-509 GCA_050293845.1 Pseudobacteriovorax sp. | reverse complement strand
GGTTGGATCCATGTCATAACCTATTCGGATGGATTAACGAACTAGCAGCAAACATTCGTGTCACTTAGAAGCTGCGAAGACACACAGTTAAACACTGTTATCATAGAACTACCCTGCTGTCAGACTGTGCCATCATGTTTATATCCTGTAAAATCCCTTCACGTAAGTCTCGTTTTTAAACTTATCAATCTATTTGCCAATAATGTCAATTCTAGTGGATTAAGCTTATCCTTAAAGCCACATTTTTTAGGAATTCCCTCAAGTTCCTGTCCTTCTCAAAGAAGGACATGGCTATCCCTGAATTCCTTCCTAAGATTTCAACTTGCTCCAAATTTATTTGCAATAAATTGGCTCATACCCTCCCTTTCCCATAGCTGTAGAAGAATAGGATTCCATCAAGTTTAAAGACCCAATATATTTTAATAAAGGAATAATTATGAAGTTATACCAATCCGGTTTGAGTTTTCCGGTTTTTCAAGCTTGCATAATTTGAAAGTTGTCAGTGAGTA
>JBNKNM010000722.1:0-509 GCA_050293845.1 Pseudobacteriovorax sp. | reverse complement strand
TTCTACATAAATTTCATGATTACGCAGTGATATTATAATGTTGTATGAAATTGTGTCAATTGTGTTCGGGGAGTAGTCTCGCCTATTTTAAATAATCTCTTTATGCATTATTGCTTTGATTACTGGATAACTAGAGAAAATCTTTCTGTTCCCAAGGGGAACACTGGAACTTCAGCGAGATCTGAACCGAAAAGTGATTTTTGGTAAACAGAACTCTTTATAGCTCAATCCCTTCACAGAGATTTTTACCTGAAGTTTGCCAATGTCTCGATAGATATTGGCAAACTCGTTCTACTTGATGGGAAAGATTAAAGTCTATTATTAGTAAGCCACTTTTCTTTTGATAACTAACTTGGGCTGCTAGAATCTGATCATCTCTAGATATGAAAGCATTTATCTTCAAGGACAGTTCATGACTTAAAGTTAAATTAGTTGAGGGGTCGGGGAGTTTTTAGGTTAAAGATTCTTTCAATTTAGTTAAGATCTGTCATTATTTTCAGAAATGGCAG
>JBNKNM010000721.1:0-509 GCA_050293845.1 Pseudobacteriovorax sp. | reverse complement strand
GGGGCCCCATATAGGGAAGTAACCAAGGGACCCCAGGTAGGTCATAGGTACCTCAAGCAAACCTACCTGTAACAAGATTGCATAATTTAGACAAGAGGCGAGGCAGAGAAAAACAACAGACCTCATGAGGGTTAAGGGGATGCAAAAACATACATAAAATTGAAGCATAATTTTATGAACATAATTGCAAAATAGGGTGAGGCTAAAAGATTCCATAACATGATATTACATAGGACAAAACAGGCTGACAGGAAGGCAACGACCCACTCTGGATGACAAGGGAAACATGTCCCACCAGAGTTTAGTTGTTCCAAGCACTATTTCTAGACACTATGACAATCTATATAGTAAATAACGGTCTCACCGCTGCACTAAGGATAAAACCTACAGAGGTGCTCTATGTTCCATGGATTTGGCACTGGTGTTCCATCCTCCTCCGTCAGGCAGATGACTTGTGTCACCTGGAAAGGACCCTCCCAACGGGGGGAGGGCTTGTGCAGGCCTTCTCG
>JBNKNM010000720.1:0-510 GCA_050293845.1 Pseudobacteriovorax sp. | reverse complement strand
GTCATAAATAGCATAGGAATGTTGAATTTCGAATACAATTTATAAGATTATCACTCCCTCTGTTTTAAAATTGTTGCTAGAACGATGATTTTAATTTATTTTAAAATTAGATTTCTTGTTCTAACGATATCAATATAAAAATAAAGAGGGCACTAATTGACTAAAGTTCTTATGCATATATGGCTAATTCCTGTGGAGAATTTCATTTCATTGTTTCCAAGAAGGCCATTCTCAGTGGGGGTTTTATCACACGGTTTTCAACTCTACCACATCATCAAATGTAGAGATGAAATCATAAATGAAATAACCTTTCTTAGTGGACAGTTTTATATCACAGTTTTCTAGACTAGTCACTGCATTTAAGTTTTATGACCAAATGATCTAGATGGAGGCTATCATAAAACAAAATCACTCACAGTGATAGTTTCACCTAATTTCTAAGCCATTGGAAACGAGTTGGACCGGTTTCATCCCATGAAACTGGTTTCAACTCTTTTTTCATAAATACAG
>JBNKNM010000719.1:0-513 GCA_050293845.1 Pseudobacteriovorax sp. | reverse complement strand
CCAACTTCCAATTTTGTAGAATAAAAAGGAGAGCCAATTTTATTATTTTTGAATGAAAAGGGAAATTATACTAAGAAGGCATGATCTAATCCTAATGCCTCTAAAATTATTTATTTTGGAAATTTGGAAAGAAAATTTTGAAAAAGGGAAATCCTAATCTAGGGATAACTACGCTATTTAGGTCACGCAAACCTGTGGATGTAATCATTCTAACTCGAGAAAATTGAGGACATCCACTTCCTCAAAATCCTGGGGGTTTGGCTTAAGGAATAATTTAAGGTGTTGGCCATTAGCCTTGAATGTATCCCCATCTTCACACTGGAGGGTGACTATGCCATGATCCACGACATGCAGTACTAAGTAGGGGGCTTCCCACTTACTACGAAGCTTACCATGACCAAATAAATGAACATGAGAGTTAAAGAGAAGTACCTTATCTCCTGGCTTGAATTGCTTGGTCTTGATTCGCTTGTCGTGCCATCTTTTGGTTCTTTCTTTATATAACTTGGCACT
>JBNKNM010000718.1:0-514 GCA_050293845.1 Pseudobacteriovorax sp. | reverse complement strand
TTATAATCCAGATATGATTTAGATTTTACATCAATTAAGACTCTTGACCTGATTCCAAATAGATCTATACCTACTTTTTAAAGCCAATTACGATGTTCAAATCAATAAGGACTCTGTGTTTATCAATATTTAAAATTTGATTTAAATTTCAGATCAACTAGGACTCTTTGTTGTATTCCATATTGAGAATGATCTGACTCAAATCCATATCAGTTTAAGTGGATTAAATCTAAACCATCCAAAACACTTTATATAAAATAGTGGGTTTAGATTTTTTTTATTTTCTCTGATTATTATGAGAATTTCTAGTCCGTAAGGACGAACGTTGAGAATGAATGTGGTGCCTCTGAGGTCTTCTCGGTGAACCTGATGTCTCTAAATATTGTTCTAATAATAATATAATAGATAAATGACCTATCATGTAAATAATTTCCATAATGTTTTTAAAAAAGAAATCATTTTCAGCTAAATGAAATTGTGTCTATACTGTTTCCAAGGTTATAGAACTCAATGA
>JBNKNM010000717.1:0-514 GCA_050293845.1 Pseudobacteriovorax sp. | reverse complement strand
TGGGTATAAAGTGAGCTAACTTAGTCAAGCAGTCCATAATGACCCATATCCAGTTGTACCCACGCGAGGTGTGAGACAAACCCACAATAAAGTCCATGCAGATGTTTTTTCATTTCCACTCGGGGATGCTTAAGGGTTGCAGATTTCTAGCTAGCCTCAAATGATCGGCCTTAACTCTTCGACATGTGTCACATTCCGACACATACTTCACAAATTCTCTCTTCATTCTTGTCCACCAAAATTGCTTCCTTGGGTCATGATACATCTTAGTGGTCCCAAGATGAGTGGAATACCTCGATGTATGGGATTCATCCAGAATCGTCTTCTTGAGCTCCTCTTTCTTTGGCACAACTATTCAATCCTTGAACCATAAGGTTCCTTCCGCATCCTCGTGAAAGCACTTTACCTTAGGGTCACCTTCTGCCAATCTTCTCTTAAGATGTGCCATACCTTCGTCATTCTTCTAGGTAGCAATGATCTCTGCTTTCAATAGTGGTGTGAGGGTTATGTTGTA
>JBNKNM010000716.1:0-514 GCA_050293845.1 Pseudobacteriovorax sp. | reverse complement strand
GTTTTGTTATGTATTTGTTCATTCCTGAATTTTAAAAATTCATATAAAATAAAATACAACTCTGAAAAACATGAAATAAATTTTATTGGAATCCTCTCATCTAGAACTACATCTTTCATGTAGTCAATTCTCCTTAATTCCTGTTCTTCTAGTGTACAAAATTCAAAGAAGGAAAACAATGATAAATTCATATCTTCATCTCTATGCATGATAAATTCATGAAACTTGGCATGAGAGCTCCATATGTCATATCTGATCTTCTCACCAAGTGGCACATTCAAATTCTACTTGGTTTGCATGTTGTGCCATTTCTTAGCTCTGCCATGATTTAATTTTAATCAATTATTCCTGCATGATCTAGGGTTAGTTTTTAGACATGTTTCTCCGCATGACATCCCTAATGTCCACAACAATCTACATAAAATTTGGCCTCCCAAAATTATAGTTCAAATAATTTTCAATCTTCTTTAAATAAATTATAGTTTAATTAATTTTCAATCTTCTTTAAATCGTT
>JBNKNM010000715.1:0-514 GCA_050293845.1 Pseudobacteriovorax sp. | reverse complement strand
TAACCATGTCATGTGGGATTTTTTTATTGACTCAATAAACACCTAACTAAGGGAAGCAATACTTATTAGTAGTCATAACAATGGTAGTGATATGACCAATGGGCAAGACAAGTGACGAGATAACTGGAAAAGATGGGAATGAAACGAGACAAGTGCAGACTCATACCTAGGCAGCCGACACCTCCCCCAAGCTTAAATCATTGCAAGATTTAAGCATCAGGGTTAATCCCGAAGTGACCGAAGAAGTCTTGCATCATGCTCGTCTGTGAGTCGATGGAGGCTTGCATCTCCGTTTGCATGTGTGCAAAGTGATCCATCTGATGCTCAAGTAGTCCGATCCCTTCCATCGTGTGCTCAGCCTGGTCAACCCCATAATTGTCGTACCGCTCCAAAGGAGCGTACCCATCAAGGTACCTAGTAGGGGCGGAGGTTCTGGCTCAGAGGCTAGGTTCGGGGTAACCGTGAGAGGGGTAGTAACTATCACTCTCATGGTGACATGAGTAGCCATCCCCAT
>JBNKNM010000714.1:0-514 GCA_050293845.1 Pseudobacteriovorax sp. | reverse complement strand
AGGAAACACGCGCTGCTTCTTTCTGGAATTAAGAGGCAGTTTGTACGTAGTGCTAGCGACTAAACAAACTAAACCTGACCTACGAGTATATGGCCATTCATGAAGGGCAGGAATTGTGCATCTAAATTCAAGTTCTTATTGATGAAACATGAGGGGTTGTCCCCTCGGTGGTGGGGATGTACTATCTCAAACTCCACCACGACATCGCTAGCTACCCATAACCAACTTCGCATTTCTTGCTCCTAATAACTATTAGCTGTCAGGCACTTGAACCATTGGTAGGGCTTGGAATTATGGAAAAAATGACTTTATTAGCTTTGGCTCATTTGGAAACACAGCTTTTTTTCAGATATAAGCTAAAGCCGTTTTGAGAGGTTTGGTAAACCAGCTTATGTCTGGCTTAGATAGAGATGAGCCGGATAAGGTCGGTTTTTTTTAAGCTCTTGCTTATAGTTCATTTTCGAGAAGTGCTTATGACTGCATATTTCCCCCAAACCATTTGGTAGGGATTATG
>JBNKNM010000713.1:0-514 GCA_050293845.1 Pseudobacteriovorax sp. | reverse complement strand
GTCTGATCAGCAACCCGCCCAAAGCCGGGCATGGTCCACGGGTCCTGATCCTGACCCCAACCCGCGAACTGGCCACGCAGGTCACTGACTCCATCCGCGACCTGGGCCGTTTCAGCCGCCTGCGTTCAGCGACTGTCGTGGGGGGCATGCCATACCCACCGCAGATCAAAATGCTTCGCCAGCCGCTGGATCTGCTGGTTGCCACTCCCGGACGCCTCATTGATCACTTCGAAAACGGCCGCCTCGACTTCTCCCGCCTGGAAGTACTGGTGCTGGATGAGGCCGATCGAATGCTTGATATGGGCTTTGTCGACGATGTGGAGCGTATTGCCGCAGCTCTGCCGGAAAATCGTCAGACCCTGCTTTTCTCCGCCACTCTGGAAGGCGAAGTACGAAATGTGGCCCGCCGCCTGTTGAAAGAACCGAAGCGCATTCAGATTGCCGGCGTAAAGGTCAGCCATGATGCTATCGAGCAGCATCTGCACCAGGCTGACGATTTTCGTCATAAGCAGGC
>JBNKNM010000712.1:0-514 GCA_050293845.1 Pseudobacteriovorax sp. | reverse complement strand
CTTTGTAGTGTCAATTTCCTGATCAAATTGGATCCAACGTGAAAATTTAATTGGAAAGGTTGATTATTAAGAGTTTAAGTTTGATAATAAGAGCAGTAAATAGTTACTGTTTTTAGTTATGTCAGAAATTTTTGTGCTTCCGCTGTGACTAGTTTTAGTCAAAATTAAGATTGATAAGTTATCAAGCTCAATAGTGAGCTTATCCTTAAGAAAAGGTTAGTTTGTCGTTATTTCTGATTAAATTGGATCTAATGTAAAGATTCAATTAGAAAAGTAATTGAGTAAGTTTGGTAATTAGCATTGTCATGGGATTTTGCTAAGAATGAGATTCATCATCGCATTTATTATGTATGATAATTATTATTATCATAATATTCTAGCACAAATGATTTTCATCATCGTCATGATACAATAAGTGTGGTAATTGTCATTTTGATGACAATTTAGAAATGGTTACAAATGTCAT
Source organism: Pseudobacteriovorax sp. (assembly GCA_050293845.1). Taxonomy (GTDB): domain Bacteria; phylum Bdellovibrionota_B; class Oligoflexia; order Oligoflexales; family Oligoflexaceae; genus DT-89. Next base: position 48 of record JBNKNM010000712.1, on the reverse strand, counting down.
ATGACTATATTATTGATGAGCATGACAATAATTATGATCGAGTACTAA
>JBNKNM010000711.1:0-516 GCA_050293845.1 Pseudobacteriovorax sp. | reverse complement strand
CGCATGGAAATTCTTTTGGTACTCCTTGAACATGCACAAGCTTCACAAATCTGGAAAAGTTCCATGTTTTCTCTTCCTTTACCAAATTTGCATTTACAAGCCAACAAGCAGTTTCAGAAAGTTTTTTGACCAGGCAAAACTCATTATTTTCATGAACATTTTTCACCATAAATCTTCATTGTGACTCTTGTTTTTTTTACAAAAATCAAAAATTAAAATTTAGGAAAAGAAAACTGAGTGGTTTTTTTTCTGGTTTATCGATCTGTTTTTTATTCAAAATTTGAATAAAAATCAGTAGACCGACTGACTTTCTAGTTTATCGCTCGATTTTTTTGGTTTTCAGTTTTTCAAAAAAATTCAAAATTTGAATTTTTTGAATTATAACTAACCGGTTTTCAATATATCAAAAAACCGGACCAGCTCAGTTTTATCGGTTGTCATTGATATTTGAATCCATGCCATTACTGCACACATAATGGGCCTTCGAAATTCCAATGCAGATAAAACGGCAGCAAT
>JBNKNM010000710.1:0-516 GCA_050293845.1 Pseudobacteriovorax sp. | reverse complement strand
CCTTTATAAACTAATGGCAATTTTTAATCTATTGAGAAATTTTTTAAATTTTAGTGAATTTTAGTCACATTCCAAAATTCAGAATTTTGGGGTGTAACAATTAGAAACAAAGGCGAGATATTAGAATAAAATATTTTTGCAAACACTCAAAATAAGGCTAAGAAAAGAACTCTTCTATCTAGGCTAGCGTTCCTATGGTTGACACGACTCTGGTACCACTTCTGTCATACCCAATTTTACAAGCAAAACCAAGTACTCATCGCATGTGTGCCCAGGATCATTTATTCCACACACACAGACATAAAGTATTCACAGATAGCCAAATGTCATGAATAAAGTATAATTATTACATAAATAATGTCTCTAAAGACTATGACGACTCTCAATGAAACGGAACAGTGGAAGACTCCATAACTCCACAGGAATGGCAACCGGGGCAACACGTAGCCTAGAACTCTTCATCAAAGAATTCCAGTCCATCTTCTCCTTCTGAGCAGCAGGTTTGAGTAGCAGGGG
>JBNKNM010000709.1:0-518 GCA_050293845.1 Pseudobacteriovorax sp. | reverse complement strand
CTGAGGAACATAACCAAGGAATATATCTTGACAAACATAAGTCCGCATGGACATCGGGATGGAGGAACATAAGTTATGTTCCTCAGCCACATGACATCGAGGAACATAAGAGCTTATGTTCCTCGGGAACTGAGGAACATAACAAAACTTACGTTCCTCAAGGAACTAAGGAACATATAAGGAGCTTATGTTCCTTGTGGGTGACCGAGGAACATAAGCCTTATATTCCTAGGTCAGCCGATGAACATAACCTATGAACATAAGATTTTTTTAAAAAAAAGTTACTAGGCATGTACTACATAAGCTAGGCAAAGCAATATAGGTCAGCTTAGACTGAACATTGTTCAGCGCAACTGCTTAATTATATGACTGACGGCACAGTTGCATTTCAAAAGCAATTGCAGTGTCATACATTCAGCAAGTTCTGTTGTGCAATAGAGTAGCAGCCACAAGGTCCCTCCAAACGGAAGTAGTCATACATCAGTCCTTGAAACGGGCTCTGGCTCCTGGCTTGTTTT
>JBNKNM010000708.1:0-518 GCA_050293845.1 Pseudobacteriovorax sp. | reverse complement strand
GCATATAGCCACTACGGAGTACACAAGACCTGCTTGGGGATTAACCCCGTTTGCGTTGTTATTCAGTTTTGAAGGATCGTTTTGATCTTTTACAAGTGGAAACGAACGAAACCAGTTGTTAATAGGCTTTGGCTTAAGCGTTTTAATCTGACGTTTTGAGGTTTAGACGAGGCGCGAGTGGAAATGATCCACAGGCGTACATCAGGTACGCCGAGGACAGCATTTCCAGGAAGCAACGAAGTATAAAGCCAAAACAGCGGTTAAAACTGGGCCTATAGCTCAGCTGGTTAGAGCGCACGCCTGATAAGCGTGAGGTCGGTGGTTCAAGTCCACCTAGGCCCACCATTCAGGACGCTTAACAAGATTACGGGCTCTGTTTCGTACAGAGCAGTTGTTCTCAAGAGAGAATGACACCGTATCGATCTTTGATAATTGAATAGTAGAGTAGTAGAAAATCCTTTGTATCTGGATGATCCTGTACCCCGGTGGGTTTGTCACCTGCCACTGTACGCTAAAGG
>JBNKNM010000707.1:0-518 GCA_050293845.1 Pseudobacteriovorax sp. | reverse complement strand
ATTGCTGGGTTAGGTGCCTGCTATGGACCGAGGGAAGCTGTTGACCACGAAGGCTTAGGGCCAAACTGCCTTCCGTTCCCTGTTGCCGTTTTGGCTCTGGCGTTTCAATCACTTTCGCCAGTTTCATTTCACGATCTTTCAACGCAGATTCACATACGTTCACCATACCAACTCCCTAGCCCTAATCCGGCATGTGATTGCCAGAAGAAACCTCTTCTTGCGATTCGGTTCCCGCCTTTCGGCCTTGGTACATTGTCCCGCCCGCTTCTTTATTCAGGACGGTAGGTTTATCTGGTGGTACAAATAGTTTCTACATGAGAAACACCTTTCTAAGTAACTTCGTGTCGCACTGGGGTAAAATGAGCGAAGGAAGGTGTTGCAAAATGACAATATTTACCTAATTACCCTAACGTTGCAAAATGGAACCATTTTGCAACACCATACAATTGCCATCATCAGCACCCATGAAACCACTTCTAACGGTTGCATATTCCAGTCGCAAATTAATATGTTGCAAG
>JBNKNM010000706.1:0-519 GCA_050293845.1 Pseudobacteriovorax sp. | reverse complement strand
AACACCGATATTAAAATGGTGCAATGCATGAGGTGCTCAAATATATGGAGTATGTGAAACAGTAGCAAATGAGTATATAAATTTCTGTATAAAGATATTTTATTGATCTTTTTTAGTTTCTATTAATTTGTAATTAAGAGGAACACTTAAAACTTAATAACATGAGATTTATAAAGTATCTGTGCATTTCCTATTTTATGCAGGTTCAGAAGTCCAAGATGTACCCTCAAACCAAAAATGAACATTTTTACTGCATGGATTATTTTTAATGATTTAATGAATGCATAGGATTAATTCATAACTCTAATTCTACTTAGTGAAGATTAGTGAACTATTTTGTATGAGCTTAAGAACAGTAAACAAGTGGGCATGCAAAGTTTCAATATTTTTCTAGGTGTGGATATTTTCAATAAATCTAGGAAGATTTGGCTTCTTAGAATTTTATACAATGCATTATTGAGAAAATGACAATGTGACCAAGTGCTCTGGGTAGATATGTTCATAAGGATTCACATAAAA
>JBNKNM010000705.1:0-520 GCA_050293845.1 Pseudobacteriovorax sp. | reverse complement strand
CTCGTAATTAGTCCTTACAACTCAATAGAATGAGTGGTTGTATCTGACATAGTGATTTCCTCATCATTTATGCTGCCATGGTGGATGGATTATTTGTAAGTATGAGCTTCATCGAATATCTTCTTGTGCAGTTCATGGTTCTTTGGAACCACCAAACGGTCTTTGAACCATAGAGTGTCGAGGCATTTTGAATGGCTCGGATTTGGATTGATTTGATCAATCCAATGAGATTTTCATAGAGATTTGTTGTCTGTTGTAGCGATACCATAGTTTTGGTAGAAATCATTTTACGCTTAACTTATTTTTGTAGAGAATGATGTGAATGGTATGGCTTAGTGACATATGATGATGTATGTGTAACATTTGTGCAACCTGCATATTGCAAAGATGACTTGTGATGCTTTTGATCTCTCATGTAATTCGTTCATTAGTTGTTAGATGTAGTAACATTGAACGTTTTCATGGAGACTCTTCACAAGGATGGCAAAGATGGAGATCATTACAAGATAGGTGTAACACC
>JBNKNM010000704.1:0-522 GCA_050293845.1 Pseudobacteriovorax sp. | reverse complement strand
TATTCTCCTTTCTCCGCGATCAAGGCATCCTTCATCATTTTTTGTGCTTCCCACCTCCCTTCGTAAATCTCGGGACGATATTTCTTTTAAGGGGGAGGGCTGTAACACCCTGTGTTACGGCTTCCCTAATCACCTTCATTAAGGCCTTAATCAAAGATCAAATCCATTGATTAATCTCATTTCTAAGTAAGCCAAAGTCAAAATTCAATTAAATTCAAATCAAATTCTGGATGCAAATCGAGAAAAACTAACAAATTTGAGATTTTAAATTTCCTTTCATCAGTTGATGTGTCATCTAAGTGCAATCAGGAGCCCCTCAATCAAATTCCATCAATTCTCGAAAATTTCACTCAAATTCTGCCAAATTCTATTGAATTTCAAATCCTAGAGCTTCCTTAATTTTTAATTCAAATTCTATTCAGAATTTTGAAAATTTCCAATGAGAAAAATTGCCCCTTGTTTAATTCCCTTCAAATATATATTTTATTTGAAATATTTGGAGCTTGGTAGGTCCACCTTTGG
>JBNKNM010000703.1:0-522 GCA_050293845.1 Pseudobacteriovorax sp. | reverse complement strand
GCTTCTTGATCTCCCACCATTTCTTCACGTTGTGGCACCTGGAGTTGTGTATCGGGCACCGCAGACCACCCTCGTTGTTGTCGAAGGGTTGTCGTGATTGCTTGTCACCACGTTGGCCACGAACCCCACCAGTCGCAGTAGCGGCAGTAGGAGCACCAGCCAACGGCTTATTGCTGTCGCCAGCCTTCTTCTTCTTCCTGTTTTTGTTTTTGTTTTTGTTTTTGTTTTTGTCACTACTCTGAGCAGCGGCATCTGCTTTGGGCTTGCTAGCCATCCTTGCCTCTGGGGTAGGCTGTGAATGCCATGCACACCCTTCTACAGCCCTGACGCACTTGTCTACCAGGTTTAAGAGCTCAGAGACGTCTTACACATCGTGTGTGGCTAACTTCTTGAGCATCTTCTCATCCCTCACACCCTGTCGAAATGCAACAACAATAGAAGCATTGGAGATGTGGGGAATGATGTTTTGAACCTAGGAGAACTGTTGGATGAAGGACCACCATGACTCCCCTGGGCGCTGTT
>JBNKNM010000702.1:0-521 GCA_050293845.1 Pseudobacteriovorax sp. | reverse complement strand
CTTTACCAGTATAATTATTTGTGTAAAGGAATATAAATTAATAAATAATACTATTTATGCATATATGATATTTAAATACATAATACTTTACAAGCATAATCATTTGTGTAAATATATAATACATAATACTTAATCATTTGTGTAAATATATAATACATAATACTTTATGCAAAAATAATATTTAAATTTATAATACTTGATCACAAATATTATAATAAGGTATTTAGAAATATGTATTAATATAAATTACAAAATAATATAATAATAAAAAAATATTTGGTGGTGGCCCACTTAAGCAGCCGATACCACAAATAAACTGCAATTATTGGTATCGGCTGGTTAAATAGGCCGCTACAAAAAAAACTTTATTGTATCGGCCCACTTAATCAGCCAATATCAATAATCGATCCTATTATTCATATCAGCTGACTTAATACAACCGATACCAATAATGGATTATTGGTATCGGCTGGTAAGCCAACCATTATTGGTGCCGGCTATTGTTACCAGCCGACACCAAT
>JBNKNM010000701.1:0-524 GCA_050293845.1 Pseudobacteriovorax sp. | reverse complement strand
TTGAGTTTAGGGACCTGTGAATTTTTCGCTGCATTGGTGCTAAAATAAGGTACCTTAGTTCATCATGCTTTGAACCGAGATTTTAGAACCAAAATAGCCTTGACTTTAATTTGTTGCATTCTTTTCTCATCCTCTAAGTAATGGACTCAAGTTGAAGCTGTGAGTAGCTTCTTTGATCTAAGTTATATGAATTGGCCTTGTGACTATAGGAATTGATCACAATTTTTTTTGTGTATTCCCCTAGGACCAATAATGATAGATCCTAATGTACGCAATCTGTTGGTTCCTACGTCCTTGAGCTCTCTAAACATGTGAAACCATATGATAGGACCACCTGAACTTATGATCAAGAAATTTTCTGGAGCATCCCCTAATCAATGCTTTCTGCTACCACAATTTGGAATCAACTTATTATTTTTGGGATTATGTCATTGCATATGAATATTTTCTGGCCAAATCTGAATTTATTTATATGCTTTACCCAAATGTCTATGATTATTTCATTTCTACCCAATAGTGATTTG
>JBNKNM010000700.1:0-525 GCA_050293845.1 Pseudobacteriovorax sp. | reverse complement strand
AGCGGTGACGGTTCCATAAGTCGGTACTGCAGGGGGCGACGTCGCCACCCTTGGTCCGCTCCTGCGGGGGTGATGACATCATCGGCGTGCAGGAGCTCGGCTCGATGGAATCCAGTGTGGAGGTGCTCTGCGTGGAGGAACTCTTCCATTTCTGGTGAGGTCGCGCCGGATCAAGTGAAGAATTGAAGCAAGAATAGCGTTGGTAAGTGGCTCTGCCATATCGTTTTTCTCTGTTGCTTCTATTTTCTTCACTGATGATCTTCTCTGTGGCCTTCACTCAGAAGGTTAGAGCGTTGATAACGTGTTTACAAGTAAACTTTGTTAATGAAATAGTGATTACAACCGAGTTCTAACCATTTCTATTTATACATGTTATGGCGTCTCTTCTAATGGTGGTGGTGGTGGCGGATCGGCATGACTCCTGGCGAATTCTGTCATGTGCTTCTTTGATCACTTCGTCTTTGTTGGTTCTGATGAAGTTGGTTTGCTTAGTTGGCTTAATCCTTACGCTATCGATGTGTTGCT
>JBNKNM010000699.1:0-525 GCA_050293845.1 Pseudobacteriovorax sp. | reverse complement strand
CGAAACTTTGTATTTCTTGATCATTACCCACATGTTGCGGATCGGTTATCTATAACGGTCTCACATTTGAATTTCTAAGGATTTTGAAAAAAAATTCAGATATTCGCTCGAAATCCAAAGGTGTTAGCCTACGATTTTACCGAAAATCACCAGTTTGGGGCAAAAACTGACCGAAACTCCATATTTGTTTGTTGTGACCCTCATATTTTGGATCGGTTATACATAATGGTCCCATATATGAGTTTTTATGGGTTTTGAAAAAATTAAATTTTTTGTTCAAAATCCATAGATATGACCCCTATATTACGGATAGATATGACTTTTTACGGGTTTTAAACTGACCAAAACTCTGTATTCCTTTGTCCTGGCCCCCATATTATGGATCGGTTATACATAACGGTCCCCATATATGATTTTTTATTGGTTTTGAAGAAATTGAAATTTTCGCTCAAAATACACAGGTGTTATCCTATGATTTTATCGAAAATCGCAATTTTCGGGCGAAAATAGACTGGCGACCCCTAT
>JBNKNM010000698.1:0-526 GCA_050293845.1 Pseudobacteriovorax sp. | reverse complement strand
AACAGCGATACTTCATTTGCGGGGCTCCCAATCTTGGGGTTATAGTTTTTTATGTTTTGCCCCGTATTTTCTAGATTATTTTCGCAAATTCAAGGAATTAATAAGTCAAAAATCCAAATTTGTTTTCTGGACGTCTATAGAAATAATTTGAATCTTTCCAATATCAAACCCTCAACTATTAAACTCATAAATAATTCATGAACGACAAATGAACTTCCTTCTCCTGAATCCTAAATATTAGGAGTATAGAAAGTTCTCAATATGACCAATTAATTCTGGTACATTGTTAGTAATATGGTCATGGAAGATAGTATTGATACCAAGCTGATTTGGAACCTTTAGGTTCTCCAAATTGTTGTCTATAAATAGTATTTGTTCAGGATTCAGCCTACATAGGTTTATAGATAGCAAGAAATTAAAATCAATTGATTTTCTGTAGCCAGTATTACCACTTGCGATAATCGTATCAAAAGCCAACTCTGGTTTGGCATCAAAAATTGTATTGATCCGGTCTTTGCTATTATCA
>JBNKNM010000697.1:0-527 GCA_050293845.1 Pseudobacteriovorax sp. | reverse complement strand
TTAGTTTTCAATGGAAATGTGACGTGGCATGAGGTGATGTGACATGCTCCTTGAATTTTTAGAATTATTTTCAATAGAGAAAGGTGATGTGGCATGAGGTGATTTTCTTGAATTTTTAGAATTATTTTTCAATAGAGAAATGTGATGTAACATGCTACTTAAATTTTTATAATTATTTTTTCAAATGAGAAAATGTGACTTGTTATTAGGTGATTTTTTTAAAAAAACTTAAGAACTAAGGCTACGACATGAAATACATAACTACAACATCCATTATCGGTAGACATAATAGATACGTTCATAATGAATTACAAAAACATAAGGCAACCACATAGAAAATTTAATTTTAAATGAATTGAATTCAAAAACTTAGGTCTTCCACAAAATTGAAGTGATTATACGCACATACCCGTCCAAACTTAGTAAGGTTTAACTATCATCCAACAATTACCGGTCCAAACTAAATCAATGACTAGATCATATCATACATAAAACTAACATTTTCCAATTCAAAGACTAACATATCA
>JBNKNM010000696.1:0-527 GCA_050293845.1 Pseudobacteriovorax sp. | reverse complement strand
AGTTTGTTTACATGACTTCCAAGAAATAGTTGTTCCACAGTGTAAGAACACGTAACCTGATTGTGACCTGGCATTAAAAGGATCTGATAAACATCTAGCATCTGATACCCGATTAATTTAGAGTCTTGGTTTTTCTGAAAATATAATCCAAGATCTATTATGCCAACTAAATATCGCAAGATATTCTTAATGTCATTCCAATGATGCATTATAAATGTTGCACTATGTCTTAGAAGACAATTTACCACAAACACAATGTCAGGTCTAATATTGTTTGTAAGGTACATAAGAGCACCAATGACACTGAGGTATGGGTATTCAGCTCCCAAAACCTCTTCTCCCTCTTGTTTTGGCCTAAATGGATCTTTATCCTTTTCCAGGGCACGAACGATCATGGGAGTTCTTTAGGGGTATGCTTTGTCCATATTGAATTTTTCCAATACTTTCTTGACATAAGCAGACTGATGTACAAGAATACCCGTCTAAAGATGTTCAATTTGTAAACCTAAATAAAATTTGGTTTTACC
>JBNKNM010000695.1:0-526 GCA_050293845.1 Pseudobacteriovorax sp. | reverse complement strand
CTCTGTAATCTGATTGTCGTGTCTAATTAACACAATGTTAATCAGACATGTACGACCAAGCAGATGATTTTGCATACAAAAAGAATTGGAAAATTTTTGGCACTTTGTTTTAATTTGTTATATATATTCACCTTTCATAAATCATTCACGTCCTAATTATTCACCTTTATTTATTTCTTATATTTGTTTCTAATTCAAAGTTTAAAACCACCTTGCCTTCAAATTGATGCACATGACGCGTATGACCTCTGATTTGGACGTTCTTCATATGCATGGAAAGCTAAGGAGATAAGCTTTCCAACGCAACCGGTCTCATGGTCAACTAAAATTGGAGTCACACACAATCATTGACACAAAATCGTTTTCCAGTACCCTAGACATGCAATATTTTCTTTCATAAAACATTCACGTCATAATTATTATCCTTTATTTCATTCATAAATGCACGCATTGATCATTCCTTGTATACTATATATGTTATCTTATTTATTATTTCTGGCATATTACTCAGGTATTTTGGTAAAAT
>JBNKNM010000694.1:0-525 GCA_050293845.1 Pseudobacteriovorax sp. | reverse complement strand
TAAAATTCAAACAAAATTGAAAATGAAATTGAAAATAAAATTCAAACGAAATTGAAAATAAAATTCAAATGAAATTGAAATAAAAATCAAATTGAATTAAAAATGAAATTCAAACGAAATTGAAAATAAAATTCAAAACAAAATTATTGAAAACAAAATTCAAACAAAATTATTGAAAATAAAATTCATCAAATGAAATTGAAAACAAAATTCATCAAACGAAATTGTAAACAAAATTCAAACCAAATTGAAAACAAATTCAAACAAAATTGAACACAAAATTCAAATGAAATTGAAAATGAAATTCAAATGAAATCAAAAATAAAATTCATCAAATGAAATTGAAAACAAAATCAATCAAAAGAAATTGAAAACAAAATTCAAACCAAATTGAAATTAAATTCAAACGAAATTGAAAACATGTCATGCATTAGTGGATTCGGCCCACTTAAGCAGCCGACTCTAAAGTTAGACTTCTTTTATAGTAGCGGCCCACTTAAGCAATGGACACCAAAGATACTTATT
>JBNKNM010000693.1:0-528 GCA_050293845.1 Pseudobacteriovorax sp. | reverse complement strand
CATCCGCGAGATTGGGGGAGTTTCTCTTTGATTCCTTTCATGGGTTTGCGTGCTAGGATGAGCCTCACCATCTACCTCCAATCTCGGAGTGAATCCATGGTTCTAGCCCATTCGATTTGCCAAATTTCTCCTATTTCCGCCAAAACCTAGGTTCTTCGAGTTCATCTGAAATCAGAAGGGAAATCTTTGGATTTGGGAAAAACCTCTTTGGGAACTTGTTCCTTGTGTTGAGGTGACCCTTGTGTCCAAGTTTCATCCAATTTGGTGCCTCGTAGCTCAAGAATCAAAGTTGGGGAGGAAAGGTTCGGTTTTTTGCACTAGAACTATGAACAGTTCTATGTTTACTGGACAAGTTCAATCCCTTGACCGAACTAGTCTGGTCTAGCATTTTCAACTCAACCTTCAATAATTGTTTTGAGCGTAATTTGCTAACCGTAAGTCAGATTGATCCCATTCTTCTTTCACTGGCTTCGTAATTTTGTTGGGATCATTTTTCTCCTATTTGAAAGTGCTTTCATCATCTTCTAG
>JBNKNM010000692.1:0-528 GCA_050293845.1 Pseudobacteriovorax sp. | reverse complement strand
ATATTTGACCGAGAAGGCGTGCCGCTCTCCAATATACTAACAATTCAGGAAACTGTTTATGAGGAGTTGTCTCACGAGGAGCAGGTCCGGTTCCGTGTGATTAACTTAAAAGATCGAAACTATAGGGTCCGAGATGATTCTAAAGCCCGCTTTCTGGCATTTTACAATGATTTTGGTACGAAGCACAACATCCTCGACTTCTCAGGGTAGCTGAGTCTTTGAGCTTAGACTTACCCTTATTCTCGAGTACCCAGGTTTTTACAAATGAGAGTTTAGTCTAATACAAAACAAACGGCCTTTTTATTTCCCAAAAAATCTTTATGATAAATCACGGTGAGTGAGTGGTATAACCTCTCGTGTTTCAAGACTCCCTATCTGTATGCTGGGCCAAGCCTAAGAAACCTCACCGCTAATTTGACTATCTTGCCCTGTTCCTCCATAACTGGAAAAATATGTAACTTCTCAATATCGACGGAATGCCATAAATTATGGAACAGAACCGTTTGGGATTGATTTCGACAAGAATTC
>JBNKNM010000691.1:0-528 GCA_050293845.1 Pseudobacteriovorax sp. | reverse complement strand
GTGATGCGCTCTGTAAGCAGCAGCATCTCTGGTTTTGTCAAATAGCCGCCATTGCGGAGCCAGCTATAGTATCCACTCTTTGATACCTCTAAAACCCTGCACATCAAGATTAGAGGGAAGCAGTAGGTATTATCCTGGATAAACGCATACCTCACTTTTTTTGCGCAGCGAAGTATGCTGTGGCCTTTTTTAGCAGGTCTCGCTCCATTGAGACGGTTTTCAATTGCTCTTCCAACTCTCTGATGCGCTGCTCGGTTGAGGTCAGGTTACCGTTGCCTGGAAAAGCGTCTAAGCCGTTTTTCTGGAAATCTTTGACCCAATTGCTAACCTGTGTTTGGCTGACTCCGAGATCTCTTGCCACTTGAGCACGAGTGAGTCCCCGGTCTAGGACAAGACTAACGGCTTGTTCCTTGAATTCCACAGTGAAAATTCTACGCTTTTTTCCTGATTTTTTCATAAGTACCTCCAGTAAATGATAATATCAAAAAATCACTTAACTTGGAGTTCTCTTTAGGAGGGGAGTCTCAA
>JBNKNM010000690.1:0-527 GCA_050293845.1 Pseudobacteriovorax sp. | reverse complement strand
CATCCGAGATGCGCTTTAAGAGCACACATCACCGATTTGGTTGCCGGATGGAGCCCTATGGTATTAATATGAGACGCGCCCGGCGTCACATGTCTCCCATTACTAAGAAATTCGAGACACTCTTTATCTTAGCGTGTCGCTGATTTAATTCCCGGTTGGAGTCACTATGTCACTAATAGGAGATGCACCCTATTAGACGCGCGTCTCCTATTTGATGCCCCTCCATGGGCATCCTGGTTGTCGGCTGCATCCTAGAGCTAGCCAGGATTTAGCAGCCGCATTTGTACCTGTATAAGCAGCATAAATATACAAATAACATACAGAAATATATATCCAAATGGAGATCACACATTCAATTATATTTACTAATAACAAATACACAAAGTATTTGTATCAAATAACTATGACACAAAGAATAACTGTCATCTAACTCAAAGCCTATAGCTGGAAATGAAATTCTCCCTTTAGACTAATGACTTCCGATACGATGAACGCCAATAGCCTCTCTCTAATGTGCTTGAGGATAG
>JBNKNM010000689.1:0-529 GCA_050293845.1 Pseudobacteriovorax sp. | reverse complement strand
TATATGAAAATTATGTATCACATTTCATATTAATGTTGGTATTTGTCTGTATGAATTTGAATTTATCTCATATAATATAATTTGGTAGTTCTCACAAAATTCATCGAAGGAAATTGAAAACAAAATTCAAACCAAATTGAAAACAAATTCAAATGAAATTGAACACAAAATTCAAATGGAATTGAAAATGAAATTCAAATGAAATTGGAAACAAAATTCAAATGAAATTATTAAAAACAAAATTCAAACCAAATTGAAAATAAATTTAAATGAAATTGAAAACATAATTCATCAAATGAAATTGAAAAAAAAACACAAACCAAATTGAAAACAAATTCAAACAAAATTGAACACAAAATTCAAATGGAATTGGAAACGAAATTGGAAACAAAATTATTGAAAACAAAATTCAAACCAAATTGAAAACAAATTTAAATGAAATTGAAAACATAATTCATCAAATAAAATTAAAAAAAATCAAATGAAATTGAACACAAAATTCAAACAAATTGAAAATAAAATTCAAACG
>JBNKNM010000688.1:0-529 GCA_050293845.1 Pseudobacteriovorax sp. | reverse complement strand
CCATAGTATTTCTACCATTTCCTGATAGCTTGCTCTAGCAGATCTGACTTGGTGGTTTATCGGGTATCAGAAGTTGCTGTGAGAAAATGGGACATAAATTGTCATAAGTTATTGTAATAAAAGTGTTATTTAATTAAAAAACATCACAGCTCGCTTCTAAAAAACCCAATAATATGGGGTTGGTCTAGATATTTTCGGAAAAGTTACTATCTTCAAAAAGTGCACTGTAATGCACTGATATTACTAGATTTACCTTGGCTCAATACCTTCTTACTTCGAAAAAATAGCTTCAATAATTACTGTTAGTTAAACTAAGATCGCTACTTTTCGGCCAATATCTAGTGCGCCAAGCAAAGCTTGGCATCGCCAGTCAGGGGCAGGACCTGACCTTGGAAGCCTTGGTTATCCGTAATATTCCTAGAGAAGCAATACCCATTATTTGCCCTACTTGGAGGATCTGTCAAAACTCATTGGCTGAAAGATGTCTTCCGATACTGAAACTCGGAGGTATTAAATGGACACTTGGCAT
>JBNKNM010000687.1:0-531 GCA_050293845.1 Pseudobacteriovorax sp. | reverse complement strand
GAGGCATCTGTTCTTCCAGAACTCGCAAGCACTTCCTTAGTTGCGAAACATGAAAGACATCATGCACGTCCGATAACTGCGGTGGTAGCTCCAGCTGATACGCTACTTCACCTTTTTGTTCTAAAATCTTGAAGGGTCCAATATATCTGGGTGCAAGTTTTCCTCGTATCTTGAATCAACAAAGTCCTCTCATTGGTGACACTTTTAGATATACGAAATCACCAACTTGGAATCTCAATTCCCTTCTTCTATTGTCGGCATAACTTTTCTGCCTTGATTGAGCTAGTTTCAAGTTCTATCTGACCATCTGAACTTGTCTCTCTGCTTCCCGAAGGATGTCTGGTCCAAAGATTTGATTCTCGCCTGGTTCGTTCCAAAACAGAGGAGTCCTGCACTTTCTTCCATACAAAAATTCAAAGAGTGTCATTTTTATACTTTCTTGATAACTATTATTGTAGGAGAACTCGGCATACGGAGGTCACTTATCCCAACTCTGGTTGTCTTTTAGTGCGCAGATCGGAAGAGCGTCGT
>JBNKNM010000686.1:0-531 GCA_050293845.1 Pseudobacteriovorax sp. | reverse complement strand
GAAAGTTAAAACTGGACCACCCAGTCGTAGGCTAGCCCGCTCGCAGGCTGAAGTGTATTAGAATTGCAACAGTTTTCCAGAAGATTGATATGCCAAAGCCCATTTTCATGAAAAATTAAAATAATTTAAATTACATGTATTAAAATTTGTTTAAATTTCTATTTTAGTATTTTAGCTTGTATAATTAAGGTATTTGTATGAACTGTGCTAAATTTCATTTTCTGAAAATAGAATTTATGCTAGTGGCTTGTAATATGAATATTATTAATGCCAAAATTTGTGTATGATGCAATTGAAATTTGGATATTTCTTGCAAAATTCATCAAAATGGATCCTTGTGAAGTTTAAATGTAAAAATACCACAAATTATACACTAAAATAAGTTTTAAAGAGTGAAATCATTTGAATACAATATATCATACCATGCTCAATTCTTGGATGAATTTGGCAAAATATCACAAAATGACCATGAAGATTCTAATCTTTGGTTAGCACCATTGTAGGAAAATGAATCATGACTTTGAGAAATTT
>JBNKNM010000685.1:0-532 GCA_050293845.1 Pseudobacteriovorax sp. | reverse complement strand
TGGTCCTTCAACAAAAGACCATACTCGATTTCTCTTGAAGTTGTTCAACTCTTCTTGCATGGCCACCACCCAATCCGGATCACGTAATGCATTTTCTATCTTGACATGTTCCATAGAAGAATCAAAAGAATAATATTGACAAAAATTAGCAACACGTGATCTACTAGTTACCCCATTTTTTATATCACCAAGAATGTTATCCATGGGGTGATCTCTGTACGGTTTGGTGCACTCTTGGGTGTGGTGGCTTTGATCTTGATTCTTGATGATTCCCATCATCCTCATCTTCACATTGATCAATGCTTTCCTCTTAATCAGGAGCTTTATCTTCATCTTATTCATCATCTTGATCTTGCTCATAGTCTTGTGTGGGTGGAGTAGTATCATTTGGGGATTGTTCTTGAGGTTAATCATTTGGATCTTGAGGCTTTACATCACCAATTGCCATTCTTTATAATGCATCACATGGAGCTTCCTCATCATCTATAAGATCAAGATTAACTTGCTCCTTTTGAGAGCCATTAGTCTCATC
>JBNKNM010000684.1:0-532 GCA_050293845.1 Pseudobacteriovorax sp. | reverse complement strand
CCCGCGTCGGTTGGGTCTGAATGAACAAGCTTTGAGTTGTGTACTGGCGCATACATGATTTTTTTTGGGTCCCACAAACTTACTAGCTTCGATGGTCACTGAGTTGGACGATACCCTACCATACCTCACGGGTGATACACGAGATAGTGCATGGGCCACCCATGGTGTGTCCGTCGAGGAATACGCGTGGAAGACGTGCACTAGGGTAAGGTGGGCCTGGCTCAACTCTTTGGTCATCATTGTGAACTATTGCCACTCGTGATGTCTTCGGACTCACATGTGTCGTTTTGTCAGGTTTATCCCTTGCAAGGTGTATATGATTCAAATCTCCGTGACACCCTCAGAAATGAGTGATGGCTTGCTCGCTACGTCCAAACGTAGAAATTTCAACTTCATAATGTTGTGATGATAACTATATGGATGATGTTGACTACTTTGTAGTCATGGCTTAATGATAATCAATATTGCTTTGTTACCTTTGCATGCTTAGATTAAGATGCAAACCTTACCATGTTAATCAACTTAAGATGGC
>JBNKNM010000683.1:0-532 GCA_050293845.1 Pseudobacteriovorax sp. | reverse complement strand
TGGGCCAGGCCAATTTAGGCGCCAGGCCGCACTGCTGACTCAGGCTGGCCCATTTGACCTTTTCCAAATACTTTCAATTGCTCTGAGTTCAAAAATGCAAAACATGATCTTCCTGTTGCTACAAATATTCCAAACTTTGCATGCCCATAGAAAGATTCAAATAGAACAGTTCTTCTTTTTGGTCCAACTTCCAAATCTCTCCAGATTTTGAATAATAAAAATCAGAAGCAAATCTAGATTGAATTTTGTTTGAATTTTAAAGGGTTTCAAACCTTTTAGAAAAAATATCACCAATTCACTAAAATTCTAACTTGACATGATATTCCATAATATGAATTTAGTTTTACTCACACATATTCCAAAATTTGAAATGCAAAGGAGGATTTGAATTCGAAAATGAACTTTAAACCAAGATACACTATAGATTACACTGTAGCTGTAAAAGTGACACTAGGGGTGTCATAGCCCTCCCCCTTAAAAGAAATCTCGTCCCCAGATTTGAAAATGAGAAAGGTCCTAACAAGAACAGCGA
>JBNKNM010000682.1:0-532 GCA_050293845.1 Pseudobacteriovorax sp. | reverse complement strand
CATAACTATCTCTGCTTACTAACGGATAGTGCTTTGAAAAAGATACCTCTACTCATACCTTAAAAAACTCCCCTTTGACAAAAGCTGGATTGGATTATTACAGAAAAACAGCATGCACAAAAATGGAAAATAGGATATCGAAAGTATTTGCATAAAATAATCTTTGATTGTCCCAGGAAAGGGATGGAAAGCACTAAACTAATGATTAGACAACTTGCTAATGCTGCAAGTCAACTAGCTATCGAAAGTGAGTTATGTAAGGTCAATGACGTACAATTGCCCAAAGAATAGTAAAATGCAAAAACTAATAGCCATATTAGCCCTATTCTCAACCATAGCAAAGGAAAATTTCAAAAGAAGGCAAAAGATCAGTTTGGAGTTTTTATCGTATTCGGCTTCGAAGCGAATCTCGAAGACAAACTCGGTAAATTATCAATCCCTCTCAATATTTCTATTATTTGGCATGAAGGGAGGTAGTGCATCCCCTATTTGATCCCCTCAAAATTAAAATGAATGCAAAGTAAAAATGTTG
>JBNKNM010000681.1:0-533 GCA_050293845.1 Pseudobacteriovorax sp. | reverse complement strand
ATCACGACGAAGCTATCATTCTTAGATGAAGCAATTTGAGCTACTTTTGATTAATTAGTAGTTTGTGTAATAATTGTAGTATTTTGTTGAATTAGTAGTCTACTACACTCTAATAATATTGATTTTCTTTCTACTATTTAGTTAATTCACAATTTGTGCTACATTTTAATTTTCTTTCTACTATTTTGTTAATTGACAATAATGCTCGAACCGTTGTAAATATTATATAGACAAATAAATAGATTAACCTTAAAACAATAATGATTTATAAGAAAAGAAAGAAAAATGGGGAAAAAGGGCATCGAGGTTTTTAATTTGTCTAAAGACCCTTATCAGCAGCGGTTCTAGAAGGAACCGTTGTTTAGTCCATCAACAGTGGTTCATAGCTTCAACCGCTATTGATATTGAAATATCAAAATATCAACAACGGTTGAACCTATGAACTATTGTTGATATACAAGCTTCAACAGTGGGTCCATTTCGAACCGTTGCTGATACTTTAGAGTATAAATTCAGTCTCCGCCTTTTAGCCT
>JBNKNM010000680.1:0-533 GCA_050293845.1 Pseudobacteriovorax sp. | reverse complement strand
TTCTGAAACTCAAAAAATTTCAAATAAAATATGGTTGTGAAGGTTTTCAAGTAAGGAACAACTTTCCTTATAGGAAAGTCTCCAGATTTGAAAAGTATTTTGAATTAAAATTCAAGGAAGCTTCCAAGGTTTGAAATTCAATAGAAACCGATGGAATTTGATTGGAATTTTCAAGAATTGATGAAATTTGAACAAGGAGCTATTGTTTGCACTAGGATGACACATCAACTCATGAAAATGAATTTGGAAATTCAAAATTTGGAGTCTCTTAATTTGCATCAAGAATTTGATTTGAATTCATGTGAATTTTGACTTTGGATAACCTAGGGTCAGATTAATCAATGAATTTGATTCTTAGTTAAGACCCTAATGAAGATGATTAGGGAAGCCGTAACATGGGGTGTTACAGATACTTAGCTGCATGATGTTGCAAGAGGGGAGTTATCAATTAATTGGTGACAATACTTTTTAGGAGGGAAGGACGCATGTGATATGAGATGATTATGGTCTGCTACCCTCTTTGCAGACACACC
>JBNKNM010000679.1:0-533 GCA_050293845.1 Pseudobacteriovorax sp. | reverse complement strand
CCATTATTTGTCAGTACTCACTTGGGCAAGCCAAATTTTTAAATTTTACTCTGCAGGAATTTGACTGTTGCATCCTATATGATGTTCACCACTGGCACAACTTCCATCCACTTGGAAAGTGTTGATAGCGACGAATAAGAATCTAAATCCTCCTGGTGCCCTAGGCAAGACGCCCATGATGTCGATTCCCCAGATTGCAAAGGGCTAGGAGAGATCAATAGGTCAAAGAGGATTTACATGCTTTATTATTTGCTTCTGGAAGAATTGGCAGTCCTTGCATTTGGTGATGATCTCCATCGCGTCATCCTTAGCTGTAGGCCAGTAGAAACCATGCCTGAAGGCTTTGCCTATGATAGAGCACCATGGTGAGCATGATCTGAATACACTACTGTGAATATCCTGAAGCAATTGGATGTCTTCTTCTCTGGAGATACACTTCATCATCATGCCATTGGTGCCTCATCGAAATAATATCCCATCAATTAGGTGATACATCTTAGACTTGCGCACGATACACTCAACTTTGGCGTTGT
>JBNKNM010000678.1:0-533 GCA_050293845.1 Pseudobacteriovorax sp. | reverse complement strand
GACAAGTAGCTTATATGACAGAAAAATTCTTCACGAAAAAATGAGCTTTTTTTGCAGGATGACCTTCATGTCTATACGGAAATAACCATTCATTGTCCATAATTTATGAGTAACTAGCTTAAGAGGTGTTATTTTAATATGTCAATACAATTAAGGCCCTGTTTGGATACAAGATATTTTTAAAGTTTTGGGAGAATACTATGGTTTCACAAAATACTTTGGTTTTAGAAACTTGGATGTATAAAATATTGCAATTTAAAAAACCATAGTATTTTTCTAAAAGTGCAACCATTTTGGAGTTTTAAAAACTCCACTCCTGACATCTTTTTTCTAAACCATTTTTTTACAATGGCTTCTAAGGCCATTATTCTGTACTTTCGTGATACTTTAGTATTGAAAAACTACAGCATCCAAACAAGGCCTCAGTTATCTGTTCTAATACGAATAATGTGATATGGCTATAGACCGATGTCCTAAACAAATCTATTTAAAAAATTTAAAATGATACTTCTCTAATGTTTCTTAAGTCTCAA
>JBNKNM010000677.1:0-534 GCA_050293845.1 Pseudobacteriovorax sp. | reverse complement strand
TATTGCTCCGGCATTGAGGACAGGTTACGCTGACACGCTCGATACTTTTCAGGGCCGGACCTTTCTTTTCCATACCTCACTCTTTTTCACTAGGGTTTCTACCGCTGAGATTACCATATCGACAACATTGCCACAACAACAGCCGCCGGCCGATACCCTATTCCGCCCGGCTTCGGGACGGATTTTCGGGGAAAGCGGACATCATTGACAAAAAAGGGCCAGCACTGACGCGCTGGCCCTGTCGATTTCCTGGAGCGGGAAACGGGATTCGAACCCGCGACCTTCAGCTTGGGAAGCTGACACTCTACCACTGAGTTATTCCCGCCTGTAACGAGGAGGCATTATAGAAACCGTGCAGTTTCTTTGTCAATCGTTTTTTTGTCCACCGGAGTGATGCAAATTCAACAAAAATTGTTGGGCCTGCCGCTCATTAAGTACCCGCCCGGCGATTTCCTCGCGGCGCAATTCAAACAGGTAGTTGCCGACCTCCGGCCCCCGCAAATGCAAGGTATTGCGCAGCCAGGTCCCTGTCAC
>JBNKNM010000676.1:0-534 GCA_050293845.1 Pseudobacteriovorax sp. | reverse complement strand
TGAAAAAGTATTTTCTCTTGTTCCTCAAGAAGTTCATCCCTAACTCTTACTTGCTTCATAAGCCCTTTGATTATAGCATTAGGATTTTTACACAACTCATTAGGAAGAGGTTCATCATCATCACTAGAATCATTATTACTAGAGATGGTATCTTCATCACTAGAGACATACTTAGGAGAGGATGATGTATTGGTTTTTACCTTCTTCTTGTCTCCTTTTACCTTCCTCTTATCTACTTGATGGCTATGGTTGCCAAGTCATCACTTTCTGATTTGGAACTTTCTTCGCTTGAGTCTCATTCTTGTCCTATGTGAGCTTGTCCATAAGGCTTCTTCT
Source organism: Pseudobacteriovorax sp. (assembly GCA_050293845.1). Classification (GTDB taxonomy): domain Bacteria; phylum Bdellovibrionota_B; class Oligoflexia; order Oligoflexales; family Oligoflexaceae; genus DT-89. The sequence continues at coordinate 198 of JBNKNM010000676.1, read as the reverse complement.
TTAAGAACTTTTTGCCTTTCTTGTATCTCCTCCTTTTTCTTCGTGCCATCATCTTATTCTTTTCTTTCATACGAACATTGAGCAATGAAGTGTCCACTCTTTCCACAATTGTAGCACACTCTTTTTGACCTTGTTCTAACCTTCTTGTGTCCCTTGAAGGTTCTTCTCTTACTCATGTAATTGTTGAATAGAGTCATC
>JBNKNM010000675.1:0-534 GCA_050293845.1 Pseudobacteriovorax sp. | reverse complement strand
TATGAACTACAAAGCACACTATAATTTATCCTGGTTTAGAAACCTCCTTGGAGGTAATAGCCCTACGTCCAGCGGTTTGATGTTGAAGATGAATAATGGTTACAATGAGGTGAGCAGAGAACTCGAGAAGTTCATGAAATAAAGGGGGAAATGATCTCGTACCCCCTGCTTGAAGGGTAGGGGGCCTTTTATAGACCGGGAGGCGGACGGATAACTATGAACTAATTACTTTTACATCCAGGAGATTTACATGACCAATGGGGCCCAGACTAAAGAAGGTCGGTTTGTCGAGGTCGGTTGGGGCTTCCATGGCGTTCTTTTGGGCTCCCTGGCATTCTGGTTGCTGAAGTGGACGACGCTAGGGACGAGTCTTGGAGAGGTAGCTTCGCGGTGTGGCTTTATTTGGTGGCTAAGCCTTCCCACATGGGGTTTGATGTGGATGGCCCAGCCTACCGCCTGCACCGTCCTACGGTTCGTAGCTTCCAGACAGGGGGACATGACCTTCTTGTAACAGAACCACCTCGGGGAGGGGTT
>JBNKNM010000674.1:0-534 GCA_050293845.1 Pseudobacteriovorax sp. | reverse complement strand
ACGAAGACCTCAAAAAATGCCCTACTTGTTGACTCGATCGATTCAATCATAGAAAAGACGACAGTGATGATGAGACTGTAACAGAAACAGAAGAGAAGGCGGGCCTAAAAAGTTTTTTGGTACTTTTCTATCATTCCTCGTTTAAAGTGTTGATTTATAAACAAGGAGTCAAAATTGTTACGATGACACAAAGAGAAGCATAAGCAGAATGTTGAAATGATAAGACATCATACTGATGTCACATAGTGGTGAAACATTGGTTTGCGAAATCCTGAATTTGTCATTGATCTGAGGAATATTAGGATCGCAATGAGCAACGATGGCTTGAACAGTAGTGCACATGGCACATGGCCAATTGTGCTAACAATTTTGAACCTTCCTCCTTGGTTGTGGAACAAACAGAAATATATTATGATATCAAGACTAGTACCGCGACCACAACAACCTAGCAATGACATTGACACTTATTTCAGGGCTATGGTTGAAGATTTGAAGGAGTTATGGTACAACGATGGAGTGCAGGTCTAGGATGAG
>JBNKNM010000673.1:0-534 GCA_050293845.1 Pseudobacteriovorax sp. | reverse complement strand
TTGCAAAGATCATATATATTATATTTTTTGCTAACTACGATAGCCAAACCCACTAACTTTCAAATACAAGCCGAATCAAAATCTAATCCCAATAATACTTTGGCTCTAATAGTCCATACCACCCTTTCTTAACTTCACGTAAAACAATTTTTTCAACCGTGATTATTATCATTTACCTACCAGCTCATTTTTAACTAAAGGTAATTAATTTTGGGAACTCTTTTCCCGAAATAAATTTTGTAACATTAATGGTCTACTCAAAAGTTAAAGTTTTCTTAATCAAACTAATAATAATCTCATTTTAGTGATGCACCTGCTCTTATAGTGGGATGCGGGTTCATCTACTGCTCTTCCAAGTGCTGGGCAACTACCTCCTACCAACTGGAAATGAATCTCTAGGAATGGGTTTTTCTGGAATGACTAATTTTTCATCACCATCTAATAAGTACTCAACAGCTGCTTTTACTATTCCTCTGACTTATATTTCAAGTGACTTTTTTCGTCTAGCCACGAGGTGAACTATTAGTTATTAGA
>JBNKNM010000672.1:0-534 GCA_050293845.1 Pseudobacteriovorax sp. | reverse complement strand
GTTGAAATGGAAGTTCGTGACCTGTTGTCACAGTACGAATTCCCAGGCGACGACACGCCTATCGTGATCGGTTCTGCACTGATGGCGTTGGAAGGCAAAGACGACAACGAAATGGGTACAACTGCTGTTAAGAAGCTGGTTGAAACTCTGGATGAATACATCCCTGAGCCAGTTCGTGCAATCGATCAGCCATTCCTGTTGCCAATCGAAGACGTATTCTCAATCTCTGGTCGTGGTACCGTTGTAACGGGTCGTGTTGAACGCGGTATCGTTAACACCGGTAACGAAGTACAGATCGTTGGTATCAAAGAAACCACCACAACAACCGTAACCGGTGTTGAAATGTTCCGTAAGCTGCTTGACGAAGGTCGTGCAGGTGAGAACATTGGTGCGTTGCTGCGTGGTACTAAGCGTGATGACGTTGAACGTGGTCAGGTTTTGGCGAAGCCAGGTTCTATCACACCTCACACTCGTTTCGAAGCAGAAGTTTACGTTCTGTCAAAAGACGAAGGTGGCCGTCACACTCCTTTCTTC
>JBNKNM010000671.1:0-534 GCA_050293845.1 Pseudobacteriovorax sp. | reverse complement strand
CCCAGGGAGTCTGTCCCGGAATTTCAATCTGATCACGATAAAGCATGTGAACCATTTCAATTCCAGAAATGGTAGTTTCAGCCGACCAAAAATTTTTAAAGCCCATCATAGGTCTTGTCATCCTTCTAATCAAACGATGACTTTGTATTTCCTAATTTTAAAATCAGTGGCGGTATCGTTGCGGTGACGCGAAGAATACCTAAAACTAAGAGAAGGCAAAAAATCGGTTTTAAAATAAAGGCTAGATTTGATCAAAATGAAGCAAAGATTGCTCGTGAACTTGAGCGCAAAGGTAAATTTGTTCTCGCTACAAGCAGAGTTGACGACTCCGAGCTAAACGCGGAAGAAATTATTTCAGCCTATAGGAACCGTAACCAAGGGATTGAAGGCTGCTTTAAATTTCTAAAAAATAAGGATCTGCGATTAAATCAAATTTTCCTGAAAAAAGAATCTAGAATAGAAGCCATGCTGATAGTGATGACTTTTATTCTATTCATAAACAATCTGGCTCAGCTCAAGATTAGAGATAGTCTT
>JBNKNM010000670.1:0-536 GCA_050293845.1 Pseudobacteriovorax sp. | reverse complement strand
CTACTATGACCGGGCCCGCATGCCAGTGACCCAACATTGCAATGGAGAGTAGCAAGTTTAGTCCCACATCGCTCTTCAAAATGAAGCCTGATGATATTAAAAATTCTTACTGTTCTGAAACGACAAGAGTCCACATTGGAAGAAAGGACTATACCAACTCTATTAAAATTAATTGGTGTTTGTATAATCTTATCCTTTACTGTCAGTCTCTTTTAATTATCTGTCACGGTGAAAAGTTTAAAAATTTTGACCATGGGAAGTTCACTTTCGATAATTCACAGTAGCAACGAGCAGGGCTCCGCTGTCGTGGTCCTGCTGGAGGAAGAAGTCCCGCAGGCCTCCCCTATCACGGTCCCACCGGAGGAAGAGGAGGTCCCAGCAGCCTGACTTGTCACGGTCCCACTGAAAGGAAGGGGATGCATTGTCCCTGTACCGGCCTTGGTATGTTCTTCGCCCTTCTTTTTTCTCAAAAAATGCAGGAGATTCTTCTTGCCTTTTTTCTCATAAACATGGTAGATTTGTAGGATTAGAACCAG
>JBNKNM010000669.1:0-537 GCA_050293845.1 Pseudobacteriovorax sp. | reverse complement strand
TTGAATTAAAATTCAGAGAAATTTCTATGAGTTAAAATCAAGGAATATTTGATTGAAAATTCTTGGGGACTTGGAATTTGATGAAACTTGGCCAACAACTTCCCTTGTACACCTTATTGAAGGGAAAAATACTTTCCAAGCAAATGTGGATCAAGAATTTGAAATTTCCTTGAAGGTAGAATTTGGATTGATTTCACAATAGTTTGAAATCTAAACTTGATTTTTAAATTCCACTTTTGGATTTAGGATCGTATTAGCACCTAATTAATTGCTAATGACTTTGATTAGGGTTTCCCAAAATATGAGATGTTACACTTGGTCACCATCTATGAATCTCCGCTGATGAGGAGTCGTCGTATACCGATGCCCTTAGCTAGCCGAAGGCCATTGACTAGCCCCTCGTACTTCACAATATTATTGGTGGCGGAGAATTCAAGCTGGATAGCATACTTCAGAATGTCACCTTCAGGTGGAATGAGCACGACACCAGCCCCTACACCCAATGATCGGGTAATTCATCGATGCCTCGCAGACCTG
>JBNKNM010000668.1:0-538 GCA_050293845.1 Pseudobacteriovorax sp. | reverse complement strand
CTATGACGTCCTCAAGAATGTTGTTTTTAAAATAAATGTCTTTAAATAATTGTAGTGTGCATCTAGGCCTTTGCATAGTTAGTGTGTTTTGAGTTTCCAACTTGTTCAAGTTGTGATAAGTATTTGTTACTTATCTTATGGATGATCTTGGATATTTACTTTATGCCTCATCTAAAGAAACTTGACGTATGTTAAGTCAAGATAATCTTCTCTTGAAAGGAGGTATAAATTAAATATGCTAAATGACATAACTTGAAAGTTGAAAGCTTCTGAGTGCTCTAGTGTAATTGCTTTTGAAAATCTATCTAGAATTATTAGCTTGTGTGATTTTCAAAATATTTGAAGTTTCTCAGTCTTTGTGACCATGCCAATTCACTCATGGCTATTATTTATCTTGATTGCTTGTTGGCTAGCCATTAGTGAAGAGACACCTCTCAAGTCCTCTATATCCTTCTCTTGAATCAAATTCCTTGAATATCCTTTTCTCAATTCAAGTCATCGAATCAAGTCCAAAGGTGTATGAATTGGAAGGACATTG
>JBNKNM010000667.1:0-540 GCA_050293845.1 Pseudobacteriovorax sp. | reverse complement strand
CTATTACCTTCTTTCATATAGTGTTGAAGAAATAGCATATGTGTGTGATCACCATCTTCAAATATGCCAGGTACTGTGTGGGTTCCTCATCTCTCAAAAAGGATTCATTCCATCGGTGCTAAGAACAAATCTAATATTCCTTGGATCATTAGAAAAGTCCTCATGGCTAAGGTCAAAATGTTTCCACTGCCTACCATCAGCAGGATGTCGGATCTTTCCATCCCTCTTCTGTTGGACATGCCAAAGCAAGAGTTGAGCTTCCCTAGCATTAGAGAACATACACTTCAAATGGTCAATGACAGGTAGGTACCACATCACAAGGGCAGGAACTTTTCTCTCTTTAGACCCTTAAATGTCTTGATCCAGAGTAGCATTGTTCTTCCTCTTCCGTCCTTGCCCCTCACTGTCATCATTGTTCCGTTTGTACCGACTAGCATTACATGTTGGACACTTCTCTTTGAATTCATGTTCTTTTTGGTATAAGATGCCGTGGTTTGGGCAAGCATGGATTTTTTCTACACCCAATGTCAATGGACAAAT
>JBNKNM010000666.1:0-541 GCA_050293845.1 Pseudobacteriovorax sp. | reverse complement strand
AAATTAAACCTTTAGATAGGAGTTAATAAATTCCTAGTGTGAATACCAAACTCTTCCCCATGAGTTGGATTGGATACTAGGTACCAACAGCAACCCTTGGTCCAAGTTTCATCCAAATTCAAAGTTTCAAAAAGAAACTATATTAAATTCTATCAAATTCTAACCTAGAGATTTCTCTGAATTTTAATTCCAAATCCATTCTGAATCTGAGGAAGTTTCTATGGAGAAAGTTGTTCATATTTTTGAGAGCTTCAAAACCATATTTTAATTCAAATATTTTAGGCTAGGGAAGGCCATTTTTATATCGGTCAAATTTTGTAAGGTTTTGAAATAGTTTGAATTCATTTGAATTTGAAATATATTCAAACCGTCGCTGCCTGGGACTGTAGCGGGGGCCCACCGGTCAGCCCCCGCCTGACCGCCGTGCTGGCCCCAAGCCCCTCCCCCACCCCTCATCGCCGCGTGGCACCACCCGCGACCCGTCCTCTACCCCGCCACGCCACTATAAAAGCCTCCGCGGCCGACCGTCGCCCCTTTCTCC
>JBNKNM010000665.1:0-541 GCA_050293845.1 Pseudobacteriovorax sp. | reverse complement strand
ACAGCCCGCTCGCTTTCCTTCCTGGCCCACGAAATGAATTGTGGCCCATTAATCTTGCGAAATTTCATATACCACAAATGCTTTGATCAATGTGTAATTTAAATTTTATTTTTGTTTTTACTGTAATAATTTTATTATTTCAGATTATACATAATTATTAAGCTCCAAGTTTTACATAAATATAAGGTATTTTAAAATCACGCAACATCATATAGGGTTATCAACTAGTACTAATAATATTTGATTTCCACACGAAGACTAGAATTCTTTGCATGCCAAGGTTCATTGATACAAAGGTCCAAGGTTGTCTCGGGATTCTGAGGGACCCGTGGAAAGAAACAAAATGAGGTCTTATTTTTATGTATAAAATAACTTAAATGTATTTTTATTTAATAATTATGAAGCCATATTTTATTTTAAAAATACAAATCACTTGAAAATGGAACTGTTTAAAACTTTTCCCATGATTTTATAAACTTTTTAAACTAAATTGTAGCTCAATAATATATCTAAACAGAGTCTATTTTTAAGTAAAAGAAAC
>JBNKNM010000664.1:0-542 GCA_050293845.1 Pseudobacteriovorax sp. | reverse complement strand
GTGGGATGCCATTACCTAGTCATGCTGATGATCGCATTGCCGACGACCATGCTAACGTGACATCTGGTCTGATTTACATATAAATACTGGTTAAAGAGAAAATTATAATGTATGAGGAAAGTAAAGGTTTTCTTCCCTGGTCTGCACACAATGAGCAATGATCCTTATTGAATCCAACTCGGCCACATGCAGTGTGCAAGATCGTATCTTTGTCCTGTGCTAGCAAACATGAGGTTGTTGCTTGGCCTGGTGATGACGCGGTCGATCGTGTTGGTGATGGCGCTGTCGAGTCGGTGCTAACCATGGCGTGATGTCAATGCTGAGTCATGCTAACGACGGTGTTGCTGAGGTGACTTGGTCGCAATGCGATGTCGATGCTACCGAGGTGTGATGTTGAGCACCAAATGTACATGGTGATCCTGCTAATTTTTTTACATAGCCTGCATCCAACAGTACATGCATGGCCTCCGTGTTATTAGCTTGACCTGCACGTGTTGAAAAGAACCAGCCAACTCATGCCATAGATTAGTACTAAACATTGC
>JBNKNM010000663.1:0-542 GCA_050293845.1 Pseudobacteriovorax sp. | reverse complement strand
CATGCAGAACCTTGCCAATTGTTCCAGATGTCATGCCATTATGTAAGCAACTTAAAATATTAGCCCGGCGAATCACTCGGGGTTCTTCGTACTTAAGGATTTCAGCAATTCTTTCTTCTTGCTTCCAGTGCAGCTTTACCTTAATAGGAGTCATCGGAATCCATTCCAATCTCTGTTAAAATTCTGATGACTATATCTGGTTTTACACCATGATGGGGAAAAACTTTCTTGACGGAGTACTAGCAGCATCCGCATTTATCGCTTCCTTTATGCATTTTCTCGATTGCGCTATATTTTTGCCATCCTATGTTGTAGGGCCTATTCTGCAAATTTTAATTCTTGCAGGAAGGGGTAAAATTAGAAAAGAAAACATATTCTGCAAGAATTAAAATTTGCAGAATGCCTGAAATCACAACACATTGGATAAGTGGACATCTAGCGAAGCTGAGTATATTGAAGATAAAATTGAACAAAATGCTCGCGCAATCTCGGTTCTTCAGGGCCGAGTCAAGCGAGTATATGTGAGCCTGAGCGATGAGCGA
>JBNKNM010000662.1:0-544 GCA_050293845.1 Pseudobacteriovorax sp. | reverse complement strand
TTTCAGAATTGAAAACAAAAATTAATAATACGAAACCGGTTGGGCTGCCTGGAGTTTTGGGCCTAAATCAGTTTGGGCCACACAAAAGAATGAAAAAAAGTTTTCGAATTTTCTCCAAGGTTTTTATTTATTTTTATTTAAATCAAAGAGTTTTTAAATATTTTCAAATCAAATTTTTGAACTGGATTTCAAAGTGTAATAAAATCAAATTAACTTTTGGAAACTTTTCAAATTTGGAATTTGGTTTTAAATATTCAAATTTAAACCAAGGGCTTTAAATCAAAGGATAATAAAGACAAACTAAAGCAAGGTTTGAAAATTTGAATCAAAATTTAAATCTTTTCAAAACAGCAAAACCAACCAAGGGCTCAGAAACAAAATATGCATGCAATGAAATGCAGCCTAGCAAATTTATTCAAAAAATTTCCTGCTTCTAATTTGTTGAAATGCATTATCTTGGCAAGTTTTAAAATTTCAAAAATTCAGGGCGTTACATTGTCGGAATGCACCACCAAGTTACGCCGAATGGTCAGCTGCCTCAGAG
>JBNKNM010000661.1:0-544 GCA_050293845.1 Pseudobacteriovorax sp. | reverse complement strand
GTTCGGCGCTCCGAAGGTGGTAGCCCTCGCCTGTGTCGATTAAGGACCCAGTCAGTTGGGCCTGAGGAACAAGCATTGATTATGTACTGATGCATACGGGATTTATGGGATCCTGCAAACTTAGTATCTTTGACAGTCACCTAGTTGGACGATACCTTACCTCGCTTCACGGATGTGAAATGGGATAGTGTTTGGGCCACCCACGGACTACCCGTCGAGGTTTTCGCGTGGAAGACGACACTAGGGTACGGTGGGCCCGGCTCGACTCTTTGATAGTCAATGTGAAAGGTGGCCACTCGTGATACCTTTGTGGTTCACGTGTGTCGTGTTGTCAGGTTATTTCCCTTGCAAGGTGACTATTGATTCGAATCTCCGCGACACCCTCGGATATGGGTGAAGCTTGTTTGCTGCTGTCATTCCGTAGAAGTGATATTTCATTATGTTCATATGAGATTTATGGTTATGTTTAATTATGACTACTTGGTAGTCGAAAATGATGATACTAAAAATGGTTGATTAGTTTACCTTGTATGTTTAGAATATG
>JBNKNM010000660.1:0-545 GCA_050293845.1 Pseudobacteriovorax sp. | reverse complement strand
CAGTTTGCTTCACCTGGAAGTATGTCTGGCTAGGGTTTCCCAGTTTGCCTCAAAACTGGAGGAGGAGCGACGATTGGTCGTGCACGTGGCATCATCACAGAGGTCACGTGAGGATGAAGTCGAAGACGGATGGGTCGATGCGATGGCCTGCGTCACACCCTGCTACCCTACCTTTGCCGTTTTCAATGTATTAGACACTAGGGGTATATTAGTCATTTAGTTTTTCACTTAGGCCTATAAATATGATCTTAGAGGGATGGAGCTCCTTGCCACTTCTCAAGTTTTATTTCATATTTTCTAGATTATAAGTGGGTCAAGAACCAATTTTAATTTTTAATCAAATAAGGGAGTGAGGATGGTGACCTCGGTGGTTTGATGTGAACTGTGTTCCATTGCAATTGAGAAGTTTGCATTTTAGATCCGGTGTGGTCTTTGGTTCGTGCATGAAGAGTGTGGCCGGTTTGTCTGTCTGCTCGATTTTCCTTTTCTAGTTCTTGACGCATCCATCGATTTTCTCCTGTCTTTGGGATTTGGTCTTAGTTGGA
>JBNKNM010000659.1:0-546 GCA_050293845.1 Pseudobacteriovorax sp. | reverse complement strand
GGGCGCGGTGGCGCGGGGCGGCCGGCTCGGTGGAGAAGAAACATATGACAGGTGGGGCCCAGGTGTCAGCGGCGGAGAGAGAAAAGGCGCTGCTGACGGAATGCGCGATGGTGGAAGAATGACAGAAAATGAAATGCAAGATAATTACTGATTTATTCTCTCGGTGAGAGCATCACATTTTAGGTCTATGAGCAAGACCATCTCCATACCTGAAGATTTAGGTCGCCGACGCGACTAGAGAACTTGTCGCAGCAGACGTGGCATTCTTGCGGCGTTGAGAAAATTTTGGTGAAAAATTCTCGACCGTGCTAAGCTTCTTATCCTTACTGACACCTCCCAGAGATCCTTCAGTAGGTTTTGGAGCCTTTTCCTTGAACACAGTAAAGATGGACCTCACACTCTCTTGAACGGGGGTCTTAGAAGAATCCCCATTACTTTGACTTGGAACTGCTGCAGATATTCTCCAAGAGCTTGTCAGTGGCATGAATCTTTTTGCCAACTTCATCATTTATCCTTACATGATCCCTGATGATATCTCTGAGAGAG
>JBNKNM010000658.1:0-546 GCA_050293845.1 Pseudobacteriovorax sp. | reverse complement strand
ATGAAAATGCCTTTCGGGCTCGTTTTATATTCAAATTATCTAAATCAATTGCCTATATCTTAACCAGCTATTCGAATTAATTAGAGGGGTTTATGATGGCTAAATTAGGCAAACCAGTTAGGATGTGCTCCCCTTGGGGAGAGCTTGCAATAGCTATGGGAGGTACTAGAGAACTAGCATTTGCATTAGGGGTATCTTCGCAAACCGTTAACAGGTGGGCAGCAGGCACCAGAAACCCTTCATATCTTGTGAAAAAAGAAGTAAAACGTCTTTGCAGCCGCTATAGAATAGAAATCCCAGTAAACTTTACTGAACGTTAATTGTCATTAGACGGAGTAGCGAACGTTGACTATTAATGAACCAATGGTGTATTAATAAATCAGATCACTTATCAACACTTATTGAATTATGAGACATCGTTGTCATTTCTTGTGGGAAAAGTTTTCAAAAGTTGATAATGGTGGGTAAGAACGTGTTTATGTTGCATCGGCAAAGGGTATGTGAAAATAGTCAATGCAGTTGGTGCCTGCTTAGCATGCTAATGAT
>JBNKNM010000657.1:0-547 GCA_050293845.1 Pseudobacteriovorax sp. | reverse complement strand
TGAACAACTTTTTCTATGAATTTTAAAGGGGTCCAAACCTCATGGGAAAAATCTGGTACATTCACTAAAAATCTATCTCAACTTTCTCTTCAGAAAAGTAAATTTTGTTGGGCACACTTGCATGCAAGATCATGGAGTTCCAAGACAAGTGTCAAAGTGAATTTATTAGAAAATAAGGAGTTTGAATTTGAAATTCAAACCACACACACTTATAATACAAACCAAACTAGTCCAGGATTTCATTCAAGATTCTACAGTACATAGGGGGTGTTTGTTTACAACTTTTTGTCAATTTTTCATTAGCATTTGAGAGATCCAAAACCTGGATGGCTCCAAAAATGAGTAGCTGGAAGCACCTTTTCATGAGCTTCTCAGCTTCTCGTTTTTTGGGCCATCAAACTTTTAAATCTTTGCTAATCCATAAAAATATTAAAAAGTTGAAATAAACACGCCCTGGTCGCTCATAAAGTTGCAATCTTGCCGTCCTCTAACTGTCCTGTTTGTGGATTTTTTTAAGAGAGCCATGCGAAAAGTGTCTGGTACTGCT
>JBNKNM010000656.1:0-547 GCA_050293845.1 Pseudobacteriovorax sp. | reverse complement strand
TCTCTTTTGGGAGCAAGGTCTAATTTGACTCCAATAATTTCCCAAAATTTGTTGAGTGAGGCAATCGGTCCACACCAAGAGAACTTTTAACTTCAAATTTGAACTCCTTGATTTTTGATTTCTGATTTCAAACTTTGACGGCTTGATATGCTCTGACTTTATGATATAATTGCAAGTTAGGTGACTTGATTAAGGTTTTCATAACACGGGGTGTTACAGCCCTCCCCCTTAAAAAGGAATCTTGCCCCGTGTGACGTACCACCCTTAAGCAAGAATGGTTAATCCTAATCAAGATCCATATGACTTGTCAACACCGAAGCATTGACGCATAATACCACACATACATACATATGTCACGTGGTTCACATATAGCAACCCTTCATGAGTTGTTGACAGTGTTGGACAGAGTCACTGCTCCTGAGAAAAATAGACTCCCTGCTACATCCCCAGCACATCGGCTGACCGATCTACGGGTCCCTACCAAATTTCTCTCCCCATCATAACCATTGAAGCAATGGAGAAAGTCAAGCATCTGTTGATGAATATG
>JBNKNM010000655.1:0-548 GCA_050293845.1 Pseudobacteriovorax sp. | reverse complement strand
AGACGACACCACTAGCACCTCGTGCAGCAGGAAAACCGTCTTCATCGTCAACCACATCCACCGGTCGCACCTCCGATATTAAGTGCCACCGTTGTCATGGAGTAGGCCACTTCCAGCGCGATTGTCCCAGCAAGAAATCGTACATTGCCACAGATGACGGAGGTTATGTAAGTGCTAGTGATGTTGAAGATGATTTTGCACTTCAAACTAATAATGCAGGTGACCTTGACGATGACGATGTCAAGGTCTTTGGGAGTGAGCATACGGAGGAGTACAACACCAAAACCTATGTGGTGCAACGGGTTTGGAGTGCTCAAGTAGACACTTCGGAGAAGCTTCAATGCCACAACTTATTCCAAAGTTTCTTCATCATCAAGGATTGCCATGTACCCACCATCATTGACAGAGGAAGTTGCAACAACTTGGTGAGTGCAGATTTTTTGGCAAAGATTGGCTTAACGACACGCCTTCATACTCATCCATACTACATTCAGTGGCTTAACAACAGTGGTAAGGCCAAGGTAACACATACAGCTCGCGTCCACTTT
>JBNKNM010000654.1:0-549 GCA_050293845.1 Pseudobacteriovorax sp. | reverse complement strand
AAGAAGATATTGAATTTCCAAAAGTGCTAACCGCTAAGCAATTGCCTAGAAAAGCCTGAAAACTGAACAACTAGGGAGATTGAGATCACTGCCACAAATATATCAGGACTCAAACCTGGACAAGGAGTGCTCCCAAGTGATCTAAAAACCTTGTACTACCATTTGGGTGACATGCACAATCTAACTCACAATTTTTGAGAAGATATGGCATTTGAAAGATAGCTAATAGCTTAAGCAGAAAACTGGAAGGAATTTCAATGTTTGGAAACAGAGTTACTCATCTCTGTTTACACACCTGAAACAAATATTTCCCGAGCTCAATATTTTTTGCAGATTTGCACACTTGTAGACCAAGTTAACAGGAACAATTTCTCTTTTAGGAGTGTGGTCTAATTGGACTCCAATAAATTTTTAAAATTTGTTGACTGAGCCAATCAGTCTACACTATACAGAATTTGAAAAATTGAAATTTGTACCTTGATTTCGAATTCAAATGAACTCGTAGAATCTCTTAAACATGTGATTGAAAATGCTACCCTAACATATCAC
>JBNKNM010000653.1:0-550 GCA_050293845.1 Pseudobacteriovorax sp. | reverse complement strand
TTTACACAATATAATTTAAACTTGTGAAGTTTAAAATCTGGAAATACCACAAATTATACACTAAAATAGGATTTCAAGAATGAAATCATTTTGATACAATATATCAAACCATGCTCAATTCTAAGATGAATTTGGTAAAATATCACAAATTGACCATGAAGATTCTAATCTTTTGGTTAACACCATTGTAGGAAAATGACTCGTGAATTTGAGGAACTTGCCTTAGATGGGCACAACTACCCTACATGGGCTATGGAAGTCAAAATAAGTTTGGTACTACGTGGGGTGTATGAGGCAATATTACCTCCTAAAGAGAGAAATGTCCCACTACTTGATCCATTCAAATACAATGTCTTATACATAATAAAGAATCACATCCATCCTGACCTAAGTTAGAATATGTGATAGAAGAAGAACCAAGTACGCTTTGTACTACTCTTCAAACCTGATATGAACAATAGAAGGCAGTGATTTTGCCGGAGGCAAATCATGACTGGATTCACTTGAGACTCCATGATTATAAATCTATTGAAGATTATAATCACGTCAT
>JBNKNM010000652.1:0-551 GCA_050293845.1 Pseudobacteriovorax sp. | reverse complement strand
CATAAAACCAACTATCATATGAAACTTGTTATATTTAAAATAATTTATTTTTATAGAGATATATCAGTAGACAAAGGTAGTAGTAAGCACTGGACTTTCACGTACATGATTGAATCATGAGTAACCATCTCAACACTACTACAGAGAAGGTCATTTGCAGCGGTTTATAACGGTCATCAGATGCAGTTTCTGAACCGCTGCAGGTGTGTCATATCAGCAGTGGTTCTAGTGTAAAAACTGCTGCTAATAATAGGTATCAGCAACGTTTTTTTCACACTAGAACAATTTCAGGTTCCCTTCTATTCTAAAATCACATACATTATAATCCACATACAAGCACACAGATGTAAGCACATACACAATTCATAGTCTTATACAAGCACATACAGTTATAATTCACATACAAGTACATACACAATCACAAATTACATGCAAGCACTTACAAAAGTTTCACATACAATCATAATTCACAGTCACAATAAATATAGATATAGTTATATATAATTATATCATATTCATGCATTATGCATATCAAGTTCAGTTGTTCACAT
>JBNKNM010000651.1:0-552 GCA_050293845.1 Pseudobacteriovorax sp. | reverse complement strand
CCTGCCAGAAGTGATGGCAGTCGCGTGAGAGGTGCACCGGCTATGGGAGATTCTCCCCACGACTTTGAGGATGTCTGGCTACTCTGAGAAGCCTGTAACACAAAAAAAGATTGAGTCATGTTTAATAATTGAGATTCGATTCTGACTTGAATACAAAATTCTAGTTTAATTTACCTACAAGTTGTCGATGTGTGGGGTCGATGGATCGCTCGATGTGGTGGGACGAGGAAACGGTGATGGCGGACCGTACGGAGTGTACCCTTGCTATAAGAAGTCGTTAGTTACACAGTTAAGCAATATTGTTATCAAATTGAAAAAATGCATACTTGAAGATAGTTACCTGCATCATCGAGATGATGTACTGCTGACTCTGCATCAGGTTTTACATCAGCTCCTCCTGACGTTGGAACCTTTCCTCATTTTGCTCATCCCAACTTTGGTGGGACCGACTAGATGAGGAAGTGGAGGAAGAACACTGCTGTTGGACATTACTTCCATGGTCCACCACCCCGTCACCCAAAGCAAGCCTGTAATAAAAGTTAGTATCATAAA
>JBNKNM010000650.1:0-552 GCA_050293845.1 Pseudobacteriovorax sp. | reverse complement strand
ACTTTTTTGACGCAGCTTTGACCACTCGTTTTATTTAAAAAAATTAAAATTATTTATTATTTTAACTAAAGTATAGTTTATTATATAATATATTTTAATTATATACTTGATTTTTTCAATAATTTTAAAATATTTTGAATAAAACGAGTGATCAAAGTTGTGTAAAAAAGTCAAACATCAAATATTTAAAGACGGAGGACAAGTTTCTGCATCACTTAGCGGAAGAAATTGCCAGTCTTGTAAGTTAATATGTTATTCAACTTCATTTTTGTTCAAATCCTATCTAACTATATAGACAATACCAACTAAAGATCATTTAAGCAAATTCTCTTAACATGCAAGATATCCACATCAGCCTCTAATCAAGTTATGCCACATCAGCATCCATTCAACATCATCTACCATATCATTTTACACAATAACAAAACTTTAAAATAATTTATCTCACTGATATGATATCCATTTAAAATTCCATTTTCACCGTTGTGTTCTATGTGATGAGATGAACAAAACTAGATCTCACTTGCATATATTTTCAAAAAAAAAATTAAC
>JBNKNM010000649.1:0-552 GCA_050293845.1 Pseudobacteriovorax sp. | reverse complement strand
AACTAAACACACCCGTACACAATCGAATAAAAAAACCTCTACAGCGTTGTTGCAAATCAACGTTTTTACAGCGAATTTTCCCCTATATTGGCTTTTTTAAAGAAAAATTGAGAAATGAACTGGGGTGATTTTTTTTCTTCAAATTTGATCATTTTAAATCACGCCAGTCCGTTTAGCGTGACTTATGACACTACTACAGAATATATTTGTAGTATCGGCTGGTAAGGTATCTTTGGTATCGGTCCGCCAGGCTAATACCATTTATACGATACGAAAAATGAGGTCTTTTTAGTATCGGCTGTTTCCAGCCGATACCAAAAATAATTATTGGTATCGGCTGGCTTAAGCTAGCTGACACCAATAAGCTCTGTATAGATTCAAAAAATATTTGAATTTGCTACAAAACATGTACAATTTTCAAATTCAGAATACATTCACTTCACAAATAGCATTCACAACAATATTCACAACAACATCACTAGAGTTAAAAACAATATTCACAACGTTGAACAATTCTATAGCCAAATAGTTTATTCACAACGTCGATCATCA
>JBNKNM010000648.1:0-554 GCA_050293845.1 Pseudobacteriovorax sp. | reverse complement strand
ACCTGTGTCCCATTTGCTTTGTCATCGTGTAAACATTCAAGCACAATCCGGTAAATGTACTCATAATGGTGCCCTCGTTCCTTCCCGGCTGAATCTTTTGTAAAGCACTAATTAATAGAAACGATATATGGAAGTCAGTATTAAGAGATGTGGGGGAATTGAAACCTGCACAAGATCAATCTTAACCGCCCCACCGGCTCGCAAACCTTTGCTGTTCAGATCCATCTAAAAGTAAAGCTTTGCTCAAAGAAGAATTTATTTATGAGAGCTTTTACTAGTAAAGCCAGTATCTTCTACTACCTATAAATTCTTTAACTTCCTAAATCACGGCGATATTACCCTATCTCTCGTAAATTTGTATATCCAATGTGAAAAAACAGAAACAGGTTAGGTCGATTCCCGCTAAATTAAGCCATAATGTAACAGTAATATAACTTATGGTATGGAATTGACAGCATCGATTTACCTATCCTTGGAGATTTTCTGCAAAAAGTTCAGTATCGTTAGATATCTGTCAGCTTCTATGCCTAGCTTGGTGAGTGAGCCTTCTGATC
>JBNKNM010000647.1:0-555 GCA_050293845.1 Pseudobacteriovorax sp. | reverse complement strand
CGGCGCAGGGTCGGTGCGGAAAAGGGGAACAAGACGGGGAGAGAAAAGCAGGTTGGGTGCGGGAAATTGGACCAAAAGAGTTAAGGAGATATAGAAAATCATTTCTAATACCTAGAATTTAAGATTTAAACAAAATTTAATCGAATTCAAATGAATTCTATTCAGAACCTAATTCTAGATCACACATCAATACAAGAATAAATGCAAGTCGGCATGAATGCAACAATCAATTATAAAAGCCTAAATTGATTTAATAATTTTAGAAAATAATCTTTTGCCTAAAGAAATTTGAATCCCTTCTAAATTCTAGAAAATAATTTTAACCTATTGATATAAAGTTTTAAAATTTAGTGAATTTTAGTCATATTCCAAAATTTGAAATTTTGGGGTGTGACAACAACCCAGCCACGAGGGCACCTCTCCTGCAAGCAATTGAAGAACGAGCAAGAAAAAGTAGAACAAGCACTGAATTATGAGATGAATATAAAGTTTACTAACTCAAAACACAATAAGGTGGGGTTCTGAAAACATGAGACACACAGTTTAGCCAACAGC
>JBNKNM010000646.1:0-556 GCA_050293845.1 Pseudobacteriovorax sp. | reverse complement strand
CACAATCTGAGCAATCGACATTGTGGACATCTTGCCCAGGGCACCAGGAGGATTCAGATTCTTGTTCATCGCAATTGACACATTCACCAAGTGGATGGAAGCTATGCCAGTGGCAAATATCATGCAAGAAGCAGTGGTCAAGTTCCTGCCAAGCATCATATACAGGTTCGACGTACCCAGAAGGGTTCTAATAGATAATGAGACTCAGTTTAAAGGAGCAAAATTTGTAAGATGCTCCACAGACTTTGGTATCCATCATCAGCCATCATCATCAGCACATCCTCAGACGAACGGGCAGGTCGAATGAGCAAACGGGTTTATTCTATAAGGGATGAAAACAATGATGTTCCATGACCTAGAAGCAAGAGGCAGAAATTGGCATAAGGAGCTGCCCTCAGTGTTATGGGCTCTCCGTACCAATATCAACAGAGCAACCAGAGATACTCCTTTCAATCTGGTCTATGGAGCGGATGCAGTGTTGCCACCAGAAATCTATCTTGAATCTACAAGGGTGGCACACTTCAATGGAGAAGATCAAGCAGAGGCAAGAGAGCTT
>JBNKNM010000645.1:0-556 GCA_050293845.1 Pseudobacteriovorax sp. | reverse complement strand
AAGCAAAGTTTCTCCACGAAAACATACCATGTTTCAGCATCTAGAAGATGTCGACTCACATATGTGTCACACCCGGTTTTTAAGGCCAAAACCAGATGCTCATCGTATGTATGCCCAGGATCAAGTTGTCATACATACGGTCAGAATGTAAGCACAGAATACCAATGTCTTTATTATATCGTATCTTATTACAAAAACTTATTACAAGTCCAGAAAGGACTAAACAGTGGAATGGACTCCATCTTGCCACAGGCAGTTGACCGGGGGTTTCGCACGCCTAGAAGAAATCTTCATCCACATACTCCTCATCTTCTGAGCAGCAGAACATAGCAACAACATGCAGAGAATATGGCAAGTGTGAGTACATAAAGTACTCAGCAAGTGTAGGAAATAAATGACATGCAAGCTTATAGCAAGAAAAGCTCAACCAACTGGTTTATTTTGCAGAGAAAGCACCTAGACCTAGACAACAACTAAGCACGACCACGCACCTGGATTACCCACGGTAATCAAGGGCCTCAAGCTCACAGGAGTCACACCTGTAGCCACAAAAATG
>JBNKNM010000644.1:0-557 GCA_050293845.1 Pseudobacteriovorax sp. | reverse complement strand
AAATAAAAGGTTAACAATTATATGAAAAATGAGAATAGAGACCTAATAAGTGAGGCAATATATTTAGTACTCGGTATGTTGAGCCTAAGTATTTGCCAAGTTTTTGTAAAATATGTCACTGTTGGAGATTGGTTTATATGCTTAAGCCTTATTTAGGACCTCTGTTAGAGTTGCTCTCCAACAAAGAGTAGTATATTTAGACATTATAATTTGATTTAGATATTGATTTATTAAGTTTGAGGCTTAAAGAAAATTATTCTCTCTAACCGTTATGTCTTAAATTATGTTATTAGGAATGAAATCATATTATTAGGAAATAAAAGCTTGATGATTATGTGAAAAATGAGGACAGTGGCATAATAGGTGAGACAATATATTTAGAACTTTGAAGATTGAACTCTATAATCATTTGATATTTTTTAATAAAATAAGATAATTATTGGAAGTTGTTTTATAGACTTAAACCCTATATTTTAAGATACTATCTTATTTAAAACTCCTATATTTTAAGATACTATCTTATTTAGAACCTCTATTTGGAGATGCTGTTTCAAAAA
>JBNKNM010000643.1:0-557 GCA_050293845.1 Pseudobacteriovorax sp. | reverse complement strand
GCCTTGACGAAGCTAGAGTAGAGGATGAATCCAAATTAGAAGGCACTGAGCACAGGAGGTCCTGACAACC
This sequence comes from Pseudobacteriovorax sp., assembly GCA_050293845.1. Lineage (GTDB taxonomy): Bacteria > Bdellovibrionota_B > Oligoflexia > Oligoflexales > Oligoflexaceae > DT-89. The sequence continues at coordinate 487 of JBNKNM010000643.1, read as the reverse complement.
GGAGGAGGTGAATGAAAATGAAAACAAGGAGAACTGGTGGCGGGCTTGAGGCTATGACTCAGATCTTGCAATACCAAAGCAAAAGAGGGAAAAACAAAGAGAACACACGAGATGCAAAAATGGATTTTTCCATTGAAGTTTAACAAGACTACATCCGATCCACGGAGGTCACCGCCCTCCCTCCCTCATTTGATTGGAAATTAAAATTGGCTCATTTCTACTCTAAAAATACGAAATAAAAGTGGGAAGTGACAAGGAGTCTCATCCACTATATGGTCCTATATATAGGCTTAAACAAAAGGCTAAATGACTACTGTGCCCCTAAACTCTAATACATTGAAAACAGGAAAGTAAGGGTACCTGAGTCCGATGCAGTCTATCACATCGGTCCGTCTGTCTTCAGCTTCATATCGACACAACATCCACGATGATGTCACGTGCATCATTCGTGTCACGCCTCCACTAGTATTGAGGTTAGACTGAAAAA
>JBNKNM010000642.1:0-557 GCA_050293845.1 Pseudobacteriovorax sp. | reverse complement strand
AAAAAAATAAGATTTTGCAGCAACCTATAGATTATATAAGCTATCAAAATAATATGGGAAGCACTGGTATGAGGTTTATGGATTATAAGCTAAGATCTTTAGATGATACAGACTCAGTGACGACAGAAATGGAACCTATAGAAAATAGAAGGCATAGTGTATCTGAATTCTTGGAAAACCCGGACTTGGATGTTGAGATAAGTTACTGTAAAGATAAATTAATGGAAATATCTATGGAATATAATAATACTATGATATGTGAATGGCCAACAGTAAGAGAAAGGGAACTTTATTTTTATCGAGAGCTATCCAGACTGCAAAAGTTAAGGAAAAATAAAGAAGCAGCCATAGAACACTTAGAAATCAAGAAAAATATGGTCATACTAGTTGAGAACAAGCCAGAAGAAATTAATGGTAAAGAAAAGCAAAATGATGAAGATGAACAATGGGAGATAAATGAAAAAATACTATCAGACAGCTTCGAAGAAAAAGAGGAAGAAGAGTCCATTAATGAAGCAATTAAAGAAAGTTTTGATTATGATGCTTCAGAACAACTT
>JBNKNM010000641.1:0-559 GCA_050293845.1 Pseudobacteriovorax sp. | reverse complement strand
TCTCGATATGGGATCATGACAACCAACATCTCAGAGGTGTTCAACTTCATTCTAAAAGGCATCAGTGCTTTGCCGGTTTGTGGTATTGTGGATTACACTTTTCACAAGTGTCACGCGTACTTCATTAATAGGTGGGAGAAAGCATGTCAGTCTATAGCAAAAGGAGAGCATTGGGGGAAACCTATCAGAAAACACCTTCTCGAGCAGTGTGAGATCTCCACTAATGAAGTTGCCATGCTATTTGATCCGGCGAGGCTTGTGTACGAGGTCAAGTCATCAAGACGGATGAATCTCAGTGGTGAGGCATCAGGAGGATGCATATTTTGAGTGGAGATTGGCGATGTGGTGAGTTGTACATGTATGACACCAACGTTGCTTCATCTTCTTTGCTCCCATGTAATAATTGCTTACCGTATGCGACGCATGCTACACGAGGGAAGTAACTACATGTCTCCGTACTACTCACTATTTTCTGAGGAGAAGACATGGGAGGCAAGATTTGAGCCTTTACTTGACCCGTCGTAGTGGCCGGTGTATGAAGGGTTAGACTATGTACTAG
>JBNKNM010000640.1:0-559 GCA_050293845.1 Pseudobacteriovorax sp. | reverse complement strand
CTAGCCAGGAAAAATATAAAACTCAACATTAGGACTTGAATTCAACAAGTTTATTCCATCTTTTGAATCAAAAATGTTAATTAAATAAAAGGCGCATGTCATCGCTTGTAGGCCCGTCACCGCAGGAGGCTTTCAGGAGGAGGAGAAGGTCATTGTATCAGAGCTTGGGGGATAACATCATGAAGCGCTGTGGATTGTAACATTTTTTTGAGCAAGGCAAGCCCCGGTGCACATAGTACCTATAAATGTTATATCGAGTCATTTCTCTTTTATTCTATGCATGTGATGTAATGTGCATTACGTATAGGGTTCTTGGATGATGGTAATAGGTTGCATGGTAGTACCCTTCAGGATATCACCTTGTTGTAGATGTATTTATCTTTTATGACTAGATGTGCTATGCTTAGTTGATAGCCATCGGTAGAAGTTGAGTGGTAGGTTCCACTCGTATGTAGGGCCTCTCTTTTATGAACTAGAAGGTTATTATGGATATGTTGAGTAGAGGTTTATGTTCATGATTATTGGTGTGACCGGGCGGGGCAAATAAGGAAAAGTGGAG
>JBNKNM010000639.1:0-561 GCA_050293845.1 Pseudobacteriovorax sp. | reverse complement strand
CTAGCTTTTATGTTGGTTAAAGAGGTAATTTAATAATTTGTTTCATTAACTCCTAAAAATTAACGTTAGTATTTTTTCAAAATTTAAACCTCAACTTACTCCTAAGAGAAGAGGTTATTAATCCAATGAAATACCATGAACAGGGGGTACAAGGGTTTTCCATGACAGAGGAAGCCGTATATTGAAATTAGAATCAATTTTCATAATTTTAGGAATTCTATAAAAATTTATATGAATTTCTATAGATTTGAACTAGTTCTAGATGGATTAAACTTAACAGACAAAACTGGTACAAGAAGTATTTTTGTAATATTTTTAGAACCTAGAACAGATTAAGATCTATCCAACAAAATTTGTTTCATAATTTTCTGAGTTCAAATGAATCCTACACAAATTTTTGAATTTGCAAGGATTTGAATATATTCAGAAAATAAAAAAATAAATTAGTTGTCATTGGGCCGAATTCGCCATGGCCCAGTTGCACAGTACCGACGTGGTCAGCCTGTGTAGCGTGCGCGGCCCAGCCTGGCCCACCTCGGCCTCGACCTGCGCAGCGCGCAC
>JBNKNM010000638.1:0-559 GCA_050293845.1 Pseudobacteriovorax sp. | reverse complement strand
ATCACTCGTTTATTATGGAATCAGCTTTCTATGTTTCTGCACAATTGCTCTAGCAGTATCACTTAAATCAGAACATATCCATAGCGAGGTACCTTATAACAAAAATAGAAGAAATTAAAAACATTTAGACATTGAATGAATAAGGTGCACATAGCAGCAAAAAGCGGCAATATTTGCTAAATATCTAAATACATTTTACTTATTACTAATTAACCATCTGACTAAACATCATATTGCTGTTCTCTTTTGACTTATGTAACAATTGCTATAGAGACAGGCAAAGAATAGTCCCATTTCATGTACATAGTAATTTAGACATCTCAAAATGGAGGGCATAGTAGGAGAACTTGTCAATTAGTACATTCAAGTTTGCGTGTGCTATCCTTGTCAATGAAAATACATGTGCCATGGAATCATATAAAAAATATCCTTGTCAATGAAAATACATGTGCCATGGAATCATATAAAAAAATGGAGGGTTACTTTGACAATATCAATAAACTGAAATGTTACCTACAACTATTCACGACATTCTTGTGCGTGGGATCAATTATCTATA
>JBNKNM010000637.1:0-563 GCA_050293845.1 Pseudobacteriovorax sp. | reverse complement strand
GGGCAGTAGCTCTAGACCACGTGTTAGGCCATCTTTAGCTGGACCTGTGTTCCATCCTGCTTAGCCACAGCATCAACCAAGACAGCAGCTAGCTGGACAAGGATTCTCTACCCCGCAGTGCCAAGTGATTCAGCGCCCCAACAATTTCTAGACTCCTGCTGCTGGAAATCAAAGTGCTCACAGGACTCAAGCTACTCTGAACCCCTTACAGGGTGAACGGAGGTGCTACACTTGTGGGGAGAAATGTCACTTTGCTAACCAATGCCCCAATCCAAGCACTCGCCCTCCTAAAACAGTTGTATCTACCCCTGCACCTACCCGTGGATCTAACTCTATTCCTATTGCTGCCAAGCAGAACTACGCCCGTGGGAGAATCAATCATGTGAAGAAGCACAAGAAGCTCCTGATGTTATCATTGGTATGTTTCTCGTCAACGACACTTCTCCAGTAGTGTTGTTTGATTCTAGAGCATCACATTCTTTCATATCTTCTACAGATGTTGGGAGGCATAATCTATCCCTAGCTCTGTTAAAGTGTCAAATACTAGTTAGTTATCCGAGAGG
>JBNKNM010000636.1:0-564 GCA_050293845.1 Pseudobacteriovorax sp. | reverse complement strand
ACATATGTATAAAAAATTCAAAAAATATCATGTTTCAATCTTTTTGCAGATAGTCAGGTTGCTAAAAGTTTTGGTGTTAAGCCCCTTGCCGGCAAGGGGTGGTAGGAATCCCAAAGCCTTTTTGCAAAAAAAAAAAATCACACTGACTCCATGTGTTCTAAACAGGCTCAACGAGGAGAAACAGATAAAAATTGCTAAAATTATTTTATAAATATAAAATTTTAGCCAAAAAAATTAGCAAAAAATAAAAAAATGCTGGACAATCAGAAAAATAAAATATACTCTAAAAATTCAGAAAAAGTAGAAAATGCTTGAGAAATTCATAGAAAACTGAAACGATTTAGAAAAAAAAAATCTATAACATACATGTGTCAGGACCACAATTAAACACCACAACGTCATCAAAAAATCAAGTTCCATAAATATATATATCACGAATGATATCCATCTACATACATCAGTTTTACTATCAAATGAACAAAGATCTAGATTTGAATTATCCCCTCGGAAGCAAAACCCTACTGCAATGTTTGGTCGGGCCAAAGACGACTCCTCTACTGAATT
>JBNKNM010000635.1:0-564 GCA_050293845.1 Pseudobacteriovorax sp. | reverse complement strand
AGGCAAAGTCAGAGCAACTAAAGCTCAGCAAGATTGACCTATTAACGTGGCCATAAATAACAGACTCCTAGCATGCAAGACTTATAGGGTAAGCTATATCTCTATGCTAAACATGCACTAAGAGTAGATCCTTACTTTCATCTTTGGGGCAATTGTGTTTCTACCTCTGTGTCAGAGTCCAATTGTAAATTTACCCCTCATTTTTCAAATTTGTGATTTTACCCCTATGATTTCAAAATGAACCAGCAGTTTGCCCATATTTCATTATGTGAGATTAACAATGTTAAATATTATATAAAAAGACAAAAATGCCCTTGTAATTTTACCCCTACTTTGAGTCTTTGTTTGTGATTTTACCTCTAAGCCAGATTTCATCAAATTTAGCTGTTTTTTATATGAAATCTTGAAACAAATTATTTATATATATTTCAAAATCTATTGAATTTTAAATTTTGCATGAAAATCAGTAATACTTTGAAACAAATGTGCTTGGAATCAGTAATATAATATTGAAACAAATGCGCTTGGAATCTCTGAGCCAATAATATTGGTCCTTGCTACCTG
>JBNKNM010000634.1:0-564 GCA_050293845.1 Pseudobacteriovorax sp. | reverse complement strand
TGTCCTCTTATGTGCACGTCCAAGGCTGAAATCACCTGATCGATGCCCTCAAGTGTCTTAAAAAGAGCCTTTGCATTAAGGGCAAATTTCTTCGCACCTGCAATATCATTCTCCCTAAATTTCCTTTCAGCAATCTTCTTTGATCGGACCGCGTCATCTTTGTTGCACTCCATATCTGCAGACAAATTTATGAGCCTTATTTCATAAAGCAAGAATATACAGAAAGGATACAACATGCAGAGTGGACTTAGCCCAGCTGGTTAGATTCTTAGTGGTGGAACTAACCCACTCAGGTTCAAATCCTAAATTTAACATGAGTGTTGCATTTATGACTAATTATTCTTTTAGTGGGTGGTGATATCTCCGTCGACAATAAAACGCTCTTGATGACCGACTTCGTGAATCTCAAGATCAGCCGGTCTAATTTTTTTAAGGTGTTCATAGTGGTAGGGTATGCGTGAGTGTGTTCATAGGAGTGAGTACTCGTGCGTGTATAAATATCTACGTCTGTCCTGTGTTTTTCAAAAAAAATATTGACATGTAAATTTGTTTCTAACCTTGAAA
>JBNKNM010000633.1:0-568 GCA_050293845.1 Pseudobacteriovorax sp. | reverse complement strand
TCCTCAGGTAAGACGAATTTTCCAAAGGAATACATTTGACCCAGACCACTCTCTAAACTTCTAAAAGACCTAGCGCTTTTAGAAGTTCGTATATTGCTATTATTATTGATATAATAGCCAGTAATACTTCAGCCATAATTTACCTCCTTTCTGTAATAAAGAACGTTTGAAGCTTGCATTTCTTATCTGCAACTATTCAATAGTTGCAGTCCCCCTATAAAGAACGTTTAACTCTAAAAAAATAAAATATTATGCTAAATCAGGGGATTTTATTTGGCGTATTTTTGAGCCAATAATTCCCTCTAGTATAGTGGTATGATTTTAATATATTTAGAAAAAATTTAGATTATTTAATGATATTTCTATTTAGAGATCAAGCATTTTCCTTTCCTTGAAAGCGTTTTATAGATTTTTCTTACCGATTAATTGTCTTAGGACTACCGATTAATTGAAGCTTAGATATCAACTAATCAACATGAACCTATAGATTAACTGTTTTATATCTATCACTTAATTAATAGGAACCTATCATTTAATTGATAAGATTAATTCACAAGCCAGGTCGATA
>JBNKNM010000632.1:0-568 GCA_050293845.1 Pseudobacteriovorax sp. | reverse complement strand
TGTTGGACATTGTTATTTTTTGATATTCATGCTTACCTCTTAATTTTTCTATAAAAAAATATTACTATTTCTCGATGTGATGCTCAAAACTTTATTTTTCAATGAAAATAGTATATAGAATAATACTTCTATAATTAACATTATTCCGAGGGCATACGGGACAATTTCTGCCAAAATTTTATTTTCGTAAAACTGAAGTTGGTCTGACAGCCAAATAGAACCATCAACTTTATCAACTCTGAGGTTGAGCTGCTCTGTGGTGAATTTGATGGCAAAAGGTAATATTCTTCCCACATCCTACGAGTTGGTGAAATTGATGGTTTTATTTTACTGTCAGATCCACTTTAGCTTTACGAAAATGAAATTTTGGTGAAAATTGCCCCGTATGCCCTTAGAATGATGTTTTGATGATTTGTAATTATAGAAGTATTGTTCTATATACTATTTTCATTGAAAAATAAAGTTTTGACCAACAGTTGATGTCACACCAAATTTTGGAAAGGTTTTCATTGGTAGAGATCCAAACATACCAAGGATAGTGAGCAATGATGCAGACTCTGCATTCCTT
>JBNKNM010000631.1:0-568 GCA_050293845.1 Pseudobacteriovorax sp. | reverse complement strand
GACCATTTTGCGCCCATTACTTTCTTGTCTATTCTATAGAAGTAGAACTGCATGTTAGGAGCAAGCGCTGCGCAAACCTTTTGCTAGGCCTACTAGAATTGATTGTCTTTTCCTTGAGAATCCCATAGAGTAGAATGGTTTGTGTTTGGGTTGTAGAACTGCTTAGCCCTGCATGTCCTGGTCTGGTTTGGGTAGTGATATTATTACATCAGTTATGCTTGTGTCACCCTGTTACTGTTATGTTTCTTTGATCCTATTAGTGTGGAGAATAGGATTTGGGGTGACGGGAATGGAACTGGTTGGTGTGATGCCAACAGTCCAAGGTGAACTGGTTGGTGCGATGCCAGCAGTTCAAGGCCTTGTCCGGTGCGATGCTGGAAGCCTGTGGTTAGTTATCATGCCCAAATCTAAGGACCGGTTCATGGAGCGACCACCCATGAAAACAGTGCAACCATGAGCCTATATGGGTACGGCCTGGCTAGACTAGTCTTGGCGTGCCAATCGGTGGTGCGGATTGTGTTGGAGCTCAGTCCGTTTGGTTGGAGATGTGTGGATAGATCGGAAGAGC
>JBNKNM010000630.1:0-569 GCA_050293845.1 Pseudobacteriovorax sp. | reverse complement strand
AAGGGCGGTGTCGGGGTTGGAGCCGGTGTTGATGGAGCAGTCATCATCATTGTCCTGGGGAAGCACGATCCCTTGGGTAGCAGTGAGCTGCTGTTCCAGGTGACAAGCGATATTCTTCTCCTTCTCCCAAGTGAGGGCGGCGGCATGCTCGTACACCCGTGCTTCATGTAGGGTCTTGCATGCGGTAGCCACGGCGGCGACGAGAGCCTCCTGCTCTCAGTGCACGGTAGCGGTGGCGGCCTGAGCCGCGGCCGCGGCGTCGTCCTCCTTCCTCTTGGCGGCGGCGGCGGCGGCAGCCGCGACGGCGGCCTGTTGCTCATCGACGGAGAGGTTGGAGGTGCTGCACGACATGATCGACAAGACGGTGTTGGTTAGGGGTGGTGGTGGGTGACGGTGAACCCTAGGGTTAGGTCAGAGATGAGCGAAAGCAAAGAAAAAATCGATGACTCTGATTACCATGTTAGAGAGGTGTACCGCCGAGAGTTAGATACTTGTATTGCTTGATGGAGGTACATATATATAGGGGGCAACCTACCCAAATCTTAGTCCAAGTAGACGGCGTAGACACG
>JBNKNM010000629.1:0-569 GCA_050293845.1 Pseudobacteriovorax sp. | reverse complement strand
ATGTACTCAAAACATCAAACCGTGTGGGCTTCATGATAGAATCCAACAAGGCCGGCATAGCTTCAGAATATTCAATCCTTGGTGCTAGAGTCTTCCTCATCGCCCGGTGAAGAATCAAGAAGTGAGGTAGAAGCCCATCAATCTCGGGAGCCTAGAAGTCGCTGTTTTGATTATACATTGGAGTCATCTCCCTCGACATCATAACTCTCCCGAAGTGAAGCTTCTTGGGGATGTCAAGCTGAGAAGACAATCCAAGAATCTGAGCTAGCTTCAGATGGAACCTTCTGTCATTAGTCATCCACATGAAGATTCTCTCTTTCTTATCAAAGAAGAGAGTGGAGTAGAACTCTGAGATGATTTCTTGATTCTAGTTGTGCCTAAACTGGAGCAGATCAGTGATACCATGCAAGTCACAAGCCTCAAGAATCCTGTTAAAGTGTATGTCCTTCTTTTTCCTCATATATTCAATATCCACATACTGCTGCTTGACCACTGGAGATGACTTCGGATAAAGCACAATCCGATATCAGTCTTGATGAAAGAAGGTCTAAAATCTCTCATCAGTACCC
>JBNKNM010000628.1:0-569 GCA_050293845.1 Pseudobacteriovorax sp. | reverse complement strand
AACAAACAGTACCTAGATTCTAATCAAATAGTACCAAAAGATGCTACTCATCACTACGAACGCGTGAGCACAAGAATCACCTAAATCGGAGTTATGGTTAAGAAGTTATAAAGGTTTTAAGTTAATAGGTTAAATAGAAAATAAAATAAACCAAATTAATTAAGAAAATGACATAATTGTAAATATAAAAATTTATATAGGGACCTATATGTAAATTTTCAGGGACTAAAACATAATTTTGAAAAAGTTTGGGGTGTTTTTGCAAAATAACTAGTGCCGGTGAATTTTCAGAATTAATGAATTATTTTTCTATTGAAAAATCAGTGGAATAGGTCCACGGTGCGGTGCACCGAGTTCACGGCGCTAGCTAACAGGGTCCACGGGACTTCATTAAACACGGACCGTCCATCCGGCGATCTACGGCTTGGATTTAAATAAAACAAAGAGTTATTTTTGTTCTAATCTCGATCGTCCATCCAAGATCCGACGGCTCGGGACGTTCCTTCTTCCTCGGCTCGGCCCGGCCGAACAGAGACACCGGGGTGCCATGGCCGCCGGCTTGAGAGGGC
>JBNKNM010000627.1:0-570 GCA_050293845.1 Pseudobacteriovorax sp. | reverse complement strand
CCTTCTATGGATGCTGCTTCTGCTCCCCCTCCTTCGACGGGAGTAGGCTTGACAACTTGCAAATATACTGAGGCCAGATCTTCTTCCTAGCGTGTGCTTCAATATTTGGAAAGCCTGAAGAATGTGGAGGACGATCGGGAAGGTAATAAGTCCTTCTTCACTGCTTCATGTTGCTTGTGCTTTTGCTGATTTTATCTACTCTAACTATATAGACATAACCCACTAAATCATCAATACCAATTATCTTGACATGCAAGCTATCCACTTCAACATCCACTTTAGCATCCAACTCATCAATTCATTTAGTGCAATTTAAAAAATATTAAAATAATTAATATCACTTATATGATATCTATTTTAAATTATGTTTTCACTGTTGTGTTCTACGCGACGAGATGAAAAAATAAGATACCACTTGCATATGTTTTGAAGAGTTTTTTAAATCACCTTAATTTGCTCTATATTTATATTTATAATATATTTTAAATTTTTTCACCATTGTGTTCTATACGGCGAGAATAAAAAAACAAGATCTCCCTTGCATATGTTTTAAAGAATTTTTAAATCAAT
>JBNKNM010000626.1:0-570 GCA_050293845.1 Pseudobacteriovorax sp. | reverse complement strand
GTGACAGGTTCATACTTTTGATTATTAGTTGCAAGTTGAAATACAGGGCACAGAGCATTCTTTCCCGTGTTTTCTTAAACAGTCTGGAGCTGTTAAAACAAGAATAACCAATTTCTTTGTTTGTTAGATTGAATTCATGAACTTTCATGAAATGAGGAACATACACTTCTTGTTTTCATGGCATGTGTTTTCATATATTTATGCATACCTTCTTGCAGATTGGGAAAAGTGACCCCGCATCATTTCCTATACAGAAGAAACACACATCAAGAGAATTTCTTAGAACTGTAGCTCATCTTCGTCCTCGAACAAATACTTTTAGTGCAGTATGGTCTTACTCTTTGCTCCCTTTCTGGTTTCCTGATCTTCAAAAAAATTATAATTTGTTAGTTCCTCTGTTTCTAAATTGATGTCATTAGGACAACAACTTTAGTTCATTTTTGAACTAGAATTGTTGTCCTAATGGCAATTTTAAAACAGAGGGAGTAGTTAGTTTCCTCCTGATATTAATAATTAAAATCCAGTGAAATTCTGAAAGACGCATATACAAGATACCCGCAGGCATAGAAG
>JBNKNM010000625.1:0-570 GCA_050293845.1 Pseudobacteriovorax sp. | reverse complement strand
TGGTAGGCTAATATTCCACCTTATATTAAAAATTGGTTAGATGGTCCTGTCTGATAAAAACATTTCTTGTCATTTTTCTTTCTGCGTATTTGCTTGTAGTAGTGTATATTGCAATATATAAAAAAATCCAAGGTTATGATAATAGACTTGACGGCAGTCCTAAATAAATCTTGAAAATATAAAATACATAGCAGATGGTATCCTAATGCAATAGTGATTTTGAGTTTTGCTACAGTGTGTACAATCAATGTGAATCATTCATTTATCTAGATCTAATAATTAAAAATAGAGAGATACCTATTGAGAGGTACTTTAAGTGGTGGACCAGTACCAAATTAGTGTGGGTCAGGTACCAAAATTATTAATTTATTAATAACATAATAAAAATTAACAGATGAGATTAAAAAAACTTAGATATAAATATAATAAAAAATCAATGACAATAATAAAAAATATAGAAAATATTAATTACTCCATCGAAAAGGTGTGGTCATCAGAGATTAGCGTCATGTACGTGTGAAGCTGCTTTTGATCTTGTCATGTGTGACATTTTCAATCGCGTAGAAAATT
>JBNKNM010000624.1:0-572 GCA_050293845.1 Pseudobacteriovorax sp. | reverse complement strand
GATGGCTTCAGCGGCTGTGACGGCTTCGGTGGTGGGCTTCGTCGTATATGGTTTCATTGTTTGAGCTTGGCGGGTACTCGGCGTCGACGGCGGTGTTCTTTAGCTTCTTCCTCAAGGGTCTCGGCGGTGGTTGCTGGTTTCTCAGTGGTTTGCGCATCCTTGGTGGGGTGAGGGTTTCTCTATTGTTTCAATGTTCTTGGTGGTTGCGCTCTCGGTGGTGAGTTACTTAATGTGCTTAATACTTGCATTGTGCTCTCCGTGAAATCAATTGCGACTATATGGTTAGGTGATTTTGCATCTGGAAGATATTTTTGTTGCCTGGTTCATCGATTTGAGAATGTTTTAGAGTTTTATTTAGTTTTTTGATTTCATCCATATCTCCCCGCACCTTAAACTTGGCAATGTATCTTGTGTTTTTCATGTTTTTGGAGTGTGACATGTCTGTATGTAGCTTTTAAATTTGCATGGTTGATATCGAGCTATTTATTCATTTTATGTAGCCAATGTTACTTATGTCAGCAATTTATTGTTCTGTCAGCCATTTTTGACTTGTGGTTAAGCTACTAATTTTT
>JBNKNM010000623.1:0-573 GCA_050293845.1 Pseudobacteriovorax sp. | reverse complement strand
CGCCGGAGTTCGAGTTTTCTCGAGCTACGGTGGTCGGTTTTTGATAAGGTTTGCTCCTACGGGATCACAACGATGAGGGGAATGTGTTTATGCTAACCTTAATCGGCGAAGAGCCGCAACGAACCCCGTCAATGGTGAGGCGGCTCGACCGGTGCTTGTCGACGGTGAGGGCGGCCTCTGGTGAAGCTTCGGGTCCAAGGACGTGTGCCAAGGCTTCCTTGAGCTCCCTTCTAGTTTCTCGTCCGACCAATTGCTCTGATTGGTGATGGAAAACTCAAATTTGGTGGCTACCTAGGGTTCAGCGGGTTCTTGACTTGCGGCCAAAAATTCGCACTATGGGTGGCACTATATATAGGGGTTTATAGATAAGATCGTAGATGGCAAAGATCTTAACCTTTTCCTAATTCAAATCCGACTCTGTCTCATGAAGATTTGGAAGAAATCGAAAAGGGAATAAAATTGGTTTAAACGAATCGCCTTAACGGGTATGATAATAGGTTCGGGTAGGGTTAGCCTCCTATCGGGTCGGATTCACGCTTAACGGGTCAAATCGGGCTGCGCGAGATGGGTGCG
>JBNKNM010000622.1:0-573 GCA_050293845.1 Pseudobacteriovorax sp. | reverse complement strand
CCAGAGCGGGCATACCAGAGTTCCTGTGTTCGATGGTGAAAATGTTGTAGGCCTGATTAATGCTAAAGAACTATTTGCGAAAAAAGCAGACGATTGGCGTTCCCATATCCACCCTATTATAAAGGTTAATGAATGTACGCGCCCCTTAACTGCTTTACGACTCATGCAGAAGAAACATAGCCATATGTGTCTTGTGGAGTCTAAAGATTTTCAACAACCATTAGGTATAAGCACTATTGAGAATATCCTCGAAGAGATTTTCGGCGAGATTTATGATGAAGATGATGATCCCGTATTTGATCATTAAGCTGAGAGTTCTATTATCGATGAAATTAATATGGATACTGACGAATTACTTAGGGGGTGTTGATAAATTGGCACTGGTGCAAACTTTTGTAACATACTAATATTATTATCCACGTCAAAAGTAAAATTTACCATAAATTTAGGTGGTTGAAAAAATTTAGTCAAAAGTTTGCACCATATATGAATCCAGCTTGTGCGCAATACGTTTTCTGGATATGAACTGGAAAAACTGCAGTCATATATTCGGTCCCTCACCAAAGGCTTGGC
>JBNKNM010000621.1:0-573 GCA_050293845.1 Pseudobacteriovorax sp. | reverse complement strand
ACCATCAGAGGGTTACTTTTAAAACTGAGCTTCCAATTTTGATGACGGCATTTAACCATACCTCGCAGAGGTAGTGTATCAAAACATTCAGAGACCGACTGGTGCGAAAACGAGTTTTCAAGTTTGGATTTTGGAGATGAACGTTTAAATAAACGTTTTGTCAATTTTGCTCAGTGTATGCTATAGAATCCAGAGTCTTCTATTAACGGTACTCCTTTTGTTAATACGCCATAAGGTAAGCACGAAACAAACAAGATACGACGATAATCACTGAATTTAAATGGACACTGCATGACAACCATATTCTTAATGATAGCGTTAACACATTTACCAATGCTAAACGCTTGCACTTCTACCATCAAAGATAATCAAGCTACCGATCCTACTCTCGGCGCTAACTCGAACCCTACCCATGAACCGATTTCTGAGCCTATCCGTGATCCGCTATTCGATACTATATCCGAACTCGACTCGAAGGTTTTTGACGCTTTCAATAGCTGTGTTACACCAGGGCAACTTGATGTTTACAGCAGTTACTTTTCGTCAGATGTAGAGTTCTATCACGACAATGGA
>JBNKNM010000620.1:0-575 GCA_050293845.1 Pseudobacteriovorax sp. | reverse complement strand
AAACCTTGCATAGCGAGATTTCAAATCTCAAAAAAGAGCTTGGATCGCTTTCAAACCAGCTAGTAACTATGGAATCCAGAAAGGACAAGGAGATTTCTGATCTCAAAAAACAGCTTAAAATGGGGTAAAGGGAGGACCACTCTTGCTGCAAGAATTGAAACTTGCAGCTTGCCATCACCCAGTCTCAATTCAATAATTGATATCTTAGTTATCTTATTGATATTATTATGATATCATATTTAATCACATAATTACTCCCTTAGCAACAACGACATAATTCGAGCCGGTAGTCTTGCGAAAGCTGACAAAACCCTGCGGTAAGCCCCCTTCGGAGCCGAATACCTTACTCCCAGCCTGACCATTTTCGGTGCTTCCCTCTTAAGCTCAGCCCAAATCTGAGTCTCCGTACGGCGTTTCAAACTCCGAAGAAAGCACGTTTCAAAGCGGTCGAGGACGTCAACGGAGCTATAATTGTGCTTTCTAAGCTCCTTTAAAGTTTTGTAGGTTCTGGGTTTAGAAAGCGGGATAACCGGCGCGGGGGCCTTGATTTGCGGATTTATTTCTTCATTTGTTGC
>JBNKNM010000619.1:0-575 GCA_050293845.1 Pseudobacteriovorax sp. | reverse complement strand
CTGAGACTGAAGATCAGCGACCAACGGTTTCTGCGCTACATCTCTAGAATGCTAAAATCAGGTATTCTGAGTAGTGAAGGCATTAGCTACAGCCCGAAGGGCAGCCCTCAAGGCTCAATTAGTACTCCCCGAACGCAATGGACACTTTTTTTTGGGGTCATTGGTCGGTATGACATGCTTCACATTTATCTCTTCCTTAATTGAGTCCACTAGAACTTCCTCTACCAATAATCTTACTAAGTATCTCTTTTCCCCAAAGCTGCAGGAATCAAGATTCTTATGAATAGTATTCACAAAGTCAGAAAGGCTTTTAATAATGGTCAGTGTAGACTCTTTTTCAGCCTCCTGTTTTTCCAAAAGGCGGATTTCCTGTTCAATCTTATTTGCCTTAGCATTATTGGTTTTAAGTCTAGGCGTCAAATTATTTTTCTCTATCAACCCATCCTGATAAAGATCAATGAGACGATCTTTTTCCTGCTGTAACTTTCTTATTTGTTGTCTTTTTTTAGCTTTAAAAGAAGTGAAATCTCCGATTGAGGACACTTTCGAAAGCCTTTGATTGTATTCTGAAAGTG
>JBNKNM010000618.1:0-576 GCA_050293845.1 Pseudobacteriovorax sp. | reverse complement strand
AATCATTTAGTGTTCTTAACTGGTGGCAAGATCATAAAAGAACTTATCCTATTCTCTCTGTTTTGACTAAGGATATCATTACTATACCTGTTTCTACTATTTCTTCTGAGTCTGCTTTTAGTTTGAGTGGTATATTGCTTGATGATCGACATCGAAGTATTACTCCTGCTCACGTGGAGAGGTTGTGTGTGATCAAGGACTAGGAGCAAGCTGATGCTAGGCAGCATCACAACATGGAGAACAAAAAGCTTGAGATGATGGAAAATTTATTCGTAGATGATGGACCTAATGTTCGTGGTGTTGGTGATGGTTCTTGACATGGTTCTGGACTTCTGGTCTTGACATGGTTCTGTAATTCTATTTTGTTTTGGCTATGATGATTACATATTTGTGTATGCCATATTACATGAAGAAGCCATCAAATAAAAAAGAAGAAATAAAGTAGATCATCTATGTCTCATGTCAATTGGCACCTTAAATATATTTTAAGACATAAAGACGCATTCATCTACATCAACATAACAAAGAGTTATAAACGTGAGCTTATCAAAGACACGAAGATATGTGTGAATCATG
>JBNKNM010000617.1:0-580 GCA_050293845.1 Pseudobacteriovorax sp. | reverse complement strand
CAAGAGCACCCTGTCAGGATCATAGAGACATCCGAGAGAGTTATGCGGAATAAGAGGATCAAGATGCGCAAGGTGTAATGGAGTCACCATACCGAGGAAGAAGCTACTTGTGAGAGAGAAGAAGAGTTGAAGGCTGAATTTCCAAGTTTCTTTTCTGATCCGTCCGAATCTCGGGGACGAGATTCATTTTAAGGGGGGTAGGTTTGTAACACCCTGATTTTTCCAAAAGAAAATAATATTCTATAATATATATACCTAAATAAATATTTGATTGTTGCATTTCATGCCGATGCATAATTTTTCCTTGGTTGGTGAAGTGTTCTTATATTTTACTTTGCGAGTAGAAGTCGTCAAAATTCAAATTTAAATTAGTTTGCAAATTATAAAAAGATTTAAAAAAGAAAAGGATTTTCCTAATTCCTATCCGGTACTGGGCCGAAACCCGGCTGGAAACTGAGTCCGGCCCGGCAGCCGCGTCCCTTCTCCCACACCCGCGTGGCCCAGCCCGACCTGCCCTTCCGCTCGGCCGCGCGCCGCGCAGCGGAGGCCCAACAAGCCGGCACCTTGGCCCAGCAGCGAC
>JBNKNM010000616.1:0-581 GCA_050293845.1 Pseudobacteriovorax sp. | reverse complement strand
ATCGTCAAACTAAAAAATATTAGAAAATTCGACAGCATTTCCTCTATAATATCAAGCATCGCAGAAGCAAAGACATATAATAGATCAATAATAACCAAACACACTAGCAGCAATATAATCACCCTAGCAATGAATATGAAAACATTTAATAATAAGTTCAATGACCACACCACATGAATAATCCTCAAGAAGACTAAATGAATGAATTCAAATTATTAAGTTTCAAGCACGAAGGCTTCTAAACGAATGAGGTGAGACGTGCAGCTAATCCCCTTCCCTCCTAGCATTCATTAAGCACCTGGAAAGAAATGCAAGGGTGAGATGAAAACATCTCAACAAGCAAATTTGTTTCGACGAGTTATTTAAACCACAAGTTCAATTAAACAATGATTTAACATAGAATTACACTTCTGTATTAAACTAAGAATAAAACAATTTATAATGAATAAACTTCCAATAGAAACAACGATAACACATCTCTTCCAACAGTACATCCAATGCATATGAATACAAATGCAATATGTCTTCTGCCTGCATACCCAACAAGGTATGAAGCTGCATCCAAGATGTTGTACCGGTAC
>JBNKNM010000615.1:0-581 GCA_050293845.1 Pseudobacteriovorax sp. | reverse complement strand
TTTCATTTTTTCTAAAATACTTAGATAGCCTAGAAGATTTTAGGAAAAACCCTCATGTCAAAATTCATCCTAAATCTCCTTGTGCGATGCTGGAAGCCTGTGGTTAGTTATCATACCCAAATCTAAGGACCGGTTCATGGAGCGACCACCCATGAAAATAGTACAACCATGAGCCTATATGGGTATGGCCTGGCATAGTATGTGGTAGAGTCTAGTCTTGGCGTACCAACCGGCTGTGCGGGGAAGCTGAGATGGCAAACCGCTGGGATGTTCGGTGAAGCTGCGATGGCGGAACCGTGGGATGGTGTGGGTAAAGCCATGATGGCTGGAACCCATAAGGCACAAGAGGGGGCTTCTAGGTGGGTGCGATGCTCACACTGGCGGTGAAACCTCAGTGGGTACGTAACAAGCTAGAGGAAACCATTGAACAGTCTTGTAGTGATTTCCTGGCACACACATTGGAAGTGTGTAAGAGTGCTCATCGGTACAATGAGTATTTGGCTATCTGAGGATAATTAGAACTCATGGGTAACGTGTACAACCTCTGCAGAGTGTAAAACTGTTATAACAGCCATGCTCAC
>JBNKNM010000614.1:0-581 GCA_050293845.1 Pseudobacteriovorax sp. | reverse complement strand
TTTCTAATAGCCTAGGCACTGATTAGGACACAAAGGGCGGATTTCCATCATGGTCACGCCAAGCCTTTGGTGAGGGACCGAATATATGACTGCAGTTTTTCAAGTTCATATCCAGAAAACGTATTGCGCACAAGGTGGATTCATATATGGTGCAAACTTTTGACTAAATTTTTTCAACCACCTAAATTTATGGTAAATTTTACTTTTGTCGTGGCTAATAATATTAGTATGTTACAAAAGTCTGCATCAGTGTCAAAAAAGGCAAAAGCCCCAAACAACTTGCTGAGAATCGACCGCGCCATCACTTACTCTAAAACCAAAACTTGGCCAAAGTGTATCTGATAGGGGGCTAAATTGCACCAGCGCCTAACGATGACTCCAATTGTCTGGATCGTTGCTATCATTTGGAGACAAACCGAGAACATCACCCTGACTATTGACGCCGAGTCCAAGCACGGTTCGGTTGGCATAGTTAAAATAAGCCACCACCTGATTGACTTCAAGAATTTCACCATCGCTAAAGCCCGCCACTCGCATCGACTCAAATTGCTCCCGCTGCGGTGCCTGTGGCGACAAGGTAA
>JBNKNM010000613.1:0-582 GCA_050293845.1 Pseudobacteriovorax sp. | reverse complement strand
AAAAAGATCAGATAATTTAAGTTCAGAAATATCTTCCATGACATGCATACTAACTCCCAAATCTTTGTGATTTGGAGTATTTTATCATTCTAAATATTATACATGCTATATTTGATAGTTACGGGAAACTTTCCGTTCCCCTGGAACTGGGTGATTTTCTTAGTTTTAGTCATTATCTCTGATTTGGTTATTTCCTAAAAGACCATTTTTACAATTGAGCTGCCGAATGTCAGCACCTCTACAAGCTCATCGACACTCTGAAATCGAAGCGAGATAAGATCATAAATAAGAACTCTAAGGGTATACAATGCCGAGAAGATGGCAAAATTTTAATCAGATCTGATAATTTTATCCCCGCCAACCAAATTAAAAATCAGATCTGATTTATTTTAGTGAATGAGAATATGAACTAAATATAAATAAATCAGATCTGATTAATTAAATAGGTGATTTTAAATTTTTTAATCAGATCTGATCTATTTTGATGCAAAAAATGAAGAAATGGACTAAAATGAGCCAGATCTGATTTATCAATGGGGATTAAAAATTTGGGCGAAACTATTGAAAGTATCGCAAAACAGA
>JBNKNM010000612.1:0-584 GCA_050293845.1 Pseudobacteriovorax sp. | reverse complement strand
CGGAACAAGAATGAAAAGATTGAAGAATGAAAAGATGCATGATGAAGTATGTACAACATAAGAACTGAACAAACTTGCATTAAGCATACATTACTTATGTAACTTTCTTTTAAGTTTGCATAGGTTGCATATTGAGTTAAATGCTTAGAAATTTAATAACATAAGCTTGATGTAACATTTTAATGGATTAATATTTTCTGCAGGTTCAGGAAGTTCAGGGAAAACTCTAAACCAAGAATTTACAATTTCCTATGCAAGAATCATTTCTAAGGAATTTCTAATTGTAAAGCAAGAATTAATTTATAACTGCACTCTGGGACAACAAACAGGGATGAACTATTTTATATGAGCTTCTGGACAGCATATGAACATGCATGTTAAGTTTCATCATTTTTACATTTACAGATATTTCATATGATTTAAATACTCCTTTGTTTACTTTAATTTTAGAAAAAGTACTATACAAAGAAATACACATATGATCATCCCACTGTGTGAATCTCTTTGAAAAGATTCAAATGAAATTTAGTTTGCATTTTTCAGAGGTTTGCACATTGTTCTATGAATATTTGAAGTTCAATGCA
>JBNKNM010000611.1:0-585 GCA_050293845.1 Pseudobacteriovorax sp. | reverse complement strand
AAACATGAGTGAATGAAGGCTAGAAAACAAAGTTTAATGAAGGAATAATCAACCGGGATTTTGCCACAAACTCTAGAGAATTAGCATTTGCAAAAAGTCAACAAAAGTGTAAGCATGGTAAAGTAAATCATTTCATTCATATTTGGCTCTGGGTGGTGTATAGGTAAGCTTGAGATTAGGGAAAGGCAAGCCCGACATGTGAATAACTAGCAAGCAACATGATTTTAAAGGCAATGTGAACAAGGTTATATCACACTTTTAACACCTAAGCAAGACATTCCCTAATATTTTTGCCCATGATACAAAATTATGAAGTTGGATTCAAAATTCAAGAGAAATGTAGGCTAGCATGGTTTTCATGAAGATAAGTCACATTAAATAGAGTTTTAATGTTTAGCACATGGTGATCATGGATAAATGAAAGTTAAGACATGGATAATAAGAAAATATTTCAAAAATTGAAAATTTGAGAAGTTTTAAATCATTACCATGACTTACCGATCAATACAGCGTAATCCAGTATCACCACACACTTTCTAGAGGCATAAGGGCCACTTTGGAATTTGTCCAGGGCCGGAAGGCCAC
>JBNKNM010000610.1:0-586 GCA_050293845.1 Pseudobacteriovorax sp. | reverse complement strand
GGTGGAATCAGATCGGTCCGAATTTAAAAACCGCCGAATTTACTGTTTCAAAATTTTAGAAAAAGATAAAAATTAGCAAAATATATGTAAAAAAACTAGATCAAATTCTAAGGTTAGTGGTGAAGAAATTTTTGTAAAATCTGGTCGTTTGGGTTGGTAAAATTTAAATTTCGTCAAATCTGTTTAAATTCATTCAAACGTGTTCGACCGAATTCACTGTTCATACCGAATTCACTGTTCATTCGGCCGGTTTATCGGCAAAATCGGCCGGTTGGGGATTTCACGGTTCAAATTTTAAATCAAATAAATTTCGACCGATTTTCACCGAATTTTACCGAATTCGGTCAATTTTTTCAAAAACCAACGGGATCGGGAGCCGATTTTGTAGTCTCCGCCGGTTTTTTAAACACTGGTCGGGAGATGGCGAAGGAAGAAAGAAAAAAAGAAAAGAAAGGCAAAGAAAAAAAGGAAAGGGAAAAAAGAAAGAAAAAATAGGGGAAAAAGAAAAAATGGATTATCTAATTTTTTAGAAATTGTGATTGACAATTTATATTTACTATATTATTATCGAGTAATAAAAATAGAA
>JBNKNM010000609.1:0-585 GCA_050293845.1 Pseudobacteriovorax sp. | reverse complement strand
GATGAGATTTCTGTTAGGGGAGAGGGATGTGACACCACTAGTGTCACTGTAGTAGCTACAGTGCCTGAATGGTGACTCGGTATGTATTTTGAAAGCTTGAATGAAATCCTTGCAAGTTTGGTTTGTACATAAAATGTTGTAAGGTTTGAATTTCAAATTCAAACTATTTTATTTTATTCAAACCACGTCGTTTGACACTTGTATTGTAACTCAATGTCTTGCATACAAGTGATCCCAACTAAATTCACTTTTGTGAAGATCAAGTTAAGAAGAAATTATGGAGAATTTATCAGATTTATCCAGAAGGTTTAAATCCCTTTTAAAATTAATTAAATATTCAAATATTGAATCTGTTCCAGGATTTTTAACTCTAATTCTGTTGAGAATTGGATGTTGGCACAATTGAGAAATTTTTTGGAGCACAGTAAGGCATCAATTTTGATTTTTTCAAGTCGAGCTGGTTTTGGATAAATTGGAAAAATTTGAAACCGCTTGGGCCCACTCGTCTACCACCCTGTCCGAACAACAGCGCCCACCCATGCCGACTGCCGTCGAACCCGCTGCCATAGCTTATGTGCTGCCAAC
>JBNKNM010000608.1:0-588 GCA_050293845.1 Pseudobacteriovorax sp. | reverse complement strand
CGACGCCCTAATCCGAGGGTTTGAGCCGGTCAACCCTAGGGTTGAACGCCGGCGAGCCTCGGGTCTTCTTCCCGGACTCCGACGAGGTCGGATCCGGCATCGGCTTGGCCCAGGTACACCCGAGCCCGAGCCCATTTCTTAGGGTTTCAAAATTTTGGGGATTTTTTTTGTTTCTTTTCCGATCCGATCCGATTCTTTTGGCTCTTAATATGCGGTAGGTATTCTAGATTTGAGACAACCGAGTCGGCTTAGGGGTCCCGACTCAAAAACCATACTAGATCCAAAACCCTAACCCTAGCTTTGATACCAATGTTAGGATTAACTGAGGTGTTGGTGCTTAGGGATCGGCTAGGGCGGCATCTAGATGGTCTGAAGATGATGAACATAGTATTCAATGGCTTATGGTTAGTGTGCCTCATCAGATGGCTTATCCGACGAGCTCAATATCGATGAAGCCGGTGTAGCGGTACTTGTCGATGACGTGGTAGCAGATCTGCTCGCCGTAGGGGAAAGGCACCGGATCCGGTGAGGGCCGGGGGTCTCCGGGGCGGTGGCGACGTGAAGGACGATGATGTGGAGTCTTTCCGC
>JBNKNM010000607.1:0-588 GCA_050293845.1 Pseudobacteriovorax sp. | reverse complement strand
TATTTATGATTCACCATTTTGTAAAAAAGCCCGCTAAGGCTAGGAACCTTAGCGATGACTCCTCAGCTATTTACGGAAGCTCAAAACACCCTAATCTATTCCTAATGTCGGTTAAGTAGGAGACATTGCTGACCCCCACTCACCTGAGAACAGTACTTGCTAGTTTCCCAGCACACGGCTCAATTTATGGTAAATTTTACTTTTGACGTGGATAATAATATTAGTATGTTACAAAAGTTTGCAACAGTGCCAGATTTATGCTCAAACAAAAAAACATGGTAACCTGCTAAACGATAATGAATTTTTCTTAAATTATCTGATTTATCGAATTTCCAACTGCCGAATAGCACTAGTAAAGTTGCAAACAACGGAATCTTTTGATTTAGTTGAGTTACGATATAATAAAAACGCCTTGAACCTCTATCGCTCTTTAGGTTATCAAGAAACAGCTCTGCAAATGTAAAAGCTTATAAAATTGAAATAGAACTGCCGAATGACAGGTTTACTGTAGAATCAGGAGAAACACATGCCTCTTTTTAAAAGGAAACAATTCTATCTATCCGTCATTCTGATATTAATTGTTAATCC
>JBNKNM010000606.1:0-590 GCA_050293845.1 Pseudobacteriovorax sp. | reverse complement strand
CCATAGAACCGTAAACCTCCTTGCTTTGATAGCTCTAGGGTGATAGAGAAATCCCGAACAGAGTTAACTGGCTCGACGATAACCTTTGCGAACTTAGGACTACTGTGAGCTTGCGATTGAGCTCGATACTTTCTTTGATAGTAGTGGTAAATGTGGACTTTAAGGCCGATTTTGCGGGAGTACTCCGACTTGCTAAGCTTTGTTTCAATACGCCTTTTTTCGTGACTAAGCCATTCGCTTTTGGTCATGGGCTATTCCTCCTTAAATTTATCTCTGTCTTCAGAATAGCCAGTCAAATCATATTGCGGTAGATGGCTTTTGCTCATCGCTTACTATCTAATAACTATATTTATAGAAAGGAAGATTGATAATGAAGCAGATGACACTAAGTACCTTTACGCACCTATTAATGATCGGACTAATTGTTTCATGTGGGAAAGAAAATAGAGAGGTTACTTCTGAAAAAGTTCTACTGATGGAGGGTGGATCAAGGGTTGATGTAGTCGGCTCGACAGTTGGACCTTTCCCTAGTTTAGTCGGGTATACCTATTCGGTAAATGGAAATCCAAATATTCTAAGAGCTTGCTCCG
>JBNKNM010000605.1:0-591 GCA_050293845.1 Pseudobacteriovorax sp. | reverse complement strand
AAGTCGTCGCGACACATCTCTGACTCTAACTCCGATCTAAGTGATGACTCATCCCCCGAGGGTCTTTCTTTGCGAGTCGCTGAACTTGAAAATGCTCTTTGCAACCAAGACAAGTTGCTTGGTAAGATTTTTTGCAAGAACAAAAAGTTGAATCTTGAGCTTGAGAGTTCTTTTTCTGAGATTGCTTCTCTTTGATCCGCGCATGATGATATGACTGCCAAGCCATGTGATAGATGTACTATGATCATGGTTAACTATGTGGATCTGTGGCTCATACACTCACATGTTGCTAGTTTGATTGATGGTGCTAGGTTGGAACTCAGAGAGCTCAAAGCTCGTTCCACACTTTTGGGTGCTTGCACTAGTTTCCCATTGCTTAGATCTGATTTGGAGGCTGCTGCCATTGAGATTAAAGATCTTAAGCACAAACTTGATCATTCTTCTCGCTACACTATTTTAGCCTCTCCTTGTGATGCATGTGTTTCTCTTAAGGGTAAGCTTCTCCATGCTACCAAAGAGAACACCGAGCTTCAGCAGGAGGTTGCCTATTTGACTGCACATCTTGATAAAACTGCTTTGAGTGAGAAAATG
>JBNKNM010000604.1:0-592 GCA_050293845.1 Pseudobacteriovorax sp. | reverse complement strand
GAATGCAGAACCCTCAAACAGCCAAGCCACAAGGGCCTTGCCGACCTGAGAGGTCAGAAAAATCTTCTCTTCAACGATATCAAGAACAAGCAGCAACCAAAGGTCACCGCAAACGGGTTTCTTCTTCAAAACGAGATAGCCAAATCGCGCTCACCAAAAGGGAGCCGCAACAAAGGACGAATGGTGGAGGCAGACGGGATCGAACCGACGACCTCATGCTTGCAAAGCACGCGCTCTCCCAACTGAGCTATGCCCCCAGTATTCGTCCACATACAGCTTGAACTGTAAATGACATGGTGGGCCGAGGAGGACTTGAACCTCCGACCTCACGCTTATCAGGCGTGCGCTCTAACCACCTGAGCTACCGGCCCATTTTTGTCGGTACGCAGCAACGCTGCTCCTTACAAAATCTAGCCGATTTTGCGCGGGCTGCTGCGACGGCCGGTCGGCCTTGCCTCAGCTTCGCTTCGGAACTCACATTCCTCGCAAACTCCAAAAGGAGAAAGCCTACAGGCACCCAAACTCAAGTGGCGAACCACTTAACTCGTTTTTGAAGAAAGAGAAACGAAGACGGCATTGTTCCGCTTCTTTT
>JBNKNM010000603.1:0-592 GCA_050293845.1 Pseudobacteriovorax sp. | reverse complement strand
TGCACCACTTATATAGGAAGCACACCAATTTTCAGCTCAATTGGACGGAAGGTGTGGCCTATACAAATTCCACAATTTTTAGCACCAAATTTAGAGCACCATCCTGGCTCTGAGTTAGGTGCCTTAGAAGCCGAATTTCGGCCTCTTCCCATGGGCAACCCCGACTAGGAAGGCACAGCAGATCACAAAGAAAGAAACAGCACAACACAATCGGCATGAAAGCTCAACGGAGCTCACCACGGGGTCAGGCCACTAGTAGAAATGCAAATTTTGCACTTTTTGCTCCAATTTTTTTGATATTTTTGCTATTCTTTATCACTCAAATAGGAAGCACACCAATTTTCAACTCAATTGGACAGAAGGTGTGCCCTATAGAAATACCACAATTTTTAGCATGAAATTTAAAGCACCATCCTGGCTCAGAGTTAGGTGCCCTAGAAGTTGAATTTCGGCCTCTTCCCAAGGGCAAACCTGACAAGAAGGCATAGCAGATCAGAAAGAAAGAAACCGCATAGCACGATCAACACGAAAGGTGAACGGACCTAACCACGGGGTCAGGCCACTAATAGAAATCCAAATTTTGCACTTTTTG
>JBNKNM010000602.1:0-593 GCA_050293845.1 Pseudobacteriovorax sp. | reverse complement strand
GTTCGGTTATGCAAAAGTTTCAGGAGTATTCGACTTCTCACCTCTAGTATCATGTAGCCGCTGCGACAAAAGTATCCTATGGCCCCTTGGTACAAGCTTCACCGTTCAGTACAAACCCTGGCAAGAAGATGAGTTCCTTCTTAGCTTAAAAGCCTATCTTAGATCTCTCGCATTACTAGGTAATGCTTAAAATCAAGCATACACAAGCGGTTACTAACAGAATTATCGTTACTTGGCCATGATGGGGTACGCCTTCTTAGCTGGATCAGATGGACACATTTAAACATAGATTTTGGGAATTTTTAAAAAAAGAAAAAACATAATGAAAAAACATTAGCTTTGTGCAACTGCCAAACTTTTGCTATGTAAGAAATATGAAAAGTATTTTACTCAATTGTGTATGAATTTGAATCTCTAGATTTTTGAGCCGTTCATATTTTAATACGATGAGAACTTACATTTTGGGTTTGTTTCGCATCTTCGTCAGACAGCTCTACCATAGCAACATGAGATAAAAATTCTGAGGAAAGATAAAGCCTCTGGTTGGAAAAGCCCAGACCCTGCATCACCATCACAAGGATCGCTTGACCATG
>JBNKNM010000601.1:0-596 GCA_050293845.1 Pseudobacteriovorax sp. | reverse complement strand
CGGGCTTTGACGAGGTGCTCCTCCTCTAGCCAAGCAGCGTCTGGATGGTGCAGAGGCGCGAACCACGACAACTTTAGAGGTTGTGGTGGTAGCTGAGAGATCTAATTGAAGAAAAAAGAAAAAAAAGAAAAAGAATAGAAAACAATGGCAAAAGTATAAAAATTGTAAATTTGATTGATTTGGTTGATGATGATTATAATCGGTTGTGACCTATACTTATATAGGCAGCATGACGTAGCTCTTTGGGTCGGATACGACCAAATCTTTCCTAAACAAATAAAATCTCCAAAACCTACTCAGACTCTATCTAATCTGAAAAAATCGGATAGTCCGGTTTGGTAAACCGGATGGTCCAATTTTTGTGACTTCGGCTTCTTGCTTGATTTTCTTCTATCTTGGTCCCTTGATGCCTTTTAGTCCCTTTTCTTGCTTCAAAACACATTGAATCATCAAATCTTGGAATTTGGCTCTTGTCTTGTTCTGTTATGAAACTGCCGAAATCGGATAGTCCGGAAGAGAAAACCGGATGGTCCGGGTGTTCCAGACTTGCCATATTTGGTCATCAAAAGTATGTCATTCAAGAAGGAGAACAAGAC
>JBNKNM010000600.1:0-596 GCA_050293845.1 Pseudobacteriovorax sp. | reverse complement strand
TCTATGAGTGACAATGCACAACTGTATGGACCCACTTCACATGGCTAGAGTACAAGACACATATTCTTCGAATACAAGGTATTATGCTTATGTCCACATAGGAGTATTATGCATTGAAGAATATGCACCAAATTTAGTTGTTGATGATGATCTTCATGTATTGTGGACTATTTTCATGTATTATGGACTATTCATGTATCATGGAAGACTTGAATGTATTGTGTGTAATTGTATTGTGGACAATTGGAATATATTGTGTGTGTCTTCAAATGACCGGTTTTCTGAGAAATTCGGCCGATTTTTCGTTTAAAGCGTCCGGGATTCGGGTGGCCGAATTATAGGTGAATGCGGCCGAATTATCGGTGAATTCGGCTAAATTGTTGTCGAATGCGGCTGAATTTTGATTTTTCAGAAGATTACTGTTCTTTTCACAAGTCAAACACGATTCAGCTGAATTTTTATGAATTTTATCAATTTTTTCCAAATTTTCTGAAAATCAGCGGAATTTGCGACGTCCGAATTTTTTTGCTCCGCAAATTTTCAAACACTGCCCCGGAATGCAGAAGGGTCCGCAAAAAGGCAAAATCCTCTCGCCT
>JBNKNM010000599.1:0-596 GCA_050293845.1 Pseudobacteriovorax sp. | reverse complement strand
TTCGGGAAGTTTAAGAAATTGGAAGCCGCTTCTGCAAAGGCTTAAAACCCAAAAAAATTATCTGGATTACTATAGAGAGATAGGTGGCAGGTATTCCTAACTCATATGCTACATCTTTTACCTGAACCCCATCCTTGAGGCTCATCTTAACTGCGTTGGATTTGAACTCTTTGGAATAGCGATTGCGTGGTTTCTTCTTGGCCATAAAATCCTCCGTAAAGTTTTTATTTTAAACTATACGGGTGTCCGAGGAAACGATGCCACTTCAAATAGCCTCCTCTCGTTTATCTTAAATTTATTCTAGCCAACGAGGCTCAAATAGAGGTGTTAGAAAACCCTTTTAAATAAGGCAAACCACAAATAAAGAATGGATCGCAAAGGTAAGAAGAAGATGGGGATATGTGCAGGGAATTCAATAAGTTGCTGTCACCGAACAGTGTTCGCCCGTAAGCCACAAACGCATGATTTGGCCTACGGCCTTAGTCTTCTTTTTTTATTGACTTTCTCCTTCATAGAGGGGCTATAGTAATCCAGATAATTTTTTTGGGTTTTAAGCCTTTGCAGAAGCGGCTTCCAATTTCTTAAACTTGCCGAAA
>JBNKNM010000598.1:0-598 GCA_050293845.1 Pseudobacteriovorax sp. | reverse complement strand
CACGCATCGCATATACCAAGGTTATGTTCGCGCGCTCAAAAACTAAACCTAGGAGGTCGTGCAGACAGAACCCACATAACGCATCGCACTAAGGATCAGACCAAGCTTCCAATAAAAAACGCCCACACTCTGCTATCCAACTCGGCGCCCCCTGCGCGATCAATTCTCCACGCCATCACCTCCTGTGATCCTTCTGGGAGCTTGCTTAGTCTCCTGGCTAATCATCACCGTTGACGGCCGTTTTCATCATGATCTCCACACCGATTTCAATGGTCTTCTGCACCTTTTCAGGATGGAGTCCTACCCAATATTTTATAAACATGTACGCTTACGTCTCATCGTCAGATATTTGGAGTAGGAACAAAGAGAACGCAAGTCGATGAGATCAATCTCAGGTGAACATGAGGCACGAGTTCAGATTGGTTTGGGCCCTCCAGAGAGTAATAGCCCTACGTCTAGTATGGCTTTATTGATGCTGATTTGCTCGATGTTTTTTATGCCCTCGATGGGGATCTACCCTGTCTATTTATAGCCGGGGAACCACCTCATAAAGTATAGCTGGATCCCGACTCTAATTATAAAAGATGGAAACTCCTGC
>JBNKNM010000597.1:0-599 GCA_050293845.1 Pseudobacteriovorax sp. | reverse complement strand
GTCGCCTTGGAGCTCTGGGCCTTGAGACTCTTTCACTGGAGAAGGTGGCCTTCTCCCCATGCTCTCCTGGAGCTCTGGGTCTCGAGCAGGAGAAGGCGGCCTACGCTCATGGTTGTCTTGAAGCTCTAGGACTTGTGACTCTTTTGCTGGATCTTGAGCGTTTTGAGCGAGAGGAGGAGTCACTGATGGATGAGAGTTTTGAGCAGGCTTTGACATGTTTGAAGTAGGAGTGCCCCGGCCTCTATGCTCTGTGGCAAAACAATCGACGATGAATAAGTTTGGACAATAATATCTTTGTGGGTCCAGAGAATGAAAGTCCTTTCAGCATCAACCAATTTCTCAATCCCCTCAAATGCATCAGGGTAGTCAAGGTCCTCGAACTCATGACCTTATCTAATCATGGTCACTTTGACCACTGCACACTCTGCTAGGACGGGCTGACCACGATGTATACGGCTAGGCATCACAGTAGCTTCAACAACTTCGATAGTCCTTGATGTCCTGCCTTTAACATGCATTAGTGTGCAAGGTGTGGGATCCTTTATGTCATCCACAGGATACTTGTCCTTATTAGGAGCAGAGCTGGCACTGTTCGGAGC
>JBNKNM010000596.1:0-600 GCA_050293845.1 Pseudobacteriovorax sp. | reverse complement strand
AACTCAGGAACTACTGGGCTTTACCCGCTGAGGGCCTGCTCCAGAATGAAGATCATGAATGGCTTCTAACCTTGCTTGGTAAACTGAGTGAGGAGGAGATTGCAAAAACTCTGCTTCTTTTTTGGCGTGCATGCTTCTTACGAAATGATGTCATGCACAGGAAATGTAACACCCCCAGCGTAAAAAGATGGGCTGTTAACCAGGATCATGTCGAAGGATTCTTGACGAAGCAAGAATACACAAGTACACACAAACAAATCATAAATTAAGTGCTTTGAATATAAAAATCTTACAATTTTGGTTCAAGTTTTGATACAACAGAGTTTTATAGCGGAAAAGTACATATGGAAGCGGAAGCAAAACACTTGACGATAGAAGGACAACACATTGCCCTAAGGTCCCACCCTCAGAAGTGGTCAACACCTATGGGGTCTCCCAGTACGGGGTCCAATTGTCCTAAGTTTGGACCTCCCACTGGTAGCCATCATCGGCATCACGGAAAGGGAGAGAAGAGCTACATGCATGTAGTTAGATCAACAAGGTAAAGCCTGAATAACTAATACTCATCAAAACTAACCCGCCAACGTGGCCATAAATAGC
>JBNKNM010000595.1:0-601 GCA_050293845.1 Pseudobacteriovorax sp. | reverse complement strand
GTTGAAAGCGTAATTTCATTGGCACAAAACCCTGGTCGGCCGGCCCAACCTTGGGTCTGTTGGGCCCGGGCTTTTTGCCACGTCGTCTCCCCATGTCATATTATCTGAGACTACCCTTGGTTTTGGATATAATGAAGATATGTATGGATTTTGGTCCATATGATGCTTTTCCATCATCCGATGTTCCTGAAATGGTAGATCAACAAAACTCGTGGAACTCATTAGTAATAAGCACCTATCTTTTATATCTTCAATGAAATGTGGGTATGTTGACGGTAAATATAAGCATTTTGTGACTATCAAAAGTAATTATAGTGTTTTTCCACTGCAATTCCAACACATTGAATGCAATTGCAACTAACATGTTGTAACTATTCAAAATGACTTTTAAACTCATCACAATTGCAATTGTTTTTTGAATGTTTCAAAATGTTTATTGCAAGCATGATTGAAATTTTGTAATTTCAAAATGTTTCAAAATCATTGCCTGCTCGAATGTTGTAACTGTCACTGTTTCAAAATTACAAAATGTTTTTGTAATTTCAAAATGTTTCATTTTTTTGTAACTCTCACAGTTGTAATTGCATGCTCCGCGTGGATT
>JBNKNM010000594.1:0-604 GCA_050293845.1 Pseudobacteriovorax sp. | reverse complement strand
TTAGGTATTAGTATAATACTTTACTAAAACATCACTAAAATTGACTAAAATTCACTACAATTCACTAATTTGGTTCAAATTCCTGTAAACAGTCACAAATTTCATTTAAATTCCTACAAACAGTCACATATTTCACTAAAATTCCTAAAATCAACTAAAATTCACTAATGAGTCACTAAATTCTTTTTTGCATATTAAGTAAAAAGGAGACGCGCATTTCTGAGATACGAGACGCGCGTTGCGTGGGTGTGTCTCCCTTCTCCTCAGATATGAGACACGCATTTCGTGGTCGTGTCTCCCTTTTTCTTCATCAGAAACTGAACTATTGTCAGATTCAGTATAGTGTCCATCAGAAACTGAACACAAGACTTCAGAAACTGCACACACTTCAGAAACAGAACCAAGATATCAAATGGCCATATTTTCACACATTGAGCATATTTCACACAAATATCCAATAAAAGTCATATTTTCACACATTGAGCATATTTCACACAAATGTCCATTGAAAGTTAAATTTTCACACAAATGGTCATATTTTGACACAATGAGCATATTTTGCACAATTATTTTGGTACTTTTCGTTGCAGTCTTGATTTTTTTT
>JBNKNM010000593.1:0-606 GCA_050293845.1 Pseudobacteriovorax sp. | reverse complement strand
TTAATGGTACACGTATTTGGAAAGCTAGCAGCGTCGATTATGCTAATGATGGGAATTTGAACTGGTTATTCGAATATCTCATTAATATCAATTACTTCACAAACTCTGTCTGCTGTTAACCGAACGGATAATTTGTAGTTGACT
Organism: Pseudobacteriovorax sp.; assembly: GCA_050293845.1. GTDB lineage: Bacteria > Bdellovibrionota_B > Oligoflexia > Oligoflexales > Oligoflexaceae > DT-89. The sequence continues at coordinate 462 of JBNKNM010000593.1, read as the reverse complement.
TTATGGCCTGATCCATCGATATTAACCGAACGGTTAGTTTATGGTTCTAAAATTTTGCATTGAACTTGGTTACGGGCGATGAAGATAACGACCATGGCTAAGAAATCTTGGGATAAGATTCCAGCCGAATTTAAAATGAAAATTTTAAACAATGTTTGGTGCTCCCCATGCCGAACATCGGTGAATATTGATGCAAAGAAAATGTCTATTGATAAGGGCATGCTTGTCATCGAAGGCGTGTGTATGGTTTGCGGCAAGCCTGTTTGCAGGGTCGTTGAAGACGGCTAGGGCATAATTTGTCCCTTACTGACCAGAAGATGTCCGTGGCAATCGATGTCACTTTGCGAATAAAGTGACAACATGTGACATTCGGCGTTAGGATTTAAAAACTATCAATTTTCCCCCATCCGATGTAGCGATGGCACCCCAAGGGTTATCTGCAACTTTTTAATTCTTGCAGAC
>JBNKNM010000592.1:0-607 GCA_050293845.1 Pseudobacteriovorax sp. | reverse complement strand
GCACCACAGGTATCTCTGACCTATCTTTTTATTGATGCTCTTGCTCGTGCCATTCTACCTGATGCAGCCGTTGGGGTTATCATTGAAAGATGGTGTGCCATCTACGGTATCTTTAGAAAGCCTGCATCCTTTTCACAGGGAATAGTTCTATTTGATGGCGTAGACGGGTCAATTATTCCTGTCGGTAGTAGACTTCAAGATATTAGTGGATTAGAATTCGTAACCCAAGAATCAACACAAATTGTAGATGGTACTGCATTAGTTTCGGTTATCTCCGTTGGTCAAGGCCGAGATTACAATATTGCGAGTGGTTCTGAGTTAACCCTTATCAGTCCTGTGGCTGGTATTACTTCTCTTGCCTCAGTAGATCAAAACGGTTTTAGTGGCGGCTCCGATATTGAGAGTGATTCAAACCTACGCGAAAGACTCTTATTCCGCTTAAGAAACCCACCACAAGGGGGAGCTGCACACGATTACATTAGCTGGTCTCTTGAAATCCCTGGAATTACTAGAGCTTGGGTTTATAAACAATATCAAGGGCCTGGTAGCGTTGGTGTGACATTTGTCCTTGATGCTGAGTCAAATATAATACCTAACGAAGACTCCA
>JBNKNM010000591.1:0-607 GCA_050293845.1 Pseudobacteriovorax sp. | reverse complement strand
CCACTATAATTCCTTGATTTATTTAAGTATTTTTTCATAGTATTCATGTCCAGTGCATTAAATTTTGGTCCAGTGCAATCATGTTCCAATTAAGACCGCAATTCGACACTAATGACAAAATATCATCATAATGCTCAAATACTGACTTGCAGCTTCCTATAGGTAAAAGCTTTTTTTCCATTTAGACCATTCTCGCTAATCTCAGGCCTGTGCGATACGAAGTTACTAAGACAGATGTTTCTCATGAAGAAACTATTTGTACCACCAGATATACCTACCGTCCTGAATAAGTACCGGGTGGGACAAGCATGCCCACATCCCGCTGGTATTTCATACTAGTGTAGAATTATCATAATAGAGGAGAGCAAATGACAGCAGTGGCGAAACCATTGAATGATGTGCCTTCAGCTCGTTTTGAACTTGCGATTCTATCGATGGGCCCCTTGTAGAACAATGGCAGGGCTACTAGGAATTCCAGCTATGCAATATAGAGTCATCAGGCCCTTCACCTTCTTACTAGACTACAAATGATTCGAATAACCAGTTCAAATTCCCATCATTAGCATAATCGACGCTGCTAGCTTTCCAAAAATGTGTACCATTAAAC
>JBNKNM010000590.1:0-607 GCA_050293845.1 Pseudobacteriovorax sp. | reverse complement strand
AAGACCTTCTAACAAAAACGAATTTACCCATAATCTGATCGTCTCGACCGTCACTCCGACAATCTGGGATATATCTTCGTAGCGATCGCCCCGGAGTACACCAAGCAACCCCTGAGCACGTCTTAGACATTGGAGATCACCGCGCTCATATGCATGGGAGACTTTTGATTCAAGTTTGGTTATCATTGCCTTCGAGGACCTAATCCGTGGTCTCATAATCATTAATCCTTGTGCATGGGGCGACAGTGGCAAAGCAACAAAAAATATGGGGCTTCAACCCAAAAGGTGCAAAAGTTCCAGACTCAACTAAAAGCAAAATGTCGGATCTTGCTGCAAGAATTATCGAGAAAGACCTCAAGCCGCAATATATAAAAAGTCGCCGTAACAATAAAAAATTCAATTATATCGAAGATATTTATACCAAATGGCACCGAAATTTCTTCTATTTTTGCGCTAAATATATTTCTCCAGGAGAAAACTCGATAGCTCCCGAGTTTGAGTCAAAATTTGCGAGACTTGAATACTTATCTACAGGCAAATACAATCTTGCTTACCTCAGGCATACTGGACAATGGTGGGAGGTGGAAAAAAATATTTCGCAAAAAAA
>JBNKNM010000589.1:0-609 GCA_050293845.1 Pseudobacteriovorax sp. | reverse complement strand
AAACGTGTCATGGCAAGAGGTGAAGGCTTAACCTAGACACCCATTTCTAGGCCAAATCCTGCACGTAGAGAAGGATCAAGCCACTTAACAAAGCACTTGATCAAGAAAGGAGTATGAAGCTAAATTTGCCATGACGTTGTGGTGAAGATAGACATTTGGGTCAAGTTTCATAATTTTTGAGCTTAGAGACATTTAATCGTGAATTTAAAGTTGATTAATCAATATTTAACCATGACTTGATAAATAATAGAGCAATACTTATGTTTCATATTTTTCTCCCATAGGATCTAGTTGAATGCAATTAACAGAGATGGTTTCATGAAATATGGATTTCTAAATATTTATTTGTCAATTAATCTTATTAAGCAATAATTGACAATTATCTATCAATTAATAATGAAATTAATTTATTTTATATTTTTATCCTATAGATTACGCTTGAATTAAACTATCAGAGTTTGTTTGGAGATTTTATTGAATTTATTTAAATTCCTATGGATTTTTGAAAGTTCAGCACTATTTGAATTGATTTAACTAAATCAATGGAAAAGATGAAATGGTACTATGCTAATGGGCCACAGTTGGCCTTAGCCCAGCCCAGCCAGAGAG
>JBNKNM010000588.1:0-609 GCA_050293845.1 Pseudobacteriovorax sp. | reverse complement strand
ATTATCTCTCTTATACTATGGCATGGTTTATTGCTCTTAGTAGGGATTAGGGGGTGTTTTTACCTCCTACCTAGGAACTTGCACGAACTAGATTATTTCTTAACAGTAATTGTGTGTTTTAGATAGATAGAACTTAAATAGAATTTTAGTATTACATAAAGACATATATTTATCTATAATTAGATTCATGTACAAGATAAAACATTATATTCTTAATTTTTAATCATTAATTAAAGGTGAAAATATCATTAAAAATAATATAAGTAATGTAATCTCTATTTTACTCAAGTCATTAGAAAATAAAATCAATTTCTTCACGGTGATTGAGTTTTTTAGATAGATAGAATATAAATAGAGAGCTCTAGTTTTAAATAGACATGTATTAAACAAGTAGTTATAAATGTAGTAACAAAATTTATGTTTAGAGAATTATTTGTAATATTTCAAATTATTCAAATAGTAAAACAAATGCAATATTTTGTATTAATACAAATTTATGAACACATACCTTCAGGGTAAAACATGACTCGTTCAACTACTAGTCGAAAGAGGATGCGACAATCTTCACAAGGCGGTGACGATATTGACATGACGGGTAATTTGGAGATG
>JBNKNM010000587.1:0-609 GCA_050293845.1 Pseudobacteriovorax sp. | reverse complement strand
TATAGTAGCTTCTTAGGTGGTAAGCTAACAGTGTTTAAATTATGCATCTACGAAATTGTGCTGGCTAAGGTATGGTGTGATTTTTAGGGATTGTTTTGAATTATTTTGTTGTTTATGATGCTTAATTGGTTTTTGGTGAATTTTAGTAGAACTATTAGGGTGCGAGTGTTTATTTTGTTGTTTATGTTTTATTTTCTTGTTTATGCTTAAGATAGGCATGAGTGGGGTATTTCGGTACTGGCCCAAGGTGCATGCGTGAAGGTTGCTGACTATTGTGATCCATCTTCTGCAGGTACACTACCTTGTGTTAAATCGTTAGTAACTTGTGTTGAGAGCGTTTTTGCCACCGTGTATGAACAATTAGCAATAGCAGATTGTTGTCTTTGTTTTGGTGAGGATGATTAGGCCAAGTTGCATTGCATCAAGTCACCTAATCAACTAAGCTTAATAACAAGTTTAAAAAGTCATAATCTTACCGCTGTCCGTAACCGTGCCAAAAGCTCCATCCTGTTCGATTAACCCGATTTTGCAGCAAACCGCTAACTCCGCGCATGGCTGTACCGAAATGGCCATAACTATGGCTGTGAGTGTCAGAAACGTGTGTTTGAG
>JBNKNM010000586.1:0-611 GCA_050293845.1 Pseudobacteriovorax sp. | reverse complement strand
GACATTTAATTATTTCAAGCGGCTTATGTGGGAATTGCTGCAGGATCTATGGAATTACTTTGTAAATCCATATCCAACCTTTTTGATTGTTGGTACCTACCGGCGGTTTAAGCGGAGACTGAAGATCATTTGGTGCTCAAAAAAGCCTAAAGGCAGGCCAACAGTTCACGAAAATGTTGTCGATCTAATCATTGAGATGAAGCGTTGTAACTGGCTTTGGGGTGCACGACGAATTTCTGATGAGTTAAAGATTCTAGGTATCTCGGTTTCAAAGAAAACAGTCTTAAAAATTCTTAGAGAGAGTGGTTATGTACCGCCAAGAACTAAATTTTGTTCACCAAATTGGAGTTCAGTTCTAGATAGCTACAAACGCTATGGGGCGATGGATTTCACGACGGTCTTAGATAGCAAGGGTATCCAGCTGCTTATTTTCGCAATTATTGAAATTCCGTCACCTAAACTGATTTTAATTAACGTGACTGCGACTCCTAAAAAAAATGGATTATTCAACAATTCAGAAATACATTTCCTGCAGAATTTCCATCAGCTATGCTTCATGATCGTGATGGAATTTTTGGCAAATGGTTACCTTTGATTCTCGAAGAGTTCGG
>JBNKNM010000585.1:0-616 GCA_050293845.1 Pseudobacteriovorax sp. | reverse complement strand
GTCGTCGCCACCGATCGTCTTCTGCTTTTTTGATAGCACCTCCTCCGCCTCCTCTTCGGCGCTGTCGGTTGCGTACTTGCGCTTGTTGTCATCCTTGGAAGCCATCGTCATCGTCTTTCTCTCTTCTCGGTGATCGATCGACTGGTGATGCATTTTGGAAGCCATCTCTGCCGATTTATATGGAGTCATCGGCGTCCATTCCAAAGAGGTGCGCACGACCCTTCTAAATCACATCGCGTCGCACCTCAAAACCCTAATCCCGATAGAGCTTCTAAACACCCTTATGATTCTTTTTTCTATTAACTGAGGCATTGGGCACTTAGCTGTGATGATTATTTTTCTAGTAACTGAGGCATTGAGCGCTTAGCTATGATGATTTTTTCCAACCGTACTCAATGATGAAAGCGGGCTATGTGAGATGATATTGGATACATGTCATCATCTACATCAAGGACCTTAATTAGAACATTGGAAGGTCATTAATTCGGCAACCGGAAATGAGAGCAATATTTTCTTTCAATATTGGTTCTTATTTGAAAACAAAATTTGATACACATCCATTTGTCAATAACCAGAAGGCGGATCTTGAGAATGAAGTGACTCAATATGTGTCTCC
>JBNKNM010000584.1:0-593 GCA_050293845.1 Pseudobacteriovorax sp. | reverse complement strand
TACGTGTGCCCAGGATGTTCAAATCACACGTACAGTAACAATATGATAACCAGATTCCATGTTCAATAATATAAATACCTGTTTATTACAAAACGACCCTTGGGTCCAAAGAAAATTACATAAAGCAGCGACAACTAAGCGTGAGGCGAGCTTCCACAGGTTTGACTGTTGGAGAGGCCTGCCTAACAACCGTCCTCGGGATCCTGCTGGAATCCCAGGCTTCCATCCTCGAATTCATCTAAACAACGATGCAGGCAAGCTGAGTAGACTTATGGTGGCTACTCGCAAGTATAAGGAAATTTATGACATGCAGGCTAACAGAAGGAAGGCCACTTGATTTAGCATGTAGAAGCTAGTGGTTAACAACTATGCTTTAGGTAATAGTGCTTAAGGTCACAACAACTCCTCAAGATTCTCACTTCGATCGCATCACGGAGTCACACCATGACCGACCCACAACCTAATAAGATCCACTTCGACAAACCAACCAAACCATAACAAGCCCATCCCAGGTTCCACTAATCATGTGAGGGTCCATGCCACTCATGACCGTGAGCACGGCTGTTATAACAGTTTTACACTCTACAGAGCTT
>JBNKNM010000583.1:0-617 GCA_050293845.1 Pseudobacteriovorax sp. | reverse complement strand
TCATAATACCTTTGCCTTGAGTCATCCAAAAGCAACATCTTTCCGATCAGCAACATCTTCCCGATCAGCAACATCTTTCCGATCAGCAACACAAGCAACATCTTCCCGATCAGCAACATCTTCCCAATCAGCAACATCTTCCCGAGAAAGACTTTTCCTTATTTCGACTAACACTATAACCATCTCAATAAACTTGTTAGTCCAAAAATAAGGGCCATCATTAATTACCAAAACACAAATAAGGGCCTAGATGCTTCAATCTCCCCCTTTTTGGTAATTGATGACAACACAAAGAAGTGATATTTAAAAAGTTTGAGCCAACAAGATACACAAGGTATAAAGATGACTCGGAGAAGAGTTCCAATAGCATATAGACAAATAATTTCACAAATTTAGATGCTATCAAAACTCAATACAAGATAGCGCAGGCTGTAGCTGCGGGCCAGTTTGAGGCCTGTTACTGTGCGGGAGTTTTAATCTTTTTTTGAATTGATTAAATAAGCTGAAATTAGTTCAATCTTCTGAAATTCATAGAAAACTGTAGAAATATCCAAAAATTTCAAAGTAAATTTTGTATGAATCCTATTGAGAAACCCTACATAGTGGGCCTAACCAAA
>JBNKNM010000582.1:0-618 GCA_050293845.1 Pseudobacteriovorax sp. | reverse complement strand
TGAATGGCCCCAAGATGCAAGGAACTGTGGGGAGTGCTGTAACGCTTAGCCTATTCCAAAGCTTGTCGAAGATAGCATCGCTGCTGATCCTGGACATGGGCATTTTCTTCCCGTTGGATGGCTGTGCTAGGATTTTCTGCTCTGCTTGATGTGTCTCACTTACTACGGGTTGGGTGAGAGCCATACCCTAAAACTTCCTGGTGAGGGGATCAATTTCGACGGTGCGGGAATTTTCCTTTAAACCATGCTCCTCACTCTCCCTTTTGCTAGCGGAAAGCTTCTCGAAAAGAGCTTGCGCTTCTTCGGCATTGAGCATGAAGAAGGTTCCTCCAGCAAGGGCATCTATGTGCTCCTTAGCTTCTTGTGACAACCCATAGTAGAATCCCTGGGTGAATTCCCAATCTTCCATGCCGGTGGTTGGGAGATCTGTCATGAAACCATGATAGTGCTCCCATGCCTCAGTGAGAGTCTCATCCGCAAGTTGCTTGAAGCTCATCCTCGGATCCATTCGGTTACTCTTCTTGCTAACTTGTCAGATGAGAAATCCTAGAAGTCCTGTCGAGATAAATCTCGACGTAAACCTCAGGAATGAGTGGTGAACTGTCGGTGACTCAGGTC
>JBNKNM010000581.1:0-618 GCA_050293845.1 Pseudobacteriovorax sp. | reverse complement strand
TCCTTGAGCAATACATTGTACTTTACAAGCAAGTCATTGTGAGATGACTCAAGTGAGGCATGTGCACTCTCAAGCTTCTTGACCTTATCTTTCTCTCTCTTAATGATGCAAGTGTACTCATGAATGAGGTTAGAGAATTTATTTGGGTCAAGCTCATCATCACTTTATCACTTTCACCATCGCTTACCTTTAAGTTATCTTTGCCATGAGACACATAGGCGGTGGTGGAAGTGGAATTTCATGGTTGGTGATGGCGACACCGACAATGTCTTCATCTTCACTTGACTCATCTTCACTTGAGGAGACGTCGGTGATCCATTCATGAGCTTCAACCACAAAGCTTCTCTTGTTCTCAACCTTCTTCTTATAATAGCTCATTTTCTTTTCATGACACTTGTTGTCATCTTCTTCATCACTTGAGTTTTGTACTTGCTTGTTCTTGGACCTTTTGTAACTCTTGTGCTTGCATTTCTTGTCATCTCCATCATCACTTGATTCTTGATAATGTTTGGAAGATGATTCTCTTTTGTCGGGCTTTGGGCAATATGGAGAGATGTGCCCCTTTTCACCACAATTATAGCAAATCTTTTGTCTTTCTTCACGTGGCCGGAACACCTT
>JBNKNM010000580.1:0-622 GCA_050293845.1 Pseudobacteriovorax sp. | reverse complement strand
GTGGGAGAGTTACACACTAAGACACTTTTAAACTATGAGAAGATAATTACTGATAGGATGCATGCCAGGGGTAATTATGATGTGGATAACAAGACAAGTGATGAAATGACTAGAAAAATAAGGAACAGGACAAACAGAGCAACCACTCATACCTGAGCACCCCAGCTACTCCCCAAGGCTTAAATCTTTGCAAGATTTAGGCACCAGGTTCGAGGCCATTGTGATAGAAGAGGTTGTTGATGATGTCGGTCTATGAGTCAATGAGGAACACAACATCACCTGAGCACATCCCTATCCCTCCATCGTGTGCTCGATCCGTCGGATCCACTGCACCAGTAGTGGACTTCGTAGAAATCTCATCACAAAACTCCAACCAACGAAGCGAAAGAGATTGGAAAGGTCGACGTCCATCTCCCCTTTCTTGAGTAGGTTCACATCATAAACACGAGTGTGAATGAACTCTCGAACTCAGAGTGACTCCAACCTCTCCAACTCCTCCGGCGTATAGATAAAGTTGTCATTGATGAGGACATCAATAGTTCAGCTACAAATAGTCCTTTCATTGAGATACTCGGCCCTATCACACGATCATCAGCACAATAATTAAATCATCAGGTAAACT
>JBNKNM010000579.1:0-622 GCA_050293845.1 Pseudobacteriovorax sp. | reverse complement strand
TAGAACCAAAAGTATCTTCTAAGTGCATCGTCTCATGCTTACTCTGTCTGGATTTTCACCAGTATTTACAAAAGCGCCTGACGGCGCACTGCCCGTTTGCACTGAATCGGACCCACCCTGTGCGTTTTAATGAACCCTAGCATTGCGCTTTTGGACCCACCCATTGCGGCAGGGTCCAATAAAAGACCCCCTTCTGCGTCACGCCCATTACAATACTTGGATTAGCTAAAAACATTCAAGTAGTGGAGTTGCCGTGAGCAGAAGAGGGATTAGTACACTTATGGAACGACAAATCATTGAGCTTCGTCAACAAGGAAAGTCGATACGCTCGATAACATTGGCTTTAAAGATAGGTAGGAACACGGTTCGAAGGGTTTTGCGCTCAGTAGCTAACAAGAAAATAAACGAGGCTCAGCTAGAGAACTCTGAAGAAGAATCCATACCTTGGGATGAAATCTGTAAAAAACGCAGTTTAGGCTATACCGTCAAGGTCTTACACGAGTCTTACTGCGGCAATAAACTGAGCTAAAGTCCATAAGAGAGAAATTTCCTAATTTTAAAATCAGTCGCGGTATCGTTGCGGTGACGCGAAGAATACCTAAAACAAAGAGAAGGCAAAAAA
>JBNKNM010000578.1:0-623 GCA_050293845.1 Pseudobacteriovorax sp. | reverse complement strand
CTTGTCTTGTCAAAACCGGAGTATCCAATTTTGCAAACAGGACCGTTCAGTTTTGGACACCGGATATGTACGACCTTTTTCACCGATTCTAGTAAGATTTTCTGGACTTGTCCGGTAATCCTCTCGGACATGTCTGACTTTTTAGCAAAAATCTTAATTTAAATCAAAATCTTCATTTTTGATTTATCCCTTCTATCCATCTTGATCTATGTGATCATATGAAGATTTAGCGGTGTATAAATAGAAAGTGGATTATTGATGAAGAAGGTTTGTCATGGAGTATCTCGCTATGTGAACTTGAGCAAAGTTATATCTTGTTAATCCTTGGAAGAAGCTCAAGCAGTCTAAGATCACATCTTCCTAAGATCCTCCCCAGCTCTCTCCTCAAGATCTTTATCCTCCAAAAGCAATATCCAAGGTGTTGGTACAAGATTTCTTGAAGAGAGAAGAATTCTCAATACAATCCGTTGAATCTTTCAATTTTTGAAAAAAATCCAAGTCTGCTGCTTGCTCCCAGACAGAGAGTCCTAGCCGGACAAAGTTCGGTCCAGTGCAGATCCGGTGAAATTTAAACCCCCGACCGTTGCCTCAGTCTTCTCTATTTCTTTCTCTCTCACAACTGG
>JBNKNM010000577.1:0-623 GCA_050293845.1 Pseudobacteriovorax sp. | reverse complement strand
GTTTGGATGCGGGGTTGGACGCTCATAAGGTAAAACCTGTAGACCAAGGGCGCTTGATTAAGGTTTTGGACCATGGGGCTGGCAAAAAGCAGGACTTCCATAGGTCTGGAACATCGCGAGGTATGATTATGAGTGTCAAAATGACATTTAATTATATAAAAATTTTAAATTGCGGTTAAAGTTATAAAATATATTTAAAATTATCATAATATTATCAGAATAATATGATAATATTATCGTAATATTAGGCATGAACTATTGACTGCCTGACCGACCGACTGATAAATAAGGTGCAACTAACGTTTCGCCTGGGGGAGGTTATGAAGTTAAGCTTTTCAATAGCAATAATTTTACTAATTCCAGCAAAAGCACTGCAATCTTGAAGATATATCTGAATGCCCGAACCAAGCATAGTGATGAAGAGAGGGAATGAAAAATTGAGGCTGAATGCTGGAGTTCGAGAGACCAGAGTTGCTAAATACTGATGAGCATCAAAACCACAAAATAAGGCTCTGGCGTTATTGGTATATACGATCAAATTACGGAATTTATTGAAGGGCTTTCAGAAACCTTTGATGCACCTTAATTTTCTATGCACTAGAGTTGTCATGAGCTGACTCGCA
>JBNKNM010000576.1:0-627 GCA_050293845.1 Pseudobacteriovorax sp. | reverse complement strand
ACAACTTGAGGTTCGACTTTTATGCAACAACATCTTCACGATATTATGCCGCAATAGCCGTGGGGATATGGTGTGCAAACTGGTATATCGGATGTGAAACTCTAGGGATCAAAGGAAAATTTGTGACCGTTGCTGCACCCCACCAAGAAACCACCAATGACAATGATACTTTGAATCTACCTCGCTATGACGTTAGCTGGGTGCCAATCCACTCAAGCTCGAACGCATTGCTGGATTAGGATGGTGGAGGCGGCGGGAATCATCCGTTCAAGTAATTATAGCCAGTGATGCGGACTTTATCCGTGCCAATAACCACAGTTATGATGACACCGAACGTCTAGAATACAATGAAGGCGGTGAAACTACTTACCGGGAGGTGTCTTTAGGTAGCGAAACCGGTTGGTTTGAAAAGTACGTAAGCCAGTGCGAACGGATAGCACAATCAAAATCTGATTACCCCGATGATTATAGTGATGCCGGATGGCAATGCCTTGCGGGGTATCAACAATGACACCTTTGCTTCATTCGCTGCCTTTGAAGGGGTTTTGCTTAAAGATTTAATTCCGTATATTGAGCAGAACTACCCTGTGGCGCAAGGTCGTGAAAATCGTGCCATTACCGGTTTAT
>JBNKNM010000575.1:0-628 GCA_050293845.1 Pseudobacteriovorax sp. | reverse complement strand
GGCAGGAAAACGTGAAACAGAATCTAGTATTTAAGCATATGACAAGACAAAACCTGTAAAACTTGAGACGGTGTTCGATTATTCGAATTCGCGCAAGAGTTAGCAAATATTTACAAAAATCAAAAACCAGAAGAAAATTGCAAAATAATGCAAATTGTATGCTCGAATATTGAATGGCGAGATGGAACACTTATCACAGAATATCGTAAACCCTTTGATATTCTTACAGATTACAACCCTCTAGAAAAAGGAAAGAGGGTTGCCTCCGATAGTGAAGACAACCCTCTTTCAGGATGGTACGCCCTAGGGGATTCGAACCCCTGTCGCCGCCGTGAAAGGGCGGTGTCCTAGACCAGGCTAGACGAAGAGCGCATATTAACTATGCTCTCACGGGGACAGTGCCCCTGTTGATACTGGCTGGGGTGGGAGGATTTGAACCCCCGAATGGCGGAATCAGAATCCGCTGCCTTACCGCTTGGCGACACCCCAAAAGCAGGGTGGTTTTTAACAAAGTTGCCAAGGCGAGTCAAGCTTTTTTCGTAACCAGAAAACGCATAATATAGATATCAGTTGAGTGATGCAAGCCTCTTTTGCAATCAAGCTGTAAAAGGACACGGCCAGGACGAAG
>JBNKNM010000574.1:0-628 GCA_050293845.1 Pseudobacteriovorax sp. | reverse complement strand
CCACCAGTATATCCATAGTCATGACCATGCCATTCCATGTCAAGCCATTTGAAAAGAAGTTTTTGAAGAAGTGATTTTCTCCTCAAATATCATCAAACCCCCAAGTCCTCAAGAGACGGAGCATAAAAAAAAAGAAAAAAAAGCTTCAAGAGTCTCTTCAAATAAAAGGGGAAGTCAATATTTTGAGAGGAGAAAAACACTTCAACTTCAAAGATCCTTTTTGATGTGATCCCATTTTCTCCCCCTCCATCATACCATTTCAAAAACCCTTTCCAAAATCATTGAGAAAGTTTTCTTAGCTCTTTTTGGATCATCTTTTAGCTTGGCAATATACATGACTTGAGTTGTATCCTTTCTTTTTACCCATGAGCTCCACATATTTAGCCTTTAGAGGGTAGGATGAAAAGGAATATTTGTTGAGCCGAGGTGAGGAACCACATACCAAAAAGAGTGCCCGAGTGCCTAATGTTGAGGAACCATAGTATCATTTTCTCTCTGATCGATTTCAAAAAGAGGCTAAGTAGGAGAGACACGGATGAAAGGTTCCACCTTTCAACCGCCCAAGACAAGGTAAAAAATTCCACAAAAGCTCCATGAGGTAAGTAGGGACCTCAAGGTAAGATCGGAA
>JBNKNM010000573.1:0-629 GCA_050293845.1 Pseudobacteriovorax sp. | reverse complement strand
TATAATTGCTCTATCTTGTATATTGCTTCTTGTGCGTCTTGATTTGTTCACCACTTTGTGCCACAATGCTTTGGTTACGATCCATGTTTGTTCCATCTAGAGATCACTTGAGGACCTAAAATGAGTAAAATTGAACTTGATTGCTTATTCACTTGCTTGTTAACTTACCTGTACAAACTGAGTTTTTAGTTGCATATATGAGCATTTAGCAAATCACGCTATCCCGAGTTGTTGTTACTCTTGTTGAGATGATGTCTAGCGAGTTTATATACGCTAGTCTTGGTTGAGATATGAGCCCTTATGCTTATGGTGACTTGCTTAACTTACTTATTCACTTCATTGCTTATCTTAGCTCATGGCTACTTGCTTGTTATCCTGTGATGGTCTCCTTTTGTGGATTCACTCTTATTCTGCAAGTTTTGGCATGATGATGGATATAATTACTCAAATACTTGCTTGTATGCCTTGTGAAGCACTCTAATACTGATCCTCTTGCATAGCATCTCGTTCTTCTCTTGGTTTGTGGTTGATGAGTTCATTGCCAAAGGGGGAGAGAATATGGGCACAAAGTTGGTAGAACTCTTTGCTAACAGGGTGGTTGAGAGAAGAAACATGATAAATGACTATCT
>JBNKNM010000572.1:0-638 GCA_050293845.1 Pseudobacteriovorax sp. | reverse complement strand
AAGAGGAGATAAGAGAGTAGGAAAAGAAAAGGAAGGAAAAGAAGAAAGAAAAAAAGAGAAAAATGTGGAAATTTTTCTAAACTTGAAAATTTTTGGGGAGAAAAATAAAAGACAATTTATGAAGTTGGTAAAAAAATATTTTTGTAAAAGAAAGATATATGCATAATTATAAATAAATAAATAGGGGCTTATCTTTAATTAAATTAAAACAAATAGACTAAGATGTAAAATATAGAAAATTATGGAATGAAAAGAATTATTTTTGTACCGAAGACTCGATCAAAAATAATTAAATAAAGAGTCAGAAACTATTTTGTAAAAAAGAGTTTCAGAAAAGATTTTAGAATTATTTTTCTTAAAGAAAAGATTGGGTTTAAAAGGAATTATATAAAAAGACAGGGGCAAAGCTGTGGTGCGACTGGGCCGACGCATTGGGAAAAATGGGTTGCGGCACTGGGTCGGTGCGGGAATGAGAGACGAGATAAAAATAATAAATATATATATTTATATATATAGACTAACTACAAAGAATTTAACCAAAAGGGTAAGGGAATATATAAAAAGGTTTCTAATATCTAGAATTTAATATTTAAATAAAATTTAATCGAATTCAAACGAATTCTATTCGGAGCCTAATT
>JBNKNM010000571.1:0-641 GCA_050293845.1 Pseudobacteriovorax sp. | reverse complement strand
TATGGGGAGTTATCCAATTGGAGCTAGAGACTCATTATCATTTTATCCTGTTGAAGCTAGAGTTTCCTTGTAGTGATATCCAGTTGGAGTTGGATATCTTTTGTCGTGTTGTCCAATTGGAACTGGATGTTCTCTGTCATGATGTCCAATTGGAGCTGGATGTTAGCCTAGTAAATAGGAGCATTAAGGTATGGGTCTTAATCCCTGCTTTCTGCGAGTCAAAACCCTAGTCTAGCCATCCTTGTTGTTAGCCTACATGTCATATTTTCCCCCACCTGCTGAGTAGCAACCATAAGTCTACTCAAACTTGCCTCGACCATTGCTTTAGATTCAACTAAATGTTGGAGTCGAAATCAAGAGCATCAGCAAGAGCCAGAAGATGAAGACTAGGTCTACCTCTCCTCCGGTTGTGCCTATGAAAGTCGCACCTACGCTTAGATTTTCGTGGCTGCTTGATTGTAATCTTCTTTCTGATCCAATGGTCATTTTGTAAGATTTTAGCTTGCAATTTATTGAGATATTGTATCTGTTCACCATATTGTTGCAATATGTGTGATTTGAACATCCTGGGCACACATATAGAAGCTTCAGTTTCGTCTTCTCGGAACCAGGGTGTGACAAGTGGTATTAGAGCTATATTG
>JBNKNM010000570.1:0-643 GCA_050293845.1 Pseudobacteriovorax sp. | reverse complement strand
ATGGTGAAATAGCAGGTCTCATTACGATAGACTTTCAAGAAAAATCTTCTGCAAAAATTGGCCTATTATCAATCGATCCTTTATATAGAAGGCAAAAATTAGGTTTTAGCCTTTTAAATGCTGCTCTAAATTTAGCTAACAGAAAAAACATCACTACTATTGAAGTAGTGACACAGGGTGAAAATATTGCAGCATGTAAACTATACGAGGCATTTGGGTTTGTTATTGCTGAAAAGAGTTATTCATATCATTTTTGGTTAGATAAATAATATATCCAATTATAATGTCGGGTAATGGGGACCAACTAAAGTGGTATCCCCATTACCCGACATTGTTGTTTGATGCAAAAACTTACAGACCTTCTGATTCTCTGGCAATCATAATAGTTGTTGGCGAGTCAGGAGCTCTTCCTTCGGGGCATGCAAAAGAACTCTAGCAGAACTCGTCACTCTCAAGTCTGAATTATAGTCCTACCATTTTTTTTAAGTTTAATATACTTATCGAACAGTTTTAGAAACGATTCTCTATGGGTTACCGCAATGACTGTACAGTTACTTTTCAGATCGGTCAAACATCTAAAAAAAGGCCCTCTGTTTCCCTCTCACGACTACTACGGCGTTAAAATACACATCCTCGCTCGCGA
>JBNKNM010000569.1:0-625 GCA_050293845.1 Pseudobacteriovorax sp. | reverse complement strand
CATTGGAAGACATGATGTGAAATTTTTGATGGAAAACTGGCATCAGATTGAGCTTTTGAAGACGGGAGAAGATTTGGTTTAAGAATCGAACTAAGATAACAATTTGAGGGAAATGAGAGAGCCTGGAAGCTTGATTTACTGAGTATTTAAACTCGGAAATGGATGCAGGAAAAGATGATGATCAGAATTTGGACAGCTCAGAGGTCTACTCAAACACGTCCATGGTTCCACGGATTTGCACCATCTGAAGACACGGATCAAGAAGATTATCTTCATGATGATGATTAGAATGATGATTAGGGTCAAGACGATGATTGGAACTTGGATGACTTGAAGATCAAGATTAGCATTTTTATCTTGTTAATTAGGTTTAGCCATTCTATATGCACTGCTCATCCTATACATCCTCACAAAATAAAAAGAGTAGCCCACTATTGTAGGCTACACACAGTCAGTGGCAAAAGCACTCTCAACAAATATTTCTATCTTTTTAACGTGAGTTAGTGTACTTGTAGAAGATATCAAACATGTCCTTAAGGGGTCCAGCACTTTTGTGCCCACTCATGCCCCTAGCGGACCAGTACTTTCGTACCCATTGCAAGTCCTACAAGCTAAGCACAAACAC
>JBNKNM010000568.1:0-646 GCA_050293845.1 Pseudobacteriovorax sp. | reverse complement strand
GCTTGTTTGATGATTGATGTTTGTGTTTGTGAGTGTTAGTGAGAGTCGTGGGATGCTTTGGCACCTTGTCCACGACCTCATCTATATTAAGATAAATAAAATGGCAGCATTTTTCTCATATCCCTTGTGCATATAGTTGGGTTACGTGGAATCTCAATCTTCTTTTTACCAAACCATCAGATGGTGAACACTAGGAACAGCCAGTGCAATGGCCAGCCCAGCAACACCAACACCAACACCAACAACAACAACGCTCACCTGGAGCAACTGCTCACCACCCAGACTCAATTGATGCAGGCCATGCTGCAAATCCTCAACCACATGCAGCCCAACCAGTAGCAAGCACCCCCACCTCCACCACAGCACCAGTATCGCTTGGCTGAGTTTCTGAGAACTCGCCCCACCACCTTCTCACAAGCCAAGGACCCCATGGAGGCCGAAGATTGGCTTAAGGGAGTTGAGAAGAAGCTCGTGATCGCCCAGTGCACGGATCGCGAGAAGATTCTTTTTGCTGCACACCAGCTCTTTGGTACGGCAGCAAATTGGTGGGAGACTTACTGTAACACCCATGCAGATGTCGACTCCATCACGTGGAACGAGTTCAAGGCTCGTTTCCGTAACCACTATGTACCCCGTGGCACCATGG
>JBNKNM010000567.1:0-648 GCA_050293845.1 Pseudobacteriovorax sp. | reverse complement strand
TGTCGGAGGAGATGATCGGGTGAAAGCCAACTTTCTGCATACGACATTGACCGGAGCAGCTAGGTCATGCCTCATCAACTTACCCGAAGCATCCATCCAATCCTGGGACCAGCTGTGTACCATGTTCATTAAAAACTTTCAGGGCACGTACGAACGTCCGTCTACTGCTGAAACCCTCAAGACCATCAAGCAAAGACATGATGAGAGTCTTCACGATTACGTCAAACGTTTCTGCAATGCCAAGAACGCTATCCCCCACATCCAAGATATTGAGATCATCAACGCCTTCCGAGACGGCGTCAGCGATATCAAAACTATGGAAGAAATAGCTATGAAGAAACCAAAGACGGTGGCCGATCTGCTGGCAGTAGCAGATGTGTGCATAGAGGCCTTCGAGGCACGGGCTCGACTTCTGGAGTCACGTGGCAAGGGGCCAGCAAGAAGGAAGGATGATCGGGAGGTCAATACTGCTGAACGGGAAGATCAAAAAGACCGCATGGATCAAGGATTCCATGGAAAACAGTCCTCAGATCAGAAAGAGAGAAGACCTTTCCGACGACCGGATGATGCAGAAAAGTGGTGTGAAATTCACCGCACAGGAGGACATGATTTGGAAGAGTGTAAAACTTTTCTGGATCGCAAAAGGAT
>JBNKNM010000566.1:0-649 GCA_050293845.1 Pseudobacteriovorax sp. | reverse complement strand
AATGAATACTTGAACAAACCTTATCAGAGACGTGTAAGGTATCATGCCAACACATATGGCCACCATGATCTTCAAAGTAGTGTACATTCGTTTAGAATGCACCTCTAATTTAAGGTATTCAATTGTGAATAGGATGGTGGAAATCCAAAACATGATAAACATTGCAAAAACTGAGGTCCAAGATAGCGGTAATTCCAGAACTGGCTGGAAAAGAACGGCGTAAGTTTGTAATGAGAGCTTGAGCTAGGTGGATATGCTGGTGCATAGCTTCTTTTTTAGAAGTGAACTATAACTTTACCTTCATCGTGGCGGTGTCCGGGAAATAGCCCCTTATCGACCCATCCCCAGTTTTCAATTATGGCAAAGATGGCAATGGGTGAAAATTGATAGTTTTTAAATCAAACCGCGAAAGTTACGAGCATCCATCCTTGAACCTCACTTTACTTGGTAATTGCACTAGTTTTGGGAATTGTTTCAGATTAGGCAAATTCATAAAAACTGATTTTGAAATCTCAACTGCGAAATGTCAGATAAAAAACACATTTTGATAGTATCATCTTGAATTTAATTTGTAGCCAACGAAGGCTTTCCTATTGAAATGATTGGTTGGATTAAGTACGATCGCTCCAAGTAAATTTTATTCACTTAT
>JBNKNM010000565.1:0-651 GCA_050293845.1 Pseudobacteriovorax sp. | reverse complement strand
AGAGCATTCGTCGTGCCCGATATGTCATAGCTCGCTTCTCAAGGATGATCATAGCGCCGGAGAGGCAACAGGGATAGGGGACGAAGCCACATATTCCTTCCATTCTTTTTTTATTGTCGTTGGTCAGATTAATTTTGAACTAACCAACGATAATTAAAAAAAATAGATGTAGTATCAAGTACGTAAGTTCTAATACAACTAGTTGATAATCTCACACATTGTTGCGAAAAGAATAACACACCAATTCAAGAGAAAATTAAATATTGTAGTAAGAAGATGAGACATTAGATAGTTTTTAGCTAAACTTGACTTAAGATGGAAGATAATTGATACAAATACAATTAGAATGGAAAAATAGATATAATTAGGGACAAAAATATAAATTTGCATGGACTACATCTTTATTTCTCTACAGTTGAGGGACTAATTTGAAAAAATATATTTTTCTAGAGTTTTCAGAATTATTTTTCAATGGAGAAAGGTGATGTGGCATGCTTGCATGTTGAGAGAATTCAATCATAACTATACTTAATGGGTCATCCTTATATAGTTATAGAAGATTCATATGTGTTTCCCTTTGTTTCAAAAATGAGGTATTACTATAGTCACCTATAATTCATGATAACAAAATTATAATTCATCATGCAATAG
>JBNKNM010000564.1:0-654 GCA_050293845.1 Pseudobacteriovorax sp. | reverse complement strand
AAAATAATTAATCGCATTCATATAATATCAATTGTAAATTTTGTTTTCACCATTGTGGTCTGCATGGTGAGATGAATAAAACTAGATCTCACTTGCATATATTTAGAAAAAAATTAAAATCAAAACTAGATCATACTTACATATGTTTTAAAATTTTTTAAATCAACTTAATTTATTTTATATTTACAACAGAACAAGATTTACGGACCACACGAGCAAATAGGTCGCATTATGGGCTACAACCACTCTTTGGACCGAAATGATATACTTAAGTTCATTTATTGTTTCATGATCTGATTTCTTATATAACCATTTTTTAATATTAGTACCATGTAATCACCAAGGGAGTCTAATAATGTTATCATTTTAAATTTGATTATATTTTGTTTGAATTAGAATCAACATGTGAATTCATATAAATATAAGTTATTTTAAAATCTCACAGCATCACGTAGGGTTATCAACTAGTTTTTAATAAACCATTGCTATGAGTACTCTTGACCTGATTAAAACCGCATACATACAACAAATGTTAAAGTACTAATAATTGGGAGAGGGACAGTAAACAGAATGGTAAATTTGCACAAGAGATGTGAAACATCAATCCTTGTGTTTGGACAAACAAAGTAAAAGAAAGAACTAGCTTGAACTAAA
>JBNKNM010000563.1:0-655 GCA_050293845.1 Pseudobacteriovorax sp. | reverse complement strand
TTGATACAATCATGGCGAAAGGGAATCCACCCCAAAGACTTTCGACCACGCCATCTGAGTTTTCTTTTTTTGAACTGTTTTCTTCTTAGAGCATATTCCGAGCAAACTTCCTGAACTGTGGTCGAATTTATGCCGAGTTCTTTTCCTGAGCCAGTCGTTAATTTTTGAAGATCGTATCCTGAAAGCCATTCAGAATTATAGCGTATCGCCTTAAAAGATGTTTCATTGCAATAATTCCATACAAAATTAACAGACCTAGACATATTTTTCAGCTTTTTAGCTGAAGTACTATCTTTGATCCTAATTTTGATAGTTTTCGTTGCCAATTGTGACCTCAAAATGATACCTAAATTAGTTATATAGACTAAAGAGACATAACTCAATGCGAAAGTTCAAATCAAACAAAAATATAGTGTTTTCATGTATATTTCATGTCGTCTGGGTCACTAAGTATAGAAAAAATACTTGGGCGGCGACATAGAAAAACGGCTTAAAGAAATTTGTATGGAAGTCTCAGAAGAACTAAACTTTGAAATTGTAGAAATGGAGTGTGAACGAGATCATATTCACCTTCTTATTATTCGAATAGCTGGTTAAGATATAGGCAATTGATTTAGATAATTTGAATATAAAACGAGCCCGAAAGGCATTTTCA
>JBNKNM010000562.1:0-623 GCA_050293845.1 Pseudobacteriovorax sp. | reverse complement strand
GTAGTAATCTCCTGGCCACACACCAAGTATGTTTGTGCTTTAGCGTGCATGCCAACATGGAGGTTTTCTAGTCACCGAAAGGTGATTAATTCACTACACGTGGGTACAGGGCACAAACCTCTATAGAGTGTAATAACTATCATGATAGTTGTGCTCCCGGTCAAGAGCGGTCTAGGATCCTCCCTATATTAGTTGGTATTGGATGGTTTTGGTTCTGGTATTGGTTTGCTCTAGAATATTTGTTTGAGTTTGTTGGTCAATCATTTTGTCCTCTGTGGGGAAAAACCCTTGTGCTCTGTGGGGTAACAACCCTTGTCCTCTGTGGGATAACAACTATTTTCCTCTGTGAGACACAACACCATTTGTGGTTACCTTTTCATTTAATTGGTTGGTTTGGTCTGTGGATAAGCTTTGGGTCGAGCGGTTTCTTGATCCATTTCTCCCTGTTAATGAACTAATTTTTGGATTGGGTTTGTAGAATCAACTCAATTAGTAAGTAGGTTGCTAATGTTAATGAATCTTACATGTAGGATGCTTTCTACCATAAAACTTTAGTTTTATTTAGAGCCTGTATTTATTATTATGTTTTCCCCTTCACTTGCTGAGTAGCAACCTAGTCTACT
>JBNKNM010000561.1:0-657 GCA_050293845.1 Pseudobacteriovorax sp. | reverse complement strand
CATTTCTAATGATCTAACACATGTTAGTGTATCTACAGAAGATGGATAAAACAAGTCCCTCATGGACCAATGGTACTTTCGTACCCACTACATCTCCATCTTGGGCTTTTCACTAACGTTTCCCTCATTGGCCATTGGTACTTTCATACCCACTGCAATGTCCTACAAGCTAAGCACAAACAACCAAACTTTCATAAACAGAAAAGAAGCATACGCAAGTCCTAATAGTTCTACAAAAGCCACAAACAACAAAATAAGGTCATAAACAATAAAAGAAGATTAACACACCAAAATCACTGCATACCTTCGTTGATCCAATTCTGTAGAGGCATATAAACAAATATGTCAGCTTGCCACCTTAAGAGACTACTATAGTACTTATATGGGCTAAGCGTTCCTCACCGATAACGCTGTTGCAATTTTTATATGCTTTTGTGTGTTTTACTCTGATCTTCCTCTGGTACCAACTGTGACAGAACCACCTCAGAAATGAGGGGTTTGTCTCCCAAGATCATATCAGGCTTTTTAAATTCAAATCAATTTCTAAAACAAAGAGATATTTCAAATTCAAAACAATGTGTTTCAAATTTCTTTTCAAAATCCAATTTCAAATTTGACTCGGTTTGGATTTTGAGGAAAGAACTTCACACAAGCCTC
>JBNKNM010000560.1:0-656 GCA_050293845.1 Pseudobacteriovorax sp. | reverse complement strand
TGTCTCACGAGCGTATAAGCTTAAATGATGATGGCAATATTCATTATGAATTGAAAAGATGACTTTTGGCATAGATTTATCTACCTGTCCCAAATGTATCTAGTGGCTACTATCCGAATTGGAGTTCCTGTTTCAATGGGAATTAAGCCTATATTAGATGAGCTAAATCCCCATCCTAAATTATTAAATTCATCTGTATCTTTTTCCAAAACAATTATTTCAGTATCAGCTAGTAACACCAGGAAGACTCCTCATGAGCGCTTTATGGCGCTCGCAGCATAACTGTGTCCACTGGAAGCTATCGCTTTAGCTTGGTAAAACTTTGCGACGGAACCGGGCGATCCGCAGTGTCGGTCCCGCTATTCGCAAGATCCGTCGCGACCGGAAACGGTGCCTAATGAGCAGCGCCGATTCCACCACCCTCGGCATCTGAAGGAGGGGCAGCTGAGCATCGTTCCAGTCGCATGAGCAGCCTGTGCATTATAGCGTGACCAAAAGCTGCGCGAAGCGCTTAGTCCAGCAACCCGAAGCCGATCGAACCGTTGCAGTGTAGCCATTCGCTGAAGCTACCACCACCACATCGGTCGTCTCCCCAGACCCCCGTGTTGTCGCTTTGATCCTCGGCTTGACGGATTTCGCCGGTCACCGAGATATAG
>JBNKNM010000559.1:0-657 GCA_050293845.1 Pseudobacteriovorax sp. | reverse complement strand
ACACCCAGCTACAGTAGGAGGTCGCTTATTTGATTGCACATCTTGAGAAAACTGTTTTGAGCGAGAAAATGATCGAGGAGGATTTGAGCCGGGTTGAGGAGAGTGCAACCAAGTCCACATACAAATTGGGTGTTGGGTTTGAGAGGTGTGAGGATAAGGGTGAGAAGAGTGCTCCCAAGTTTATTCCTAGCTCCACCTACCATAAAGAGGAAGCAACAATCAAATCCACCAAAACTCACTACCCATCCAACCCAAAGCCATCTTTCAACCCAAAGAGAGAAGCAAGGAAAGAAACCCCCAAGCCGAGAGAGGAAGCTTTTATTTGCATGTTTTGTGGCCGTGCTGGTCACTTGGATGAGTTTTGCTTCCGGCGCAAGAGAATTGAGAAGAGACTTTTTAACTATGCTAGAAACTCATATCATAATGAGTTCATTGATTTTCCACATCATTCTTATTCTCGTGTTCCGCCTTGTTCTTACTCTCGTGCTTTGCCTTACACTTCTTCTCGTGCTTTGTCTCTTTTATCTCATAAACCTAACCATTGCTCATTTGGTTTTGCTTCACGAGAGAACAACTTTGTGCCCAGACACTTTGGTTACAGTCCACGTCATCATCGTGGCGATCGTTTCCTGCGTATGCCTGGTTTCTCTGCTGGAG
>JBNKNM010000558.1:0-657 GCA_050293845.1 Pseudobacteriovorax sp. | reverse complement strand
TTATGGAATTTTTAGCGGTAATTTCGTTGTTGATGCTGCAAATTCGGGCAAGTCTACCGCTAATTTTAGGAAATTTTCACTCGAAATACCATCGCGCTGTCTGAAAAGGGGATTAATTCCAAACTGATTTTAGGGTTCTTCAAGATGAACTAGAGTAATCCCCTTTTTTAAAGTGGAGTTTTGATGAAATTGCTATTAAAATTATTCACTTTATTGATGCTATTTAGGCAGGTATCTCTATTTGCGGGTACGACC
The DNA here is from genome assembly GCA_050293845.1 of Pseudobacteriovorax sp. GTDB lineage: Bacteria > Bdellovibrionota_B > Oligoflexia > Oligoflexales > Oligoflexaceae > DT-89. The sequence continues at coordinate 402 of JBNKNM010000558.1, read as the reverse complement.
CAGCAAAAAATCTTATCAGTACAACAAGCTGAGATTCACCTACTGAAGAGCCAGTAAAACCATTTGAAGCAAAATATAGAAATCGTATTCAATACCGTTGCCAATGAAAGTGGCGCTGTGGAAGGTGATGAGAATACCTTAGCTTTTTGGAAGATTCCCTATGACGATAGATTTGTTGTAAAAGGACGGAAATCCCTTGCCACAAACTACTACAATCCCTACAGGTAATGGCAGCGAAGATATCAAATCTATTGCCGATTCCAGTAAGATAGATAGTCACTACTCTGCACTTATTCGTAAAGTCCTTTATCTGAAGGAAACTGGTCAGCTTATGGCTGCTGAGAAGTTCATCCAAGAAGCATTTCAAGCATCACGGACAGCAAGAGACTCGGTTCTTTATGC
>JBNKNM010000557.1:0-658 GCA_050293845.1 Pseudobacteriovorax sp. | reverse complement strand
GTTCTGTAAGCCTAGACTTTTTTAGGCAACTTATCTACTTTGGCCTCAGTAACAAACAAAGGGAGATACTTATGAAACTTATCAATATATTATCTGCAATCCCAGCACTATTCATCAGTTTAAATGTGTCTGCTCAAGACCAGATTCCCTCACCCGCAACAGAAGTTGACAGCATTATTGCGAATGGCTCTGGTTGCCCTGATGCCAACCCGGTAGCGGTAGCAGAAGGTTCGGACCTTTTGATTTTGCTTCCTGACATGCATTCGAAGTTAACAGAAAACGCTACCATTACAAGAAATTTTTGCCAGTCATCTATCAATATCTATAAGCCCGAAGGATGGAGCTATCGCATTAAAAACGTATCATATCATATAGCTACCAACATTAAAGATGGAGCCGTTGCCAAAATTACAACCTCAGTTTATGAGCAGGGTGCTGCCCTAACCTCGAGCCAATCTCTTGAATTGTCGAGATTCAAAGGCGAACTCAATGTGGAGAGCAATTTTAACAAGGCCTTAAGCTGTGATGTAGATCGGGCTCTAAACCTGAAGACTGTGACAACCCTAAAAAATCTATCCCGTGGCAATGGATCTGCCGTAGTTAAACAGTCTGGTGACATTAGAATCCAGCTTGAGTGGTTTCCATGCTATTAATATAA
>JBNKNM010000556.1:0-660 GCA_050293845.1 Pseudobacteriovorax sp. | reverse complement strand
AGGCTGAAGCTGATAATCTATTCAAGTTGGCGAATAAAGCTAATAATATGGACCGGGTTCGAACCACGTTGGCTTATTGGGCGGTGAGGCTTTTTGGGCGTGGTAAATTCACTAAGTAACCTTTTTCAACTCGTGTAATCTTAAATCCGACAAGGTAATTGCTTTCAAATGAGAAATCTGTAAGCACATTTAAGCCTGGATGCCAAAACCTATGGCACTAATGGGATGAATCCACCTCAAAAGCCACGAAGTGGTATTATGAGGTTACTACAATAACCTAATTTTGAGGGGATTCATCCCATTAGTGCCTATTTTTGTTCTGATCTATATTTGATAGCTAAGTCCAAGAATTCATAGTGAAACCCGACTGGTCTATATATTGCTCTAAAGAAAGATGAATTGTCTTTTAAAATCGTAACTCCAGCCATCCAGCTATTTGAAAACATACATAAATAAGATAGTTTGATATTCTGTTTCTAATCTATTTCAAAATTTTGATGTTGTAATTCGAACCTGTGTGATTTCTCAGTTGCATAGACGAGATTCGATACCAGGTACTAGAATTTTTAAAAGTCAGGTGAATCTGTAGTGCTCCTAAAGAAACCTAACAACTCTCCGATAACTTTCATGAATATCGGAGGTGCAATATGTCAATGCGCA
>JBNKNM010000555.1:0-634 GCA_050293845.1 Pseudobacteriovorax sp. | reverse complement strand
AAAGAGTTTATGGACTCATATGCATTGCTAGAATTAGCTCATGAGGTTACGATTACAACGGTAAAAGATTTTCAATCTCACACTTGCACATGTGCACAACCTTCTATTGATTTATCTTGTGCTAACTCTTGTTGCTCTCAAGCAAAGCCATCATGTGATGAGCATGTACTTGTAGAAACTTGTGATAGTCTTATTGCAAGTGAAAATGATGAGCTCAAGAGAAAAAATGAAATGCTAAAGATGTAATTGAGTCGATTGAAAGGCAAAGGTCATGTGCAACCATCTCAAGATAACCGTGATCACATGGTGAAAAAGCTTGAGAAGGGATCAATCGTCACATATACCAAGTTGCCTCAAATCAACTTAAAGAAATCTTATCAAAAGAGAGATAAGCCCAAGATCAAGAAGAAGGCTCATGTCAAGTTCTTTGAGTGCCCAACATTGGGATACTTCTAATCTGAATATCCCAACAAGAAAAGTGATCAAGCAAAGCCCTCTAGAAGACAAAGAAGCTTATCTCAGAGAAGGTGTTTCGGTTGCAAAGAAAAAAGGCCATAATATAGCTGTCTATCCAAAAGAAGAAGCTTCGAAGCAAGTCTGTCAAAACAGGACTGTCCGGTTTGGCAAACCGGAG
>JBNKNM010000554.1:0-662 GCA_050293845.1 Pseudobacteriovorax sp. | reverse complement strand
ACCACGAAGACTTAGAAGCGAAGCAAAGCCGGCCCCGCTAGGATGTGGCTTACGGAACCATCTCGGGTACCATCCACCTCGTCATCAGGAAGTCTCCAGAACAGGCCCAAACACAGTAGAAGCCTCCAACCAACTATCTTGTATTTGGACCCACTGGTCATGTAAATCCCTTCCAGGATGTAAAAGTTAATAGCTCATAGTTATCCGACCACCTCTCGGTCTATAAAAGGCCCCCTACCCTTTAGGTAGAGGGGAGATGAGATTAGTCCCCTTCTTCTTCATGCGAACCTCTTGAGCGCTCTGCTCACCCCATTGTAATCTCTGTTCATCTTCAATATCAAACCGCTGGACGTAGTGCTATTACCTCGAAGAAGGGATCTGAACCAGGATTGATCATAGTGTGTGTTGTAGTTCACAAAACCATCTCGGAACTAGAACGCGTGATCTTGACCACCATGTATCTTGCTGGTGCAAAAAAACTGATAGTTGCCACGTCAGGAAGGGGGATTTACAGTGTGCTTTTCCTCTTGATGTTCTGATAGTTCTTTCACCAAAATTTCTTTCGTTGCCAATGACAACTACCCGACCAGCATTGGTCTCACTCCAGGTAGCACCATCTATTTTGGCAGCTTGGAGTTCACCACCAATTGCCTTGACCGCCT
>JBNKNM010000553.1:0-666 GCA_050293845.1 Pseudobacteriovorax sp. | reverse complement strand
AGCTTCCCCAGCTACCATCCTCTGGTATGCTCTAATTGTCGCATCCGAGTCTCTGAGCCGGTCGCGGAGTTTCTGAATCTCCTGTTGGGCGGTCTGCAGACGGGTGCTCATCTCCACAACCACATCCTGGTGATGCACCATAAGCATCCTAGGAACATCGGTCTTGACCCCAGAAACCTTGAACTGGTTTCGCTTCCTCTGTGGTAGCAAGTGGTAGACGGTGTTCTTCAACTCATCATGATATCTTCGGCTATAGGTGGTGATCGCCTGCCATGCAGCATCAGCTACTGCATCCGGGTAAGTGGTCCTGAAGGCTGGTCCCTTGTGTCGGCAGAGAATCCGGGATCTGAAAAAAATCTCTGCGATGGCCTTGAACTCCACTCGTCCGGAACGTGGGACTTCCTTTATTCTGTACCGAGGAGCGGTGGTGATGCCTAGATGCTCCAGCAAAGCTCGAAGCCTGCCAGCGATGATCAGATATTCAGCTCCGAAGGATTCCACCTCGTCAGCATCCCGGTACATCTTCTCAGGTTCGGTATCGCTCGGTGGAGGTTGCTCTTCATCGATCTTGTCTTCTGTGCCATGGTCCTCTGGTTGTTGCTCTTCAGCTGGCGAGTCCTGAGCAGTTGGGCTCTCAGGAACCACTAGCTCTATCTCGAAGGGTTC
>JBNKNM010000552.1:0-670 GCA_050293845.1 Pseudobacteriovorax sp. | reverse complement strand
TCTTCTAAGCAGCAGGTTCAAGTAGCATGGGGAAATAGCAAGGTTGAGTACACTTATGGTTGGTACTCAGCAAGTGCAGGAAATAATGATATGCAGGATATAATATCAAAGGTAAAGCTATAATAAGTTTAAATGCAGAAAAGCACCTACACTTGACTCACAAGTTATTAGCATTCTATTTACTACGTGAAAATTGAAGGTTGAACTACCCAATATCCCAATTAAGTAAAATATGTCCACAGAGGGTAATGTCCAACAGAAGATATAGTCCCACCGAAGACCAATATTGTTGTCCAATAGAAAACAAAGGTTATTGTCCAACAGAAAATAAAGGTTATTGTCCAACAGAAGACAAAGGTTAACACAAAGTCTCACACTCTCACCAAAACCAATCACATCTAATACCCATCTAATCTAGAGAGGATCCCAGACCGCTTGTAACTGCAAGCTCGGCTATCATGATAGTTGTACACTTTACAAAGGTAGTGCCCTGTACTCACAAGTAGTGATTTCATCGCTTGCTAAGCGACTAGAAAACTTCATTCATGCCATTCTTTACACTTCCTTTGGTGTATGGCCCAGAGATCACTACATGTCGTTACAAAGATCTACTATAGAAGTATGTCATGCTTTACTATGATGTCCCCAATAGGCCCTGCTTGCAGTGCTA
>JBNKNM010000551.1:0-671 GCA_050293845.1 Pseudobacteriovorax sp. | reverse complement strand
AGCCAAGAGTTGGCCGATCGGCCAAGGATGGTGGCTGGGTGGCCATCCCATGTGGCCATTGCCCTCTACTTTGTCCCAAAGGTGTGGTGGTTGAGCTAAAGGGGTAGATAGTGGAGGGGAAATGAAGAAAGGAGGGAGAAGGTGGCCAGCCGGCCACCAATCTTTGGCCGACCAGCCATGCTTGGCCTCCACTCAATTCCTACTTTCATCCTCCACTTCATCTTGCTCCTATCATGCTCACTCCACTGACCAAAAGCATCAAAAGTAAAGCAAATTCCTTTCATCCTTTTCCAAAGTTCTTTTTATTTATTTTTTTTTTGAAATTTTTGATTTTATATTATGCAATGATGAAATAAACATGTTATGGAAAAGGAGTAAATAAAAATGGTGGATGAAAGGGGGAGAGATAAAAATCAAATATGCAATGGTGGAAGAAGGGCGGAAAATGAAATGTGAGATAACTACCGGTTTATTCTCCCAGTAAGAGCGTCACATTTTAGGTTTGTGAGCAAGACCATCTCCATACCTAAAGATTTAGGTTGCCGGTGCGACTGAAGAACTTGTCACAGCAGACGTGGTAATCTTGACACATCAAGAAAATTTTGTAGAAGAATTCTCGGCTGCGTTGAGCTTCTTATCTTTATCGACTCCTCTCAGAGATTCTTCAGTAG
>JBNKNM010000550.1:0-680 GCA_050293845.1 Pseudobacteriovorax sp. | reverse complement strand
GATCGACTATCCTGAGTTTGAAACCTTCGATATGTACCCCGAGCCTCCCACAGCACAGTAATCCCGATATTCGACAACCATGGGATCAGTGCGTCTTTTTTATGAAAAGCTGGTGTTTTTACCTATCTAATGTTCCGTAGTGTCAGATTGCAAAGCAAAATTTATTCTGATTTTTAGCATATTAGCTTGATAATAGTCAGTCATCGTAAATTTTCAATTATATCTTATCAATTAATAAATAGATCGATAATAGCTAATTGATAGCTTCAAAACTAATAATTGATACTAATCTAGTTAATCATTGATATCAAACTGTCGTTTAATTGATAAAATTTAGATGATTAATAGCTAGATAAATCACGCAAAAGATAGGCTACAAAAGGAAAATACTTGATCTCTAAATAGAAATATCATTAAATGATCTAAATGTTTTCTAAATGTATTAAAATCATACCACTATACTAGAGGAAAAAATGACTCAATCAGAAGTTATCGATTCTATTGCAGCTGTCACTGAACATATTATTACTATTTAGCCTGTAATCGAATTCAACTAAATCCTGATTTAATTTTTACCGAGAAGCTTCTCAATAAAAATAATTGGGATATGCTATGGAAAATAGTACTTCAAATATTTTAGATTTTCAAAAAGATAACCCTGAAAAGACTCCAGATACACC
>JBNKNM010000549.1:0-682 GCA_050293845.1 Pseudobacteriovorax sp. | reverse complement strand
CAGTGGATCTGGAAGCAGAATCGATCAAAACAGAGTCAAGTATAAAGATCGACGATATCAACAACAAAATTCAAAACGCCGATTAGGCGATGTTTAATTATAGGAGGACCTTGTGAAGTTAGAAGACATTGAAGATTTGAGGGCATCGTTATTATCTAAAGAACAAGAAGAGATCGGAAGCATGGACGTTGATGATCTCCAAAGGGAACTACTTACTGCGCTGAAGAATAAAGAGATTCTTGAGTTTTCCAAGAAGACTTACGGCAAACATTGTAATGACACCCTAAAGCTTGTCAAGGCACATCTTAACCACCTTACGCAAATCTTAGAGGAAAGGAGAATTTAACGATCTAGATAGTTTTTCACATCGAGCCTCTAACCCAGGCTCGCATTAACACTTTATCTACAAAGGTTTTTATTATGAGACTAAATGTTGAAGAACACGCTTTTGGTGATAGCAGGCTGAAGAAATTAGCATTTCTTTCTCAGATTGAGGAAAGTTTTCTTATTGGACCACTACCTCGATTATGGCACGGCTCACAGTCGGAAGGAAAAGTGGAAGCTACTAAGGAGGAAATTCTCGACTGGTGCCTAGTCTTTGAAGAAAAATCTGGAAATCGGCTATTCGATGGCCTCTTAGACTCCGGTTATATTTCTAAAACAAAGGATAATTACTATAGAA
>JBNKNM010000548.1:0-683 GCA_050293845.1 Pseudobacteriovorax sp. | reverse complement strand
ATGGTGACAGTGTGCTGCAATATAAGCCTGGTCGTACCAGCTGCGAGCCATACCGTGTTTACAATACACAGCTAAACGGTATCTATGGTTACTTTCCTCGAACCGACGAACAATGGCAGTCATTCAGTAATTGGTGTCCCGGAGATAGAATTGATACCCGTGTCATTGAGCTTGGTGCGATGAGTGCTGGTAGCCACGAATTCGTGATTGAAGTGCCAGACGCGATATTTGTAGGGGCTGATGGTAACTTTCCCTTTTCGTTATATGTTCAATCAGAAACTAAATAACGACTGCTCTACAATGATCAAACGATCTATATAGACTTCTCAATAATACCAAGCTCCCTTAAAAGAGCTTGGATTAGATGCCCACTTTCAGTGGAATATGCACTCAGACTTTATCACTCATCATCACCTTCTTTGTCGGGTCAGGAGAGGCAACTTAGGGAGCTTTTCTTCCCACTGACCCATCGTTGGAATCCGTAGGAACCATCTGTAAGCAATATTTAGGTGACATTCTTCACACAAACAGCGATCTGATACAATCCCGTAAAGGTAGGCAATTATTTATTTGCATTCTGACAAATGTTTCAGGATCTATGAAGGGTCTACCTGTACCTGCAGAGTAAAGTTGAGCTGTATATTTTCTTAGAAATGATAGATCAAGAGTCTTATCAATTTTCC
>JBNKNM010000547.1:0-684 GCA_050293845.1 Pseudobacteriovorax sp. | reverse complement strand
ATATTGCTTAATTGTCTTTGAATTTCTTTCCAAATTCAGACAGTAACCTTCTTTGTGCGGATCATCAATAATGCTAATTAATTTCATTTTCATCTCTATCCAAATCCACGTAGTACGATACAAGAAAGAAAAAAATTGGACCATACATGAATATTATGTGTGTAACATGCAACAAAGCAACAAATTTGGACTATCCATGAATATTACGTATGTAACATGTAACAAAGCAATATTTTATGATTTTGTTGTTGTCAATCTCGGGTATGAAAAAACTTGATTTTACAAAGATAAATGTTGCAACCCTCAAAATCCCAAGAAAAAGAAAAAATATCTTGTTTTTTTCACTCAGGCTTTTCTAGCCCCGGCGTATAAATCCACAACATGCAAATATTCTCTTCCATAAACCTTCCATATTAATTAATTACCTTTGAATTTCTTTCCAAATTCAGACAGTAACCTTCTTTATGTCAATCATCAATAATGCTAATTAATTGTCTTTTTATCTCTATCCAAATCCACGTAGTAACATACAACAAAGTAAAAAAATTTGATCATTCATGAATATTATGTGTGTAAGATGTAATAAAGCAATATTTTATGTTTTTGTTGATTGTCTAAGGACCTAGGTGTATTCGTACTGTCATTTTGATTGATGATCTTAACATTTGGTTTCGTAGAGATTTG
>JBNKNM010000546.1:0-685 GCA_050293845.1 Pseudobacteriovorax sp. | reverse complement strand
AATCCCATCCCTGATTGAAAATATTTTGGGTGTAAGCTCCTATTTTGATAGATACCGTTTAACCGAAAAGACTATTTAGATTTTGAATGTCTTTCAACATGAGTGGTGACATGATTAAATTGTGGGTTTCATTTTTTCTTTTCAATCAGGTGGGTTTTGCTAGAGACTCTGAGTTCCCCCAAGTAATCAAAGGCAGTGTTGGGCAGATGCCTAGCGTATCTGAAGAGGGTGAAAAGGGTGAATTATGCGACTTTATAAGAGAGTATGAAAAAGTTTCAGGGATCAAAATTGATTTCAAAGTAAGGCCCTTTATCCGATCGATCGATTCAGTGGTAAAAGGCATTGTCGATTTCCATTTTCCATTAATCGAACCTAAGAATGTGGAAAACCTTCCCTACTCTTTTTCAACTGTCACACTAGATAAGGTTAAATTTTTACTTTTTTCTAATGCTAACAACCCATTAACGCCTGATCAATTGGAAGGAAAAAGCCTAGAAACCGATGTAACCCATGTTAATTTGTTTCCGCATGAAATCTCGCCATCCGCATGCGTACTGTGCAGTCTTAAGAAGGTCGATAAAGGCCGACTGGATGGATTTATCTATGCAGACGGTGTCGCGGAACGGCTGATAGAAAAAGAAGGCTTCAGAAACATTCACCGGACGCTATACGATAGCTACAAGAT
>JBNKNM010000545.1:0-692 GCA_050293845.1 Pseudobacteriovorax sp. | reverse complement strand
ATAGGGGACAGAGGCTTGTCTCCTTGCTGCCCTCTCCCTCTAACAACTCTAGGTGGTGAAGAATGAGGTGACATTGCTCTCCTTTCCTCCACGGGTGCCTTAGGTCATTCTTAATCCACAGTGGGTGATGTTCCCTATCATACCCAAAGGTCCGACCCATCACCCTCTCAATCATATGCATAATGTAGGGTGCATATCCACAACTCTTGAGAGGGTTCTCCGATATTGCCTTGATCTCCCCCAAATAAAATCAAACATAGAAAACTCAAATCCATGGGGACGATGAGCCATTGCCACTAGAAGATTTTGGTTGTAGGAGGAAATATTTGAGCTATCGCCTTCCCTAGGAGTCATCATCCTCTGAAAAAGATGGTTCAAGTAGGCATAGAAGGGAAGAAGATCCGAAGTAGTTCCCACACTCCCTCTTTTATTGCTAGGGTACATGAATCTCATTTTGCTTGCATCAAGGCAGAGTGCAAAGTGAATCTTGAGATGGTTTGCATCATTCCATCCAAATCCAAAGAGCCTAGCAAATTGCTCAAAGGTGATCTCATATCGCCTTTCCTTTATCATCCAATGAAAATTTCTTGTATCCCCCCTCTCCTTAACATACAAGGTGACAAAGAATTGAGCTATGCTTTTATTGTTCCAATTCTTTCTAGAAGGCATGACATCCCTCAAGTGTTTGACTC
>JBNKNM010000544.1:0-693 GCA_050293845.1 Pseudobacteriovorax sp. | reverse complement strand
GTGTATCATCCACATTTCACCCTTTGCAGTTAACGACGTTTGCATAGGTTCCTTTACGTTGGCTTAGGTCGCAGGGTTAGCCTGGTCAACCGCCTTGTGGATGGCAGAAGCCAGTACATTGTCTACAGGCTTCACACCCCAAGGATTACCAATCCCTGACGCATGCTGTATAACCCTTATGCTACTGTCCAAGCATAGTCTATCCAATTAAAACAATCCCTTATTTCGTTAAAGGGCACACCCAACACACTGCTCAAGCCTTCCTAAAGCTGTGTTTCCCGCAACCCAGCGACCTCACAAGCTAGAATGTTGCAAAAACTCCGGAGGTTCCTTTTTCTTTTGGTCCCTCATTTTGAAGCATTCTGAGAGATATAAAAAATTAATCTCATTGATAATGGGTAAAAACTATCAGAGTCGAATCCAATTGATTAGTATTTTACACTTGTAATATAGTGAGCATGATAACAAATTATTACATAAATTAGCGAAACTTATGAGGTCAACGGAATAATGAGTGGAAACCAAACTGAGTTAAAGAAAGTTCTTGGACTACCAATGCGCTGGGATATAAACAATGCACTCAAAAATTACTGGAACCCCGATGATCCTCGGCTTTTCCCTGAAAAATACTTCGGAATAGGTTGGGATGTAAACTTTTATACTTTAACGAAAAGACTAGGTGTGATTCAAAGT
>JBNKNM010000543.1:0-694 GCA_050293845.1 Pseudobacteriovorax sp. | reverse complement strand
CGTCATGGTTGAGCAGTTGCTGGAGCACCAACTCGCCTATGGGAGTGAACCTACATGGGAGCGCGAAGAAGGTGAAGCTGTTGCTACACAGCAGCCACCTCGAGCCTCAAGCTGTGAAGCCACCTTGTCATCGCGGGGACGACGACTCAGAGTAGTAGAAGCCTCGCTTCCACAGAAACACCAAGCCCCCCTTCCTGGCGCGCCAAATGTCGAAGTGGTTTTACGACACTTTCACCGGTGCCGCTACAGGAGTAGCCCACTGTGGTTCTTTTGTTGGAGAGAGCTTTGGTCTCTTGGTCGCTAGCTATGGATGAACGTAGTGGACACGAAGATTTACGTGGTTCAGGCCGTCGGAGCGTAATACCCTACGTCCATGGGAGACTGTGTTGTATTGCTGTGTGTGCGCTGTTCAAGCCATGAGTTGAACCTGCCTAAAAGAGTCTCAAGGTTCAGAGAACTTGTCTGGTACTGGTGTCTGTCCGGACCTTTTATATCTCAAGGTCGGGCAGTTACAATGAGACCCAAGGTCCGATATGTGGCCCTGGGGCAGGTAAAACCCTATGCAGTAGGACACTAATGGCTAGGAGTAGCAAATGATGTCTTCAATAACATGGGCACGCCTGGTCTTATCTCCTGCCATGCTGCACTCGGTCAGCAGTGTGATGTCATGCTGTCGAGTCGCCCGGCATTGTAG
>JBNKNM010000542.1:0-696 GCA_050293845.1 Pseudobacteriovorax sp. | reverse complement strand
TTATTATCCCCGTATGGCATCTAGTGAGTACTATCCTTAGAATCATATATTTCATATATATTGGTTCCTAAAGGTACTTCATACTCATATATTTCCAAAATCTTTCATCTCTCCACGATTGGGCGATTTTCTTGAATTTTTTTTAAAATCATCGTGTGGTTCATATTCTTGTCATATGCATTTTATCATATCTTGTTATTATTGCTCATATTCATCCTCAAGAGATCAAGGATCATCTTTTGGACCATCAAAATTCAAGTGCTTAGAGATATTGTGGAGTTATATGGTATTCTTGGAAGAAAGATGAAGTGGTTAGAGGATTTTACCCGTGCACATTTGGAATGAATTTGTGTGGCTGCTGGAATGAAAAAAAAACAGTAGCCGGCGGTCGGACCACCAGGGACGGCCGGTCTGACCGCCAGGCTCTGTATGGCGCGCGGTCAGACCGCCCGTACCCGCGGTCAGACCGCCCGGCGCGCCCGCAGATCCACTTTTCAGCCTTATCTTCTCTTCCTCTTCTCACCCCTTCATTTGCACACCCACGAAAAACACATCCTCTCTCTTTCTCTCTCAAGGTGAAAAGTACCCTCCTTGTGGGGAGGCCTTGCACTTCGATCCCGGTCCATCCGAGGACATCCCCGGTCTCCCCGTGACGTCCTCCACCATCTCCTCCGGATATTTCATCGATTCCTCTCC
>JBNKNM010000541.1:0-699 GCA_050293845.1 Pseudobacteriovorax sp. | reverse complement strand
GCCTTGTTTATGACCCCAAGCCCTAAGTAACTGCTCAAACCATGTTGTTAGTGCATCTTGAGCCGTTTACTTTCTGAATCCGCTCCCACCCACTTAAGGCTTAACTCTTGGAAGTTAATGAAGGTTTTCCTTGAAACCAAAGTAATTAACCTTCTTAATCCCTGAAACCTAGCGAGCCGTATCATGTAAACCACCCTTGGCTAGTCGTATCATCCTTGCTTTTATTTAAATCATGCATCTCATTATGACTTAGGGTTGTCTACGCCGTCGAGAAGGAAAGGCCAAGTCGAAGCTTGAGGTTCAGCATTCGTGAAGCTTATGAAAAACTAACTTTCTTCCTTTCCAAAGCAAAGGCAAGCACCGGTGCATATCACCCCTCTAAGGATTTTACTTTATAATTGTCCTTAAGTTATTATTTGATTTGTGCATTTATGTTATAGGAGTTTACTGAAACCCTAGAAATGCATTACTACTCTTTTCAGGTTATCCTTGATCCTATCGTGGTGGAAAATCCGTTAGTAATGCTATGCTTAGTGGATAGAACTCCGCTAGAAGTTGAGTGGCAGACTCCACTCGTGAGATTTAAGGCTTTTTGATACCCTGGTTCATGAAAGGAATGTTGAAAACTTGAATAGATGATAGAATGGTTTAAAATGAGACTGTGCGGGGCAATTAGGGGAAAATGGAGAATACTGGATG
>JBNKNM010000540.1:0-699 GCA_050293845.1 Pseudobacteriovorax sp. | reverse complement strand
AATTGCATAGGATTAAAAATGAAATGTAAGATGCAAAAAATAAGCTATATTAGTTTGTTTTGTTGACTTTGCCTAGGTGGTAGGTATCTTTTACTGAAAGAAGCGATTCATGATTGCAAAGAACTCTAACCATAAATCACCCGCTTAATCTAGGAATTATTTGTCATAATGTTTTGATTCATAAACATGAAAGTCAAAACGATATAAATCATTTCCCCAGGCTTTCATTTTCTTAATATGGATGCCTGAGAATACCCTTTCAATAACATCTAAATCAAGACTTCCCAATTTATTTTCTGGGCTAGCACGACCAGTTCATGGTCCAGATTTGTTAAGTTTTAGAGTCGATTTCTGACGAGATCAATTTGGTTTGGCTTAGAGCTTGTATTTTGCAACATAAATTCCCAGGCAATTGCTAAAACATACCATACTCCGGCAAATTTATAGCTTGATCATCTGGTTGTAAATCCAGATAAATCAGTACTTTTGGGGATTTTTCTCGTTGAACTACTTAATTAATTAGAATTATTAGTTAACATAAATTCCCTGGAAGATAGTGTGAGTTGTACATTAAAATTTCAACGACTTACATTGCAAAGTGGCGATAGGTGTGAAGCTCGCTCCGTTTACCCCAACAAAATGCGGCCACACCAAGGAATTTGTGGTCAAATTCCTGATCAGGCTGTGCTAGCCAACAGT
>JBNKNM010000539.1:0-700 GCA_050293845.1 Pseudobacteriovorax sp. | reverse complement strand
TTAAAAAATGGGCTACTGCTAAATTCTATGTTTGTGGTCGTGGTTTAGTAATTGGGCTAGATGCTACTTGCTATTCTGCTATATTTTAGTTTATGCGTGTAGCTTAGAAATTGTACTTTATTTGCTTTGTGTTGTTTCTGTGTTTAATGTTAGTGTTAGTAATAATGGATGATTGGATTGATTGATGAATAACAGCCCCTAAGGGGTTACATATATATAGGCTTCATGACTAAACTAGACTAAGGCCCCGTTTGGCACAGCTCCAGCTCCTGATTCTCCTATGAAGTGATTTTGTGATTGAAAGTGATTCTCTATGATAAATTTTTAGGATCAGAATAGAGAATCACTTCTCAGAATCAGAAGAAGTTATTTTTTTCAGCTCTCAACTCCTTAGTTCATTTCAGAGAATCACTTCTCAGAATCAGGCAAGAATCACTTCTTCTGATTCTGCAGCGTTTGTCATATCTCATCTGATTCTATCTAAGCAGGAGCTAGGATCTGTAACAAACAGGGCCATAATCATACCTTAGTGTAGAGAAAGTAGTCAATTATATTCATTTCCTCCTGATAGCAACCTCCACATCATCATAACTGATTAATACAGTAGGAATCACAACAATGCCTCCAAAGAGTTCAGACATGCAGGGATAAAATGTCGCACGTGGGTGTACTAACATCTCATATGCATCAATGATTTTGG
>JBNKNM010000538.1:0-701 GCA_050293845.1 Pseudobacteriovorax sp. | reverse complement strand
CCTAGTGGGATTTTCACTAACAAGTTCCTACATGTAAACATAAACAATAAAATAATTCTCATAAATAGAAAAGAAGCATACGCAAGTCCTAATAGTTCTACTAAAACCACAAACAAAAAATAAGTCCATAAATAACAAAAGAAGGTTATCACATCAAAAATCACCGCATACCTTCATTGATGCAATTTTGGAGAGGTATATGAAAAATATGTTAGCTTGTCACCTTAAGAGACTACTATAGTCCTTATATGGGCTAATGATCCTCACCGACAAAGTGTAGTTGTGATTTTTAGGTACTAGTGTATTACCTCAAGTTTGCTCTGGTATCAACTGTGACAAAACCACCTCAAAAAGGGGTTCGTCTCCAGGATCAACTTGAGCGATTCTCGGTGAAGCGAGAACACAATCAACACACATAAGTACAATACCATATTATAAATTCAAGTAGAAGTTATTACAACTTAGGTTCATGTATTAGTTATACAGAAGAGGTTTGAAGCCAAAATTATGCTTCAGGAGATAAATCAGAGTTTGCGGAAGCGATTTCTCTCAACGGTCAGAACATTCTCTTTGCCCTAAAAGAGAATGCCATCCATCGGCGCTCTAAGCCTGAGGGTCCTAATACGGAGTCCAACCCTCATCAGTTTGAACTTCCCATTGACAACCCCCGTCGGCATCACCGGTAAGAGGAAGCAGTTCAG
>JBNKNM010000537.1:0-704 GCA_050293845.1 Pseudobacteriovorax sp. | reverse complement strand
GATCTTAGACAATAACTAAGCATGACCACACACCTAGATTTCCCTTGGTAATCAAGGGCCTCAAGCTCACAGGAGTCACACCTGTAGCCACTAATGACCAATGCTCTCAGGCATCCCACATGTAGCCAAAAACATGCACCTAGGCTTCACACCTGCTACACACCATAACCAGATCGACTAGACACAACCCAAACCAGAGATCCCAACCAGAAATCCCCAACTAATCGTGTGAAAGGTCCATGTCGCTCATGACCGTGAGCACGACTATCATGACAGTTTACACTCTGCAGAGGTTGCACAACTTTACCCACAGGTTGGTGATTCCATCACCCATCGGTGACTAAGAGTCTCCATTTTGCCCATCATACACTTCCTTAGGTGTATGGCCAGGAGATCACCACATAGTTTTTCATAGATTTTCCCAGCCCGCAAAACATCCACACTGAGGTTTCACCGCTGCGGAAGTCACATCCTACAGAAGCCCCCTCTTGTGCCAAGGTTAGGATTACACCATCCATCACCTAAGGTCGGGATTACACCATCCTTTCCGTCTGCCCCGAACATCCGCGAAACTGGGAAAATAACATGTTACTTGACTAAGCCTACCCATATCAGCCCTGTGCTTTGCGCGGTTCACATGGTTACACGTTCCACGAACAGGTCCTTAGGATCACTAGCAGATCCTACCACAATCCAGAAATAGT
>JBNKNM010000536.1:0-706 GCA_050293845.1 Pseudobacteriovorax sp. | reverse complement strand
AATGCAATGCATGGGGTGCAAAGTGCAATGTGATGCATGAACACGAGCATCCTACTCATTTTAATTTATGAAAGCCATTTTACTAATTTACCCCTAGCTTTTCTATTTATTTACAAATTAACAATGACTTAGAAATTTAATAACATGTAATTTAAGAGTCTAAACATTCTCTCAAATTTTCTACAGGTTCTATATAGTACAGGAAAGCCTCTTACCAAGAATTAATATTTTTCTAAGCATATTCTATTTTCTAAAATTTATTTATTATAGGAACAAGGATTAAATCCTAGTGATTATTCTAAACAGGAATTAATTATGGAAATTTTTCAATGAACTAATAATCATGATATGAACATGCATGAAAAATTTTAGGATATTATCAAGTATAGATATTTGTAAATAAATACTTTAGTATTTGAGTTCTTGTAATTTTGTACAATGCATTATTGAGAAAATTGGAGTGAGGTCAAGTTCTTTGGCTCTTAAGGATTCTATAAAAAATTATTTCATATTTTTCTGAGTTTTATTCTATTTTCTATGGTTTTTTAAAATTTCTACAAATTTTTAGAAATATAAAAGAAAATAAAAAAAATGAAAACTAGGGCACTGTACCGGGCCGGCCTCGGCCCACGGCCTCAGGCCGAACGACATGGCGGCCCGGCTCGCGTGGCTGGCCATAAGGCCGAGTGGGTCTGTGCGCGCGGCC
>JBNKNM010000535.1:0-706 GCA_050293845.1 Pseudobacteriovorax sp. | reverse complement strand
CCGGGGTCTGCTGCATGGTCTGAAGCATCTGTGCTTGCATAGCCAGCACTTGCTCAAGAGTAAGCGGAGGGGTGGCAGCGGGTTAGCTTCTTGGTTGTTGCTCTCCCCATGGTTTTCGGCATTGTTGCCGGCGACACAGTTCCTTATGTTGATCATCTGAAGTATGAGGATTGATGAGATAAAGAATACCCAAAAGAATGGTGGCAGGGGAAAAAGGATAGTGGTAAATCCACAGAGATGAGATATAACTAAGCCATTTATTCTAACTTTATTTGTAGAAAATAGATAATTAAGGCGTCGTTGCAAGACATGCCTCACAACACATCGACACTGCAAAGATCCAAATCAATCATGAACACCACTAAAATAAAGCAAACGAATCCTCACGCACGAATATTATGAATTACAACTCGATTAACTAAACAAATCCTAAAATTTATTCTTAATCCTAAACTTAAAGACTTAGACTCGATGACTCAATCTCGATCATTACTCCCATCTTCGGGAAACCACTCATCCATGTCAGAGCGGCCTTCATTTGGACTCTCATCTAGATCACCGAAGTCATCCAAATCATCCAGCTCCTGTGGACCATTCTCCACGGGGTCTTCTTCTTCGATGATCTCCTCAGGCACGGCAGTGGGCGCCGGTGCTGGGGGTGCGACGACGTTCCCTTCATCATCATCATCATCATCATCATCATCAT
>JBNKNM010000534.1:0-707 GCA_050293845.1 Pseudobacteriovorax sp. | reverse complement strand
TCTTTTATCGAGAAGATGAGACCCCTAGCTTTGAAGCGGAAGGTTCTATGAAGAGACTCAGGCAGGTCTTTCTCCCAAATTGTGATGTTGGGATCTGATGAGGTGATAACGGTACCACCGTTTGTAACGTCTTGCGATACCTCGGAATAGATACCGCGTAAGGGGTAGTCGTCTCTACCTTTTCTAACTAAAATAACATCTTCTTTTTCTTTATAGACCTCAAAGACTGCATCCATGGCAACTAGCACATGATCATCAAAATCAGACATGGGCATCTAAGACCGTTGGTAAGAGCTTTGCGGCGACGTGGGTTTGGCCATTAGTGGCAATCTCTATTGCTACGGCAACGATTTCACCAGCCTTTAGATCAGTTGTCAGTCTCTTTTGATCTGCAATGAAGGATAGCCTTTGTCCTATTCCCACGGTATCAGTGCGAACCTTTGGTAAATAGAAAACCTCCTCTGTTTTGAGGGGTAGGTTATCCCCCTCCCGGGCGTCCGTTACGGCAACGCCTGCCAAATGACCGATTACGACAAGATCACCGGATTTTGCAGCAACCGGCGTATTGCGGACTGTGATAACGATGCCTGGTTGTATAAAATTTTTCATGCTGCCGGTGCTCCTTTTTTAGCAGTTTGGGGACCTGGATTTTTGTAAAATCCGCGATAATCTATGGCTTTGGCTCCCACATCAAGGGCTGCCCTAAT
>JBNKNM010000533.1:0-681 GCA_050293845.1 Pseudobacteriovorax sp. | reverse complement strand
AAAATTCGCTAAGTAAGTGAAATAATTCAAATTAGGGGTGTTCATACACCCTGGTTGAAGAGGCCATGAATAACACTTCCTCGCCTGAATGGCTTGAGGCTAGATAAGATGAAATGTGCTAAATGAGTACCAATATGTTTTGGTAATTAAAAAACTTTTTAAAGGAGTTATCATAGTAGACTATAAGTGGGTCTACAAGAACAAATGTGGCTCTAGAGGGAATTTTAAGATAAGATTCATGACAAGTGATTAGAGGATGTGGATTCTTGATTCCTTGAATCAACTATCCAAGACGTTGAGATGAAAGAGGGGCTAACAGGGCAATCACACTTATGATGAGATAATTATGAAGATGAGATTCTGTTTTCCAATAGAGATGTCAGACTATAATCAGAATTCTAAGAATTTTATGTCTTCAGTTTATAATGAGAAATATCTTGGTGAAGCTCCTTGTAATGGAGTTTAAGCTCACTAAGAGAGACAAATTTATAGGGGTAACATGATTGTTGCATAAGGCATACTTAAAAAAAATATTGAGAAGTATAATATGCATGCACATCAAATCTATCATATTTTGAGAGTCAAGGGTGATGAGATTGGGAATAGACACTGTCCCATGAATGAATGAGAGATCGATCAAATGTAATAAGTTCCAAGTGCTTCAGCTGTCAGAAGCTTAAG
>JBNKNM010000532.1:0-710 GCA_050293845.1 Pseudobacteriovorax sp. | reverse complement strand
CATATCCAAAAATCACACCAAGAGGAGTCCCGATGCAGCAAGGACATCATCCACCATGGCTGCTGCCAGTTGTCTGTGCGCATCCTGAAAGCATTCATCAAGCTTGGTCTCAACACCACCAGGAACTTGATCGGCGTGCAACCTGCAGCTACGTGACCTTTCCTTGCTCAAGTCCTGTGATCTCCAGATAAGGTGATTTCCTCTGTCAACCACCATGTCAATCTCATACCATTATTTCTGAGCAAGTCCCTTTCCAATTTCTAGAGCTAATTACCGAGAACACTCATCACTGCCACGCTGATTAAGTCTCTTTGTTTCATCAATAACATTTTCATCATTTTATACATCATCCTTGCCTTCGGTTTATTTTAAAACCAGGAGGAAAAGCCTAAAATTATTTGAGAAATACTTCTAGATCAAAACTAACTCAAATACCATTCATCTTCATTCCAAAAATCCTAGAAAAGCCTAGAAGATTTTAGGAAAAATTCCTAAGTCGATTGGACCTCAAACTCTCCTTGAATCTTTTTATTTTCAGATCCTTGGAAGCCTAGAAAATCTTTCCCATTTTCTTGTGCTCCAAAATTCACTCAAGTTCACATCTTTTTATTTTTAAAATTCCTATAAAATTCTGAAGAATTTTTTGAATTTTAACCAATCCTTCTTGACCCCAAAAACTTCTTGGTTTGATTTCTAAAATCCATGTAAAT
>JBNKNM010000531.1:0-711 GCA_050293845.1 Pseudobacteriovorax sp. | reverse complement strand
CCTCAATCGACACAGGCGGGGGCTACAACCTTGGAGGTGCCGGCTTGCCACATACCCACTCCCCGACCTTCCCAACCAGCTGTCCCCACTTTCCCCTAATGGCCCCGCCCGGTCTCATTTTAACCACATCTTTGCCAAATACTAAAGAGTTAAGGCTTTAAAAGACCTATGGCCGCCACGTGGTCTTTCGACCACTCGGCCATCTACCGTAGCCTACATCTACGCCTAGCCATCGCTAACGACCTAGCTCTAGCAGAGGGTCACAAGGATAGATCGGAAAGGTGTCATAATGCAACTAAGGTATCAATTCAACTCCTATCACCTAATGCACATCCAAGAAACATAATTAAGATAGAAGAATAGTAAACAAATTCAAGGATGGCGGTTAGATGCACCGGGGCTTGCCTTGGTCTTGCTCGAAGTCAGCGGTCTCGACTGGTGCTGGCTCCGGAGGTTCTTCGCGTCCGTGCTCCGCGTGATCTATCGCAAGGATGCACGTATGAGTCATGAACCCCAATGCAATGCATGGGGTGCAAAGAGTGGTAAGATGCATGGTTGAGCACAATTTACACCAATGAAATAAAAGAACCTCTTTTAGCCATTTACCACTTTACCCCTAGCAATTTTAGTATTTAAATAAATTAAACATGAATTAGAAATGCAATAACCTACGATTTATACATCTAATCATGCTCTCTGCTTTTATGCGGG
>JBNKNM010000530.1:0-716 GCA_050293845.1 Pseudobacteriovorax sp. | reverse complement strand
GTCTAACATATGGAATTGAAGAGATTTCTGGCGATTACTATTTGTCAATTCCTGTAACAAATCCTATGGTCGACTATTCAGAGTATTATAAAATAACATCAGACGAGTATGAGAAGTTCAAATCAGATATAAACTCTGCAAGAACTTTTGCAGATGAATGTAGAAAAAGAAAGCATGATCCTAGGTTGTTTATAAAACCTGGATCGATGCGAGGTGTTCCACGAGAACCAGAAAATTAAATCCGACATTGATCAGGTTATTGAGAAATAGCGGATCTCGACTTTGCAGCCATTGATACTCAAGGCTTTCAAACTAACGTATTTGAGACTTTTGATTGGACGGAATTATTTTTTTGCAAAAAAACTAAATCATTAAAACGGCAAAACCTCTGTAAATAGAGTCTATTACTCAGCTAACAATTTGTTGATGATGAATGACACCTTGGCAATAGACGCCAAGTATCACGTCATATTTAATGAGTTTTACTATGTCACTATATTTATATTTATAATAACGATGAGTTTTAGTCGAACTCTTAGCGAAAAAAATATGCCAACTAATACATTTTATTTTTAAACTTCCGCTCGAAGTGGGATCAACCCTAAGTTGCCAATCATACTTGTGACAGCCAACGACGATATTAGAGTCTTTGCGAAACTCAAAAGTCTTGACTATCATCGGCTTGAAGCAATTTGACTGCCTCAAAGAATATAAAA
>JBNKNM010000529.1:0-717 GCA_050293845.1 Pseudobacteriovorax sp. | reverse complement strand
GCTTTTGCGAAGTATGGTTAACAGCAGTTATCAAAATTGGCAGTTCAGTTTTGAATGTCACCCGTTGATGATAACCGAAAGTCTTACGAAGAGTGTGGCTGCCACAATTTCCCTTTAGGCCTACTTGTTTGCACCAAGACTTGACCATCCGATGGAGCGAAGGCACCGTAAGACCTCCCCTATCTGTTAAATGTAAGGAAGAACCTATATCAGTCATGAGATTTATGCTGCAAGGCCAAAGATTTTTCGGTGAACTCGACTTGCTTCAAATAAGAACCCCGGGACAGATAGCGCTGTCCCTTTCTTATCAAAGGATAAAGAGACAAAGAGAAGAATGGATCGATTGATATTCCGAGAAGAAATATTAAAGTTGACACCCCGAAAGGAAACGTCCCTTCCTATATTAAGATCAAAGGAAATCACTCTGGTGGATAGGAAGTTAAGGCCACTGATTTTATGGGAGCAGTGAAGCAAGCTACATGTGACTACAAGGTTGACCCTTAAACAAGCTGCTTTATTTTCTCATTGTTTTATCCCCACTTTTATATTTAATAATGGGAATAATTTCCAAATTACATTTGACAATTCATTTGATGAAAAATTTGCATAAGCTCTCTTTCGCTAGCATTCATAGCACAACATATATTATTCGAATAACCAGTTCAAATTCCCATCATTAGCATAATCGACGCTGCTAGCTTTCCAAATACGTGTACC
>JBNKNM010000528.1:0-718 GCA_050293845.1 Pseudobacteriovorax sp. | reverse complement strand
GTTTAAGGATGGGGTAAAAGAGGCTGTCAGCGATGCCGACTCTCTTACCTCAAACACCAAATTCTGATATTTCTCTTCGCCGAGAATAGGAATGCCATCCTCTGAGGAGACCAGCAAGTAGACCAGCTGTTTTAGATCGGCCCTATAGTCTTTTGAATAACCCTTAGTGAGCTTGATAGAGCCTTTATTTTTGTAGCGTTTACCTGTTACCGAGAAAGAAGTAGTATCAATGAAAATCATCTTCTTTAAAATTTTGGGATCAAGAACAACGTCTAGGCACACATCAGTAAACAGTTGCGTAGCCCCATACTTGTAAATGGCATCCAGAGTGCGAGCCAGGGTGTTTTGGTTAAAGTGTTCTGGCCTTATATCGGGGCCAAAAAGATCCTCCAAAGCCAAGTGGGAGAAGTATTCCTTGGAAAGATAGAGTCTTTTACTGGCAAAGCCAAAACCCTGTAGCACCATAGCGAGAAGGACTTGACCATGAGTCAAAATCTGATGGTTACTTCTTTTGGGTAGCAGGGCATCAACTTTTTCAATGATCTCATGGGTTTTAAAGAGGGCAACAATAAGGCCAAGGTGGCCAATGGTTTTGATATCAGCTTGGGGAATATCCATAACGATCCTCCTTGATCGCTTGGGTTTTATATCCAGTTTTATTATAGCCGAGATGGCAATGGGTGAAAATTGATAGTTTTGAAATTCTATTGGTGAAAGT
>JBNKNM010000527.1:0-722 GCA_050293845.1 Pseudobacteriovorax sp. | reverse complement strand
CCAAACTCAACATCACAAAGGTATTTGTACGATTCTCAAGACTGCATGGCTAAGCATAACTAACCAAGTATGAACCAAAATCCTAAAGGTATATAGCTCAGGAAACAATATTAAAGCATGCAGAACAATATGTGAATTAAAGAGAAAAAGATAGCACATAGGATCAATATGGTCAAGGGTCACTTGCCTTGCTCTCCCACTGGCTGCTGCTCAAAGTCTTGGAAGTCAAGTTCTTGAAGATTCTGAAAGTCGTTGGTGCCTAACGATAGCGACTGGAAACAAGTAATTGCAAATAAATAAATAAACAGTACATCAAACAGTACCTAAATTCTAATCAAACAGTACCAAAATATGCTACTCCTCACTATGAACGCGTGAGCGCAAGAATCACCTAAATCGGAGTTACGGTTAAGAAGTTATAAAGGTTTTAAGCTAATAGGTTAAATAGGAAATAAAATAAACCAAATTAATTAAGAAAAGGACCTAATTGTAAATATAAAAATTTATACAGGGACCTATATGTAAATTTTCAGGGACTAAAACATAATTTTGAAAAAGTTCAGGGGTGTTTATGCAAAATTACAAAAAATCCAGAATTTCCTACTTTTACCGATTTATTTTTCTAAAGAAAAACCTCGGATTAATCTGGGCCATTCAAACCGGGATCTATTTATAGGGCTTTCGATTTCATCTCGTAGAGGATGCAGAGTACTACGTTTTCT
>JBNKNM010000526.1:0-696 GCA_050293845.1 Pseudobacteriovorax sp. | reverse complement strand
ATTTCTATTACTCGTTTCCATTGGTCTCTACTAGAGGTTTATACCTTTGAATCTTGAATTGCGTGGGTATAACCTGGGAGCCACCTTGAACTCTTTTGGATCCCATTGTCAATCCTTCCGGTCCTTTGGCTCATCAAAATGCACCTAATCATGTCACTGTCTCTCATTAGTTTCACTAGGCCAATCGTTATCTTGATAAGCTTATCCTTATTCATTTTGGAACCATAGCACCTCTTTGCCCAAACATGGCCATCTCGGGCCTAAAAGACACTGCCGTAGTGCTAGCAAGCTTTCCTATGACCCCAATTCATTGTGTTGAAGCTAAGTCACGGGTTAGTTCTGACTGGTTGACGAGCTCATCCAAATGGCAACCTTGTCTTGAATTGTGCTGGTTCGCCCAAGCGCTTCTTAAGACAAAACTTGCAAGATGGAAAGCACATTTCATCATCGAAATTTGCAAAAGACCCATATGAAACATTCATCGGAACGGATGGCGTATTACTTGATGCATGTAACAGGAAAGAAGGGTGTTGCGCTTGGAGTCTCCTTGCTACAACAAGTCGCATCCATGCCCTAAGCTTGTTACTTCTCTAAGACTACTAATCGAAAGCCTCCCTTATTTGTTTCAAGCCCTGCTTGACTTTCCTAAGCATTGTCAACATATCATCCACTTCCAACCGAGTGTACTCCTTGATT
>JBNKNM010000525.1:0-723 GCA_050293845.1 Pseudobacteriovorax sp. | reverse complement strand
CAAGTAAGACCTAGCTAGCGAAAGCAATCTAGGCAAAGGACTGCGAAACGTCAAAAAAGAAAACTATGGGCTTGCTTATAGTTGGAAGCCACGCCCCTTTAGGGGTGTCCTGAAAACCGGCTGGATTTTCAGGTTGGTATTTCACTGCCTATAAGGACAATCCAGTACCACCATACAGAAATATTCCATCTACTTTGCAATGTCTTCATCCACAACAAGGACTCATACCATTTCAAATCCCAAACCCTAAAGTTGCAAAAAATCTGACCAATGTACCAATACACTTCTCTATCAGCGAAATAGAGGATATGGTTGAAAATCGAGGAAGTGATTATCTAGTCGTTACTTTCGAAAGTTCTACAGAAGTTATCTTGATGGAAAGTATGCGACCAATATCTCTAACTCCAGTCAGACAAATTGGAACAACAAGCATGGCTGGTATACTTGATACAGTAAGAAATACAGTTCTACTCTGGACTTTAAAGCTTGAAGAAATAAATTTAGTAGATGAAAAGTCGATCTTCAAAGAAGGTGATCAAAAGAGAGCTGAAAAAGAATATATGATTTCAGTTGCTCCAATTTATTCTACCCAAAGACCAAGCTTCGAAAATCAATCTGCCGAAGCTATGGTAAAAGGCAGTTGGAAATGGCTATATAGAGCTGTAAATACCGATGGAGATACGGTGGAGTTTCTTCTTTCCGCAAAAAGAGATAAAAAAGCTG
>JBNKNM010000524.1:0-724 GCA_050293845.1 Pseudobacteriovorax sp. | reverse complement strand
TAAACTACTGTAAAATTGTATAGGGCTATCAAACGATCGAAATTTGGAATAATGTATTCACCATGTATCTTAAAATTTGATCTAATTTTTTATCATTTTTTTCTTGATTTTTATGAATATTTGAAAAATTCAAATTAAAATAGAAAAATGCAAAATTGAGTAAATTTAAATCATATATATGTATACGATTGAATTTTTGAGAAATTTCTTCAGCAAAAGACTTGAAATTCACTCAGTTTTTTCATATTTTTTTAGTTTTTTCCAAAAAATTAAAATTTCAAAGTTCAAAAGTTAAAATTTCAAATTTGAAAAATTTCAAAACTTTGAATTTTCAAATTTCACCACTTTCGAATTTAAAAAATCACCGAATTTCAAATTTGGGAAATTGCCAAAATTTCAAAATTTCAAATTTTGAATCTGAAAAATCACTGAATTTCAAATTTGGAAAATTACCGAATTTTCAAAATTTCAAATTTCAAATTGAACTACGGAAAAGCCGGCAAAAGCACCTCTCAGGGTGCTTTTAGAATTGAACTACGGAAAACAACTTTTCTAAAAGCACATGGGAAAAAGCCGGTCCATTTGGTTGGCTTTTGACTTTTTGCAAAAGCACCTAAAAAGCCCAACCAAACACACCCTTAATCTGTTTTCAGCGGAGGCTATATGCAGATACGGAGGCCGGAGATACGTATGTGTGCGTGCGATGTTTCTATCAGCACTCGGA
>JBNKNM010000523.1:0-725 GCA_050293845.1 Pseudobacteriovorax sp. | reverse complement strand
CCAGCATGATACTTTATCATAGTAAAAATTACCATGAACGCTGGTCAATGATAAAATCACAATGTCTAAATAGACTAAGAATAAGATAATATAATTATAAATCACCGTTGGATGGAGATAGAATTAATTCCCAATTTCTCATAAGGATGTAATAAAATGAAAACTTTTGACTCTATACTACCCGTCGGTAGATAATAGAATCAAAACTCAAGAAAATGACTTAATCATGATAAATTCATCATTAACGTTGGTTAATTGATAAATTTATCATACTTAAAAATTAAATTAAGATAAAATATCTCAGAAAATTAGTCTCAATTTTACATCACCGTTGGGTAGATATAGAATTAAAACTCTCATAAATCAACTTAATGATTCATTTATCTTAGTACTTAATTATGATTCAAATAATCGTTACAATGACAATTGCAATCCTTAGTAGGTCATGATGGTGATGAGCACAATACTCATCAAAACGATATAACAATCATAACAAAAAGCGATGATGATTCTTATTCTTATAATATTCACATACTCACTTAGTGATAGCAAAATGAAACTTATTATGTCAGAAAACAATACCAACAATCTTAATGAAAACTTAATTAAACAAAAAAAATTCAATTGTCATTCACAACGGGATGACCAAAACCATTATTACAACCTGAGTACTTAAACTAAGAAATTCTTCTCAAGGAAAGCACATAAGGACATCAAGCTAATTC
>JBNKNM010000522.1:0-725 GCA_050293845.1 Pseudobacteriovorax sp. | reverse complement strand
TTTGAGAAATTATTGGGGTCGAATCAGACCTTACTCTCAAAAGAGAATTTATTCCCCATGATTTGTATCTGAAAGTATTTGTTTCAAGGGTCCAAACAGAACTATACAATTCAGTTCCCAGACTTGAAAGTTTTCCTCTAGTTTTTGCTTAACGATTAGCACTTTTGTAAATTCCATATCTTCTTCAATATTGGGATATGGTGTGTGCATGTCACCCAGATCATAGTCCAATCTTTGATGATCATCATAGAGCACTTCTTGTCCAAAGTGGAGCTTTGATGGATTTGCCACAGGGGTTTTAACTAGCCTATCTGACCACGATTCAATCAAATCAGTTTTCCTAGAAACTTTTGAATAATGCAAAATCCGTGGATATTTGAAAGAAGTTGTCAATATGAAAAGTGTTACAAATTAGATTTCATACCTCCATGCAAACTCCTAGATTTTTAGTCCATCTCTAGCTATTTTATTTAATTTGCTAGAGTTTAAATCAGACATTAGATTCCCTGATTTTTATTTTGAAATCCATCTCGAATCTGGATAAGTTCCTATGGAGAAATTTATTCCTTTCATCAAATCCTTTAAAGCAATATTTTATTTCAAATTTTTCGAGCTTGTGAAGGTCAAGTTTGGATAAAATAAAATTTGAACGGGTTTGATTTGAATTCAAATTCATTTGAATTGTTTTGAATCGGTTTGATTTGATTTTAATCGCCAGCACAGTA
>JBNKNM010000521.1:0-727 GCA_050293845.1 Pseudobacteriovorax sp. | reverse complement strand
TCATCTTTGCCATGGTTTTATCTTTGAAACTTTGAAGAAAAACCCAAAAATATTTAGAAATATTCCTACGTTCAATTGACCCAAGTCCACTCAAAATTCGATCCAATTTCCATTTGAAATCTTACTTTGAGTTCAATGAAGTAATTTGAAGTCAAATCCATTGGACTAAATATTCTTTAAAAATTCAAATCCTTGCCTTGGATTTTAAAAATGTCATTAGTTTAAAGTCGTTGATTTGAATTTGAATACTCCAACCAAATTCCAAATTTTCTATTTAGAAAAGGTTTAAACCTTTCTGAATTTGAAAATTTGTTACAGTCAAAATTTCTTGATTCAAATTTCATTCCCAAGTCAAGTCAATTTTTGATTTTTGAATGGACTTAAAAAATCTTCCTTATTAAATTTCCATTCTTTGAAAATATTCAAACCTTCCTTTGAATTCAAATCCTGAGTTGAATTCAAATTTCCTTGATCATAAACCCTTTGTTTGAGCCCAAATTATCCTTGGTTTGGAGTTCAAAATTCCTTGATTTGAATCCTTGAAGCAAAATTCAAATTCTTATTTTTGAGAAAGCTCAAACTTTGATTTGAATTTGAAAATCCTTTTGAATCTTTCTGAATCCATTCAAATCAGCAGCCAAATAATTCAAAAATCCATTTCCCCTATTCCTTTTGCAATTTCAGCCCATCCCATCTTCTCCTTCCTCTCTTTTTTCCTTTTTCCCAG
>JBNKNM010000520.1:0-734 GCA_050293845.1 Pseudobacteriovorax sp. | reverse complement strand
AAGGGGCACAAGGGCCGGCCGACAAGCCCAACCCCTTGGACGGTTGGCCAAACTTTGAGTCGGTTAGGGCTGAGACTTGATGGCTACGCTCCTATGTCGGTTTACAAGAGTATTCCATGTTCGAAAATTGGTGGAGACCGGGAGGAGTGGCCGGCCGGCGACGTGGATGGCCGCTTGGCCATCCATCAACTCCAAACCGACTCAATTAAGTTGGTGGAAGCTCCCCTTGACCTCTATATAGGGATCCTCGTGGTAGAGTTCACACATACCATACTCTACTTGTAGTTCTCCACTTGTAAAGGTTCTAGTTTAGTAGTAGAAGTGCAGGCGAAGCCCTGTTCCTATTTTGTCTTGAGCTTAGATGCATGCATAGTTACTATCACTTGGTCCCTCTTGTTTGTTGTTATTATTCTGTGGGTTATCTGTCTGACTCGATAGATTACTCTAGCTCCTCGTAACTCGAGTGCTTTATCGATGTTTGTGTGTTTTCTTGTATTTCATCGTCTGACAAGGAAGCATTTGAAATTACTCTTGGACGTGGTGTCTGGGTTTAAATCCTTCAGTGAAGCTTCATGCCTTGCACAGAAGTGTGATACCCACAGGAGTGATAGTCCTGTTAGGGCTTTGCAATCCACCACACCGAGGTTGTGGCGAGCGGGCCAAACCTATGTTGAAGAGTTAAGTGTACCCCCTTGTGTGAATTCCTTGTATGGTACATTCCGTTTGGGGACGTG
>JBNKNM010000519.1:0-735 GCA_050293845.1 Pseudobacteriovorax sp. | reverse complement strand
ACCTCTAGCGCCTGTGCGCTGCCGCAACCAATGTCCACACCTCCTGCTGGTCCATCATGGACCCGACGGCGCAGCCAGTCCACAGCACCGTGGACATGGTTCATGGGTTTTTATGTTGGAACAAAATTTGGAAATTCGATAAATCCCACTAATCTTAGACCGAGCCCCTTGAACTTGTTGAATATTTAGCCGCAGTTCCTGAGCATTTGTAAAGATTACAGGTGGCCCTCAATTTTTGAAATATATTTATAAATAGGTCCTAAATCTCTCTAAACACTCCAAAATTCCAAAAAAATCCTTGAAAAATCCCTAAAATTCACAAGAGCCCTGCCTTTTGCGCCATGACCCTCCAACCACTCCAAAAATTCTAGAATTACCCCAGAACCTCCTAAAAAGACCATTTTCCCCTAAAAGCTTCCAAAGCTCATATCTTGTGATCCAAAGCTCTGTTCTCCATGATTCTTACACCCAAATTCTCAGAATTCATCGCTCTTTCTATTCTTGCATTCATATATAACAAAATTGTTTGCTGCATTGTATTTATTTGTCTATTGTGTGCTTTGTGTTAGAAAACCCCATTTCGGAACCACTGTTCGAGGATTTCCAGGAACAAGTCTTTGAAGAACCCAAGTTTTCTTCAGTGGGCAAAAAGGCAAGTGTCCTTGATCAACGTTGCACCTATAATATTCTTGTCTATTTTGTAGTATGTAGAAATTGTATGATAGGAGTAAGCCT
>JBNKNM010000518.1:0-735 GCA_050293845.1 Pseudobacteriovorax sp. | reverse complement strand
GAANCTATTCGGAAATTGGCTAAGATAATAAACACCCCAAAGGCATGGGAAATATACAGTCTGTTATGGGAAGTAACCGACAAAGCTTATGAACATCATACGAAGTCTATAGGTCAGCTTGAAGTATTACAAGGTATGCTTAATGCACTCCAACAGCAGCAGGCTGACATTTCCACCATTCGCACAGAAACACCAAAGCTGATTGACTCTCGAATAGAGTCGGCACTCGTAGATAAACAAGCTTTCCCAGAAGATTGTATCCGAGTTGGAGATCTTGTGAGTCAATATTTTAATGGTGTAGCTAAGGAAAAGGTACTCACCTATCTTTATAGAATTGATCATCCAAGGGGAAATCATGTCCATATTGATGATCACGGACTAAGATCGGTTTCACACCCATTTAAGAAAAAAGGGCTGAAAGAAGCAGCACGGAAGTTCTTCAGAGAGCGGAAGATTGTCAAAGAAACCGAGAAATCAATTTTTTGGTCTCATCCCCTCGTCGGCAACATGCGGGAGCAAAAATAGGCAAATTTCAACTCAAAGGAGGTTCTATGACTTACTGATTTGATTATAGCAAATTATGCCGTGAAGCAAGTCGGTGAGGCTAACAAAAATATAACTTACGGAAATCCAAACATTGATCATTATCACATAAGAAAATAAATGAGGATGAGGTGCGAGCAAGGAGTGCGAAGGCTAAAGGTCAACGGGCTGCCAAGGAAGTGCAGGCCACTA
>JBNKNM010000517.1:0-736 GCA_050293845.1 Pseudobacteriovorax sp. | reverse complement strand
AAATCACGTTAATGCGGCCGGAATTGGTAAATTGAATAAAAATTTTACCCTAAAAAAGTCTTGATTTTCATCACTTGAGTCCGTATAACAAGCGTCACCCCCGATTCAGGGTGACCTTTTCTAAAGGCGCGGTGTCTCGAATGGTTAGAGAGCGGATTGCAAATCCGTTTCATGTCGGTTCGAATCCGATCCGCGCCTCCATCTAAAAATCCAAAATCATTGATTTTTATTAATATATCTGCTGAGTTACGAGAATCCCTTTTTAGGGTTTCCGGTCCCTCGGTTCCTTTAATTATGGCTCTGTAACCTCATGAAACCCGCCCCCGACAAGCGTGTAAGAGTTGTAAGCGATAGTTCTGAAAACTTCTAAAACCGAAAGCCCTTTTCTGGACTAGCTTTGCTTTTCGATTGAAACCTTCAACACGGCCGTTGGTGAAACGACCTTCGAAGTATTCAAGAATCTCTTGCTTCCATGACAAAAGTGTCTTCCTAAGGTTCCTAAATTTAGGAACTGTAGACATTCCCATGCGATGAAATATCTTGTTTAGGGCCGTTTCGGCTCTCTTCATCCCGTGGATTCTATAAAAGCAATGGACCGCTTCTTTGATGCGATAGACAGCCTCCATGTCGGGAAAGTTTCGCAGCCACTTGCTGATCACCCGTCTTTCGAAACTTTTCAACTTTGCTCCATCACGAAGCAGAAGCTTTCTCATGGGATGGGAACGCTTATCGCCAG
>JBNKNM010000516.1:0-736 GCA_050293845.1 Pseudobacteriovorax sp. | reverse complement strand
CGCTATGGGAATCTACACCAACGATTCGACATTTTTGGTCAACGGTGATATCAACCTAAGAAAATCTTATACTCTTTGGAAATTTGGTGGTGTCAATAAATGGGCTGTTGGAAATAAAGGTATTCTCCCTCGCGGTGAATCCAGATTTAGGACCTATATTGTTGTCGGAACTCTTGATGAAGTTCGTACCGCTATGCGTAGACTTTATATGAAAGGATACTGATTTATCCCAATGCCATTGTCCTAAAAAAATTCGCATTTAACCTCTAGGTAGGGATTTTGGAAGATCGTTCGATTTTTCTCCGTATCTAAACTGATCCCGTTTTGCAGCAGAATATGGAAGATTTTTTTAGGAACAATATTAATCATACTAGTCGCCACATGGATCTTGTATTGTACATTCGTCATCTCTGACGAATGTACAGGGAGTGTTATCTTTACGCCATATGGTAAGCGTCATATCTATAATTTCATATCCTGTCCAAGATGGGTCCGGTTCAATACTTTCCCCAAATGACTTTATATCACAGCTTTCATCAGTTGACTTTCCCCTAGAGACATTTGATGTTTCAGCCTTCCAAATGATGGAAGTACCATTGATTTCAATAGGAGTGTAATTGAAGGCTCTACATCCATTAAAACCGCTAATTTTCTTTCCTCCAGGGATATGAGAAAAATTGGTGTTTGAGTAAGTAAGAAAGACGGCGTAAGCTGACCAACGATATTCAAAATAAAA
>JBNKNM010000515.1:0-738 GCA_050293845.1 Pseudobacteriovorax sp. | reverse complement strand
TTTCATGTTGGAGTCCTACACATATTCTGCTTCAAAGTTTCCCTAAAACGAACTAGAACAGGTTCTGCACTGAATCAACTATTCTGACAACGAAAACTGACAGCAATCTTTACAAATTCATATCTCCCAGACTATCCAACCAAAATTAGCAAATAAATATTCCATAGAAAGGTATTGAAAATATCTACAACTTTCACTTCAGAATCATACTCAGATTAGGCATGTAAGGTCCCTCAAAACGACCTTGAACATGTACTGCACGAACTGATCAGAAAACAGAGCACTAGAATCCGGACAGCAATCTTCAGAAGGGCATAACTCGAGTTCTACTCAACGAACAAATGCATATGAGCACTCTATGGAAAGGTCAAGAAACATACTACAACATCTTCCATAGAGCCGTAAACAGATTCGACCTCTAAGAAATCTTAATCTGCCGCCCAAACTGAAAGCGTTAACTGAATTCTGAAACTAACCACAACTGACAGCGAACTTCCAATAATCATAACTCCCAGAATACTCCACCAAAATTAGTGAATGGATACTCTCTGGAAAGGTATTGAAAAGATCTACAACTTTTGTTTTAATGGTCTGGCCAAAATCGGCACACATAATCAACAAAATACAATCGATCTGCTACTGCACGTTGTCTGAAAACTACTGGGAAACAGCACGGCAACGATTGAGGAAATCCGAAACTGACCAGTGGAGTATGACGGGAGCGGAGAGCCAACGAAA
>JBNKNM010000513.1:0-745 GCA_050293845.1 Pseudobacteriovorax sp. | reverse complement strand
GACTCCATCACCGCACTACTGTCTTTATGTTACTTCTCTTTAGGGCTTATTTGGTTTGGGTGACTAAAATTTAGTCATGTCACATTAGATATTTGAATATCAATTAGGAGTATTAAATATAGTCTAATTATAAAACTAATTATACAGATGAAGACTAATACACAAGATGAACCTATGGAGCCTAATTAATCCATTATCAGTAAATGTTTACTGTAGCATCACATGATTAAATCATGGATTAATTAAGCTTAATAAATTTATCTCGCGTATTAGTTTTTATCTGTGCAATTTGTTTTATAATTATACTATATTTAATACTTCTAATTAATATACAAACATTCGATGTGATGTGACTAAATTTTAGTCACTCAAAACCAAACAAGGCGTGCATCTTTTCTTTTAAATCTGTTTTTGGTTTTTCTTTTTTTTTCCAGCAGCTCCAACCTTGCAGGGGTGAGCCCTCCTTCTTCCGTGGCTCACCGGAGCATGGATCTGAGGATGGCGGCGGCGCAAGGCAGTGGAGCTTCCCGTCACTAACCGCTTTTAGGAGATCGGACCTCTTAGGGTTATCCAAGTTCGCCAATAACCCTCGGTTCGTGTGCTGGATTTGGCTTTTTATAGAGCGGCGTGACAGGGGCCCAGTATCCATGAATAAGAGGAACGCCCCCGATCAGGACGGCAGCGGATCTGTGGAGGGAGACCCAGACTCGGTTTAACCGGTCCGGGTTGAGATCTACCCAACAGA
>JBNKNM010000512.1:0-759 GCA_050293845.1 Pseudobacteriovorax sp. | reverse complement strand
CGTAACGCAAGTGAAGGGATAATTAGCCGCGAAACTACAAGTATTGAACCGGTCGATCCTATGTAAGCATGGAGAAGGCGAGATGACTTACTACGCTATGGCGAGCGGTAAGTCGCGGTTCCGGGGTTTGTACCCACAGCATGTAATCAAATGAAGACGTATGAACTCGGGAGGCCCGTTTTGCTAGTAATCAAACTCGGGATGTCAAAGCTTAGTACCTAAGCGTCCCAGAGGGCGAAGCGGGAGTCGGACTATCTGATAGTACTCCGAGCAAGAGAAAAGCTTGTACATGGGGAAGCGGGTAGCAAATTAACGATTTCTCGAAAGAAACATAGGCTTCATTCAACGGAAGATAGCCTCTTTATTCAACGAAAGGTTAAAGGCAACTATGTCAACGAAATTTGAGAAAATAGCAGCAAAAGCTAAAGTGTTTCCTATACTGAAGTTTACATCTCTAGCCCACCATATAACCGAAGAACGTTTGAAAGAATCGCTTTCAACGATCCGCAAAGGAACATCTTCGGGTATAGATCGGTAGACAGTAGAACTTGCTAAAGAAAATTTTCCAGGCTGGTCTAAGGAAATCATTGACGCGATGCATCAACGCGCCTACAAGGCTCCGCCGGTGAAACGTGTTTATATTCCAAAACCAGGTAAGAAAGCGAAACGGCCTTTGGGAATACCGACAATCTCAGATAGAGCATTACAGAAAAGCGTAGCCGATCTGCTTGGATCAATATACGAACAAGATTTTCTAAA
>JBNKNM010000511.1:0-763 GCA_050293845.1 Pseudobacteriovorax sp. | reverse complement strand
AGGAGCTTCGTCGGTTCTTTGAGCTACTTCTTGTCATAGCCCATTTTTTCGAAGGTTGATAGAAAGAGTATTTCTGCTTGGCTACTGTTGTCGACTAGGATTTTTGAGGCATCCAATCGATCGATGTGGACAGTGAGTACCACAACATCGGTGTGAGGGAACGAAGCTAACTTTACATCTTGAGGAGAGAAGGTTATGGGAATGTGAGACCACTTAGTCTGAGTAATGAGACCTTCAACAGCTATATGATTTACTTCTCTATAATAGTCTCAACATTGTCACTTGGTTTCAAATTTGGTACTAAAGCCTCCGGTGATCGCGAGGATTGTGCCATGAGTTGGGAAAGCTTTGTTTTGTTGCTGGGGTTCTTGTATTTGTGACAGAGGTGGAAGTGGTGGGTTGGCTTTGGTTTTGACTTGAGGGTTGGTGTTGTTTGGCATTGGGTACATGATTTGTGGTACTGGTGGAGGGTATGTTATTTGCGGAGCTGGCGAAGGTTGAGGATGATTGGTTGTGGCATAATGGTAGGATTGGTAGTATGTCGAAGGTTAGTTTTGGTTGTTTTGGTAAGCTTGTGGTGGAAAGAGCAAAGGATAGGATAGAGAATATTGCTGGTAGTGAGGGGGCCGTTGCATGGTGTGGTTAACTTCTCTGGGTGTTGATTGCTATGGAGGTTTTGCGGAATCTTGCTCTATTTTTTTCTTTGACTCCAGAAAGATGAGGCAAACTTTGGTGCGGTGGTCAGTTTCGTTGCCATGGTACA
>JBNKNM010000510.1:0-763 GCA_050293845.1 Pseudobacteriovorax sp. | reverse complement strand
TTACAACTAGGCTCATATGTCCCATTATAGTCCATTTTCTAGAGATAGATGAAAAATTGAACTGTCTTCTAGGGACAATTCAAACTTTCTTTCTCCAAATTACCACATAATAATAACAATAATATCAAATTTTGGTCAAATTTTTAAAAAATGATATTAAAACACATATTTGTCCATACATGATTCACAATTGGACACATAGTTTCATATATATAATAACTCAAGTCAATCTTTGAGATTTCAATACATCATAACCACTTTTGAACTCGTATGCACCACAAATTTTGACATAACATTTATTTAACTAAAATATTGACAAACATGAAGTTACATTACCAATTATTATGCAAAACATGCTATTTTCTATTCTCCACTATTAATTCAAATTTATTGGCGGTCAGCCGGAAAGTTTGGTGACAAAAAATGGTGCCAAAACAATCCAGGTGGCAACGGGCGGTAGGAGATGTAACCAGGCTCGTTGCTACTAACGATCAAAGTAACATATATCATTTTAAAAAACAAACCGTGGAGAAACTGACCTCACAAGCCAGGAATACTCACGATTTGCATCGGGTTCTATTGTGATATGAAACCAACCAGCAAGACCGTGGTACCCTGGCTGGTGAGAAAACTTTTTAACATGGATTCTCCCAAGTTTGGCGAGCGAGGTGGGACTAATCGGGAGGCACGTCTCCCTTTTACTTAACTGCATAAAAAAAGATGAGGATGTCTCCCACGGAAACACAAAAACTTTGTTTAGTGT
>JBNKNM010000509.1:0-775 GCA_050293845.1 Pseudobacteriovorax sp. | reverse complement strand
AATGTACGTGGCAAGAGTCACCCGCAGCAGCGGAAGATGTCATCGAAGGAAACAAAGGGCAAGAAACCACTAAAAGAGTCAGAAGCTAACCCGAAGATGCCGACAGCTATGATGCATGCTAACCTGAAGTTTCAAATGGGGAAGCCGATGTTAACTGTCGACACACTCAAAGAAGCTGGTAAATCTTGTGTCGTCCTTCATAACTACTACATCAATAATTACAAAAAAACAAAACATAATAGTGTCGTTCAAGGAAGAGCACTTTCTGGTGGGTAGCAGCATCTTTCTCATCTCATGGTCCAATCTCTATGACCTTTTCACCCTCGACATGTTGGATATCTCTCTAATGCGCTGCTCCGCATTGTAAGTCCTCAAAAATTAGCTTGTTCAATATATATACTCAATATAAGTGTTATATGTGTCTAATAAATTTGGCATTTTACATGTGGACACATGCAACAACTTACTCGTCATAGAACAGGAAAGGAGTCTCCTGCATATCTTGACCCACAAATATCGATGAGAACTAATCTCCTAGCAGCCAGCAGTCAAAAAGATGTTGTTGCATATTTTGTCAGGGCAATGAGACGCTACAGTGATAAAGAGATCTTAATCGTACCGTTCAACACGGGTAACCATTGGGTAACCCTAGCAATTTCTACAAAGTACGACTAGGTCTGGTACTGTGACTCTGCAAGGCCGACATATTCAATAACTTACGAGCGACTTACCCGGGATTGGACTAATATCATGATCGTTCTTGATGAGTAAGTTC
>JBNKNM010000508.1:0-780 GCA_050293845.1 Pseudobacteriovorax sp. | reverse complement strand
GTCTGGTATTCCTTACTAGAGTCTGGTGAGAGGGGCTGGACAAGTCCAATAAAACAGGAATTTTGAAAGATTTGAAGATTTTGAGAACTTTTTAACTTATCCCAAGCTGAGGAGGAGAAAAAAACTTGGGAGTTGGCTGGAGCCAAGGGGATTTCCTTCTTGGTGGCACAACTCTCAGGTGGGTAGAACTAGCCTAGTTCGACTAAGATTTGTTTTTAACAATGGCAGTTGATGTAACTTGAATCATTTAGGGTGTGTATGTAAGAGATGGTGTTGTTCAGGCTCTGCCCTTTTTCTTCCTAATATAATGATACACAGCTCTCCTGCGTGTTTGAGAAAAAAAAACATTCCTACTTGTACACGAAATAGTTGAAAATATAAGTAACGTGTAGATAAAACATGTGTATCATAGCGAGTGCTTAAAATTCTTGACTAAGCAAGTACTGAACTCTTTCTTTGTGTCAGAATGCTGGGCAGAGAACTCTCACCGTCTGGAAGTCGATATTCTGTCTCCCAGCTTGAAAGGAGAACACATCATCATCCTCAGGATTTGTTTTTTCCTTATTTTCAAGCTCTATCTTACTTGACAAACCACCTTGCAATAGTTCAGGTGCCATTATTTTGCCATTTAAATCAGCATCCCCAGACGATGATTCCAGCGGTAGCTTCTCATGAAATACTAATGTTGGATCTTTATTAAGAACCATGTTATCTTTCAATGATTCCACATTATCCACACTGCTGCTCTCATTAGGTTTTAAATTCACATCATGAAGCTGG
>JBNKNM010000507.1:0-781 GCA_050293845.1 Pseudobacteriovorax sp. | reverse complement strand
TCGGGAAGTTTAAGAAATTGGAAGCCGCTTCTGCAAAGGCTTAAAACCCAAAAAAATTATCTGGATTACTATAGCTATTCATGATCTCCCCACTTGAATTTATAGACAATTTCTGGAACATACTCGTGCCACCATTGATTTTCATTTTTAAGAGGAAAGGGTTTTTTCTTAGTTAGGATTTTTTCAATCTATCATCTACTTTTGATAATTTATTTAAAAAACTAGGATCTTTACATCCTAAATCCTTCACAGTTTCCAAATGATCTCTTGGATAGATCCAAAGAGGGTATTCATAATCCCAAAACATATCATCGTATTGAAATTCTCAATTTTCAACTAGTTCGCAAATTATATTTAAAGTATTAAACATACTATTGATGCCAAATTTTTCAATCTCCCTTAAATATTTTAAAAGCCAATTTTAGATAGGCATAGTCACTCATACCCTGATGGCTAGAAAGGAAATCTTCTAAAATTTGCTCTACAAATTCCATGTTAAAGAGATTCCTTTCCAGCCGTTGGGACAAGCTCAAATACAATCGCGACATATGTATTCCCTTGGCTTTTGGATGAATCATATTCACTACAGCAGTGGCCTCTACGAATTGTGTTTGCACCCCTAATCCGTCCAAGTCAATATTTATGGGTACAGCAACTTTTGCCATACCGGATTGATCGACCCCTACGTCCAGAAATATCTTCCTTGACATGCATACTAACTCCCAAATCTTTGTGATTTGGAGAATTTTATCATTCTAAATATTATACATGCTATATTTGA
>JBNKNM010000506.1:0-780 GCA_050293845.1 Pseudobacteriovorax sp. | reverse complement strand
CTTTCACAATACGCAGCTTGCTTTGTGACTCACTGGCCCAATCGCATAGGGCAGGATTATCAGCCATGTGGCCACTATCTTGGTGATACCTGCCTTTGGGTGATATAAACTCATGCATCATGAAGCAACAAAGTTTTTCTGAAATTGTAATGAGTTTGGTATCTGGGAGATGATCATTACTTGATGAGTCAGGGTTCTGAGCAAAAATCAAAACATCAAATTATGCAATGAATTAGTTTTCTCATAACCGATAAGTCAAGGTTATTATACTTACGACATCGGGATCTTTTTCAATGACACTTTTTGTGTACTTCCCCTTGGTGTTGGCGTGTAAGTAGTAGCACACGTAATAACCGCAATGAATAGTACCTAGAGCCTGCTTTTTACACTTTAATAGAAAAATAAATATGTCAGTACATATGACAATGCATATTTAATAAATATGTTAGGCTACAATGACGTTTATGTTAATACCGAAAATCTATAGCGAACATGCATCTCTTTTTTATATTGTGGCAAGTGCTCACCATCTTGGTTCACATACCATCTGTAGCCATTGTTACAAAAATGATCATCATTAGTAACTATAGTTATAATAAGATTTGTGATGAACACATGGTTGATATGTTGTTTACCTTTGAATAAAATTGATGAATTCCTTGTAAGTAGATTCGTTGATGTCAAGAGGGTTCAATATAAAGATCTTACCCTCCTTTGGATATATCATTGCTAAAATCTAATGATGATTGCACAAACACATAGACAAATTATTGTCTTATT
>JBNKNM010000505.1:0-786 GCA_050293845.1 Pseudobacteriovorax sp. | reverse complement strand
ATTGAGCAATAGACTATTGAGGGATTTGTGAATCATATTCTTGCAAAAATTTAACGTCCTTAGCTGAAAGCAATAATTTGAAGGAAAAAAGAGTAAAGATACTGAATTCTGTCTATAAAATGCAATTCCCAACCGAAAAGTGGCACGGTTAATAGGAATGAGTCTGTGACGTGCAAAGCAGAACTATACATAAAAGCAATTCAATCACTGTGCTTTGCAATTACTAGAATAAAGATTAAATTAATATTGACACCATTCGACTAGCTGCAAAATGCCATGTAGAATTCTTTACCTCAGTTCCAGAATTGATACATGTGCTGAAAAAAAATGCGCTGAAGGCTATAGAAAAAACTTTTTTTAGAAACACAGTACAAACGCAGATACTCATATACGTATGAGCACTCACCCATATGAACATACGTGTGCACACCCTATTCTTATGAGCACATCTGAAAGACTGAGTCGGCTTGATTTTGAGATTCACAAAGTCGGTCATCAAGAACGCCTCGCTGTCGACGGGGACGTCACCTCCCACTGAAAGAATAATTAGCCGTAAATACAACACACATGTCAAATCTAGGATTTAAATCTGAGTGGATTAGTTCTACCACTAGGAATCTAACCAGCTAGGCTAAGCCCACTCTGCAATTTTAATGATGATTTTGTTTACACAAGGAAACGTAAAGTAAAAAATCAGTGCCCGGAAGGTCTCCAGTCCGTGTGTACACATACCAGGTAACTGTGGAGAAACAAAATTGATGTTGGTTTTTTGTAGATTCCAAATTC
>JBNKNM010000504.1:0-786 GCA_050293845.1 Pseudobacteriovorax sp. | reverse complement strand
ATCACTTTTAAGCAAGTTATTAGCCAAGTTAAGTTGATTAACAATAATAGATTAGCAACCTATGCTAAGCATGCATGGTAACTCAATCAACCATTTTTAGTATCATCATTCTTGACTACCAAGTAGTCATAATTAAATATAACCATAAATCTCATATGAACATAATGAAATAGCACTTCTACGTTTGGACACAGCGAACAAGCTTCACCCATATCCGAGGGTGTCGTGGAGATTCGAATCAATAGTCACCTTGCAAGGTATTAACCTAGCAACATGACACACATGAGCCATGAAGGCAACACGAGTGACCACCTTTCATGATGACTATCAAATAGTTGAGCCAGACCCACTGTACCCTAGTGCCATCTACCACGTGAAAACCTCGATGGGTAGTCTGTGGATAGTCCGAACACTATCCCAATATCATCCGTGAAGTACAGTGTGGTGTCGTCCAACTCAGTGACTGTCAAAGATACTAAGTTTGCGGGACCCCATAAATCCCGTATGCATCAGTACACAACTCAATCTTGTTCACCGGGGCCAGACGATCGGTCCTTAACTGGCACAGGCGGGGGCTACCACCTTGAAGCTCTGAATTTTAGATCAGACCACTCATCCTCCTTCCCATCTTGTATTCTCCCCTTTCCCCTAGTTGCCCCACCTGGTCTCAAATTTAAATCATCATTAATTCATTCATTCTATCAAATTTTAACCATTTTAATTCCATTAAGGTATAAAGGGGTCCTACATGCGAGTGAAACCAACCACTCATCTTCTACCATTAGC
>JBNKNM010000503.1:0-787 GCA_050293845.1 Pseudobacteriovorax sp. | reverse complement strand
GAAACTTAACAAGGTTTCGCAACGAATGCTTAGTACCGATCCTAAAGCCTTACATCACCTCATGGTTGGTCATGAGTGGTATTAGGGAGTATTGAAACCCCTTAAGCTATGTTCTTAAGTATAGTTAGCTAATAGGAGTTAATGAAGGAAATGAATAGGATAAATTGTTAATCACCTTAAGGCTTTTGAGCAGTGTCGCTCTTACCTTTCTACCCTTTGTACCTCACATAACTTCATGCATCATACCGCTTAGGTACTGACCCCATTGGATTGGAGAGCACACCAAGCTTCGATGAAGCTAACTTTTCTTCTTCTCTTGAACAAGGCAAGCACCTTGCATCCTCCTTGAATAGGATTTTCGCTTTATAATATTTATATTATGCCATGATTGTGCACTTACGTATAGGAGTTTAATGAAACCCTAGTTGCACTAAGAGCATCCTTACTAAACCACTTTGTTTACCCCTATGAAAGAAATAAACGATAGTATGCTATGCTTAGTTGTGTAGGCTATCGGTAGAAGATGAGTGGTTGGAATCCGCTCGTGATAGGGCCCTTTCTATCGATGGAGGTCCTATGTGGTTTAGCAAGATGATCAACTGGTTGGTATAATTGGAGACTGGGCGGGGCAATTAGAAGAAAATGGAGAATACTGCACTAGAGTATTTGAAATACACTGACACATACGGGAGCTCCAAGGTGGTAGCCCCTGCCTGTGTTGATTAAGGCCCGCGTCGGTTGCGTTTGAATGAACAAGCATTTGAAATACATTGACACATATGGGACA
>JBNKNM010000502.1:0-797 GCA_050293845.1 Pseudobacteriovorax sp. | reverse complement strand
AAGGGAGGGAGAGAGAAGACATGAATGAGCAGGAATGGCCAGCAATGAAGGTGCTGCAAATTGACCATTAAGTTGGCAGTTTTGTCCTTTGCTTAATGGCATTTGATGGGGGAGAAATGGCCAGACATTATTGGGTGGTTTGTGACCATGAAATGCTGAATTATTGTGATATATTCCCATGCTTGAGTCAGCTGAAATTGCAACCATGAAGAAGAGGAAATAATGACTATTGTAGGGCCATTTATTGATGGAATTTCATGAAGGAATTGTAGGGAAATAATCTCCCTCGGAATACAACGTGGTTGCTATTATTTTGAACTTGAGTATGAGCTTTGCCGCTCATCTAAGGTGAGCAGGAGGAAGAAAAGGAATGAGATACACTGGAAGGAGAAATGATCAGTTGATTTCTCATGAGTCAGAAGAAAAGGAATTCCTCTATGACGAGATGGACTTTGGTTCCAATTAGGGAGGGATTTTATAAACCTTTGTAAACCTTTTTGAATGAATGTTGAGAGAAGAAAATTCTTTTGAATAACTTTGTTTGGAAATGTTTCGCAACTGAAATGAATTATTTTAAAAGAACCATTTGAAGATCGAAAATATTTAGGAACTCATTTTAAATACAAAATAAAAATCACTTTAGGTTAAAATAAATGAATTCTTTTGGAAATTTTAAGTTTCTTGTGGGAAAAATGGTTCACATTCTGAAATGAGAATTTCGGGATGTGACAGCTACCCTCCAAATTCACAAGGAGTTATGAGAAAGCATCAAAGAAAATAATAATAGGGGTCATCAA
>JBNKNM010000501.1:0-802 GCA_050293845.1 Pseudobacteriovorax sp. | reverse complement strand
CTAAACTACTTCAGCCCCAGAAACAAAAACGGCCGTTTCTTCTCCCGATACTTGGTCTTCTGATTTTCTCCAAACAGCTGATTCTTTCACTTTACTAGAGGAGAATTCCGTTTTGTTTTTGTTATAGTAAATACAACCAGCAATGATTACAGGTGGTGCTATAAATAGAGTTAAAATCGGTGTTAAAAGTACAGCCAACCCCATACCGTTGACGCCACTTGTTAAGAATAGAGGAAATACAAGAAGTATTCCAATTCCTAGTTTGATTTTTTGCATGATTTCACCCTTTTTTCTAAATATCGTCCGAAAGATCTACTAGTTTCCGCAGTGGAGCATTCGTTTGGTGGTGGTATCGCTCAGATGATGCTCCTAGAATGTCGTGAGCTTATTAGGAGAATGGGTGGATGTCTCACAACATCTCCACCTAGTCCTGCACCAGCTGCAAGAATCGGATTTGCCGTAACAGCTGCTCCTGTGATTGCACCACCAAGAGCTGCGGAGCCTGTTTTGGCCCAATTAATCTCACCTTCAGCTCTATAGGTGCTATAGGCCTCGAACCCTGCCGAAACTATCCCACCTATTCCAGCACCAATGGCTATATGAACCCACTCACCAGTCGAATCAACATTCTTAATCGGATTATTATTAGCATAACCATAAAGATTACATTCTAATGGTCTCGATATACACAACTCAGGCGATCGAATAAACAACCCATCAGCACTAACAAACCGCCCAAGCCCCGGATCATAATACCGCGCCCCAAAATAATACAAACCCGTATCATCATCCAAATACTTGA
>JBNKNM010000500.1:0-803 GCA_050293845.1 Pseudobacteriovorax sp. | reverse complement strand
AGATACTCTTAATAAATTGCTATGAACATTTTCTTAAAACTTAGAATTTCCCTCTGGAACCACTTGTTTTCTTGTAGACCCAATCATAGTGACTCCTTTAGGAATTTTTCTTAATTAACAAAACTTATTGAACTCATTTCATCTTACTTAGCCTCGAGCCTTTCAGACAAAAGAATTCTCTCATGGCCTTAACCAACATTATTCGATCACTTAGGATAGGGATGTTGCTTCGTAAATGATGACAAAACTTCAAATTTCTGAATAACAGAAACTCAATCACTTAGGCGTCATCATTAAAGGAACTAACAACAGGTGTTGCAATGAAAATGCAACATCTGTAGGTATGGAGAAAATATCTCATGAATCATCGTAGTGGGCATACGGACCCGCTACTCTTCAAGGTTTATTTCTCACAATACCATACTCCCCCAGATTATCTTATTCCTAAGTAAGACAATGCTTATCTTTTCTTATATACTTAGCGCTAAAACAAATACATCTTTTCTTATAAACTTAAAACTTAAGGAAATTATGTATCTTAATGTCTCCACGGGAGACAATGCTATCTTCCAAGAACAAAAGATTAAGGAATTTATCCATAATTCTTATGATGATGTAGGAGTATTTTGACCATCGTACTCCCCCAGACATTCATTCTTGTGAGCGAGAGTTCATACCTTACCGCAGCTTGTGAAGGCTGCTTCTCCGGTGAGGGTTGACAAGTTGTATCAGAGTCGGTTGCGGTGCGGGAATCGATCGCGGTGAGGTATCATCATTGGAATTGGGACCGCACAATCAACTAT
>JBNKNM010000499.1:0-816 GCA_050293845.1 Pseudobacteriovorax sp. | reverse complement strand
GCCCGCATGATGTGCTCCAGCGAAAGAAGAAAATTGCTTCCATGTTATATACTTGTCCATCGTCCAACTTTGAAAATTCATAGCCAAGGAATTACAGCTCAGAAATATATAAAATA
Organism: Pseudobacteriovorax sp.; assembly: GCA_050293845.1. Classification (GTDB taxonomy): domain Bacteria; phylum Bdellovibrionota_B; class Oligoflexia; order Oligoflexales; family Oligoflexaceae; genus DT-89. Next base: position 700 of record JBNKNM010000499.1, on the reverse strand, counting down.
AATTTTTCTAGAATCCCCTCATATAGAATTACATCTTTCATGTAGGAAGTTATCCTTAATTCCTGTTAGTTTAGTCTACAAATTTCAGAGAATGAAAACAATTATAAATCAATATCTCCTTTTCTGTGCATGATAAATTCATAAAACTTGGCATGCATAGTCCTCATGTCATTTCTCAAGAGCTCACCAAGTGGCACAGTCAATTGAAGCATATTTTATCAGATATTGCATTTCTTATCCCTGCAAGGTTTGAATTTTAGTGATTTATTCCTGCATGTGCTATAGCTAAATTTTGAATATGTTTCTCCTCATGACATATATAAGATCCATAAAATCCCCCAAAAAATTTGGCCTTCCATAACCCTGTCAAATCAGTATTGTTTCATAAGCAAAATGTTATATAGTTTGAAAATAAGAAAATAGTATTAAATTTGTGAATAAAGCCCATGTCCACTTTTGGCCCAAATGAACAGTACCCCTTTGCTTTTTCCAGGATTTTAGTTAAATCAAATTCATTTAAGTTTGAATTTCTAGATTTTAGAATAAATCGTTATAAATTATTCATGATTAAAAAAATATCCATTTTTGGTTTAGTGCTTCCTTTTTACCACCTAAAACCTGTAGAAAACCATAAACACTTGTTAGGCTCATAAATGTCACAATATTAATTTTCTAGTGCTTAGTTTAATTGTTAGAAATG
>JBNKNM010000498.1:0-818 GCA_050293845.1 Pseudobacteriovorax sp. | reverse complement strand
TGTTTCTATTATTTCTAATGTACAATTAAATATGTGCAGATATCTATTGCTTGTTTGAAGGATCGCCCTGAAGCTTATCGGGCTCTTTGTAAGTTATGGGCCAGCAAAGAATTCATTGCTAAGTCCATAAGGGTCCGAGAGTGCAGAGGCACTGGCATATCAGGGCACACGTATGGCCCTGATGGGCACGTACATACGGGTCAACGGATGGTAAGGAAAATAGTTACTAAAATGTATTCACACTTTATTTTTTTGTACTAAATCATACCCATAGGAGCGTGCAAGTGGTCAATGATTGCCTGATATGAAAGTGTGGAAGAGGGGTCACAAGGAAGTGACCCTTCAAACCCCGACAAGATGTGCAATCCAGTGGCCGAAGCTTAAGTGGTGAGTTATTGACAAACTTTTGTTACATTTTCACTATTATAGGTGTTGTGACGTTTACAATTTGCTTCTCTTTGCAGGAAAAGTATATGGAAGAATTGGTCAAAAACATGGTGAAGGCTTCAACTATGAGGAGGAGCCCATTGACGGTCGGACCGTCTATGACAACGGAGGCAGAAAAGCACATGGACGGTAAGATCGATGCATTATTTTCTTTAACTTTGTGAATGCGAGATATGGTACCTCTTACTATTGTTGATTGCCTTTTTTTAAGGTTTGCCATATTCAATGGAGCGGTTGACTTGAGGGAGGCAATGCCTTCGAGAGGCTCTTCCTCATAGTCTTTGACTGGTGCTAGCGGCCACATCTCTTAGAGGGACTTGGAGTTCTAGAGTATGCAAGAGCAGCTGAGAGCGACGAAAGAATAGATACAA
>JBNKNM010000497.1:0-828 GCA_050293845.1 Pseudobacteriovorax sp. | reverse complement strand
GTGCACTGGATCACAAGGAAGCAATACTAGATTCCGTGTTGGTTCATCATCACAAGGACCTGTGTTCCATCCTGGGCAGCAGAGTGGACAGCCAAGAGTGCAAGCTGCAAGTCAAGAATTTCAAACTCCTCAGCGACAGATTCAGTGCCCCAACTTCCAATCTCCTCGCTCTGCACCGCCGCCACCGCAGAGGAACAACAATGCACAAAATACTGGTGTTGCGGGACCGTGCTACAGTTGTGGTCAGAATGGGCACTATGCTAACAGGTGTCCAAGGAAGCAAGCAAATTAGACTCCAGCTCCAAGCACAAATCAAAATCTCAACCGCAATGCCAACAACAGTGGAACTACTCCAGCAAGGCAGAACCAAGCTCGTGCTCGTGTGAATCATGTGGTAGTGGAAGATGCTCAAGAAGCTCCGGACATTATCATTGGTATGATCCTTGTCAATAATAACCATGCAATTGTGTTATTTAATTCTGGAGCATCTCATTCATTCATAGCTGCTGATTTTGTACAAAAACATAACCTACCCTTATCCATGCTAAAGAATCAGATGATTGTTAGTTCTCCTGGAGGAGATATGCATGCAAGGCATGTCTGCCCTAAGGTTAGCATTCTTATAAGGGGGGTAGAGTTCTTAGCCAACCTCATAGTCCTTGAGTCAAATGGAATTGACGTGATCCTCGGAATGGACTGGCTAAGCAAGCATAAAGGAATGATTACCTGTGCCAAGAAGGCAGTGAAACTGACATCTAGCAATGGTAAGGAAATGGAATATGTGGCAGAAAACTTGGTCACAGACAAAGCCGCCTTCAATCGAGTAGT
>JBNKNM010000496.1:0-832 GCA_050293845.1 Pseudobacteriovorax sp. | reverse complement strand
TACATGCATAAAGTCGAAGGCAATACCTTTCTCAATTAGGTCTCAACAGACGTGTTTCTAATTCTGCAATAGGAAAAGGTTTTTATAGCCGCCAAGGGATTGGTGGGGACAAAATTATGGAAACAAATAATTTGTTGATTGGACACAAACATGGCAATGAAATATCCATGATTGAAAGAAGATTGGACACAAACATGGCAAGGAAATATATGTGATTGAAAGATTTGTCATCAATATATTATGGAAGGGAATTATCTCATATTTGTGGGTATACGGGGGAGCTAGACTTAACGTTTTGTGGAAATAAAATATTGCATTTTTTGTTGGTACTGAAAAATAATTTTATTTCTATGAATGTGAGCGACTCCGATTTTAGTTGACCATGAGACTGGTTGCGTTAGAAATATTATTCCCTTATCTTTTCATGCATATAAAGAATGTCTAAATCAGAGGTTGTACGCGTCATATACATTAATTTGAAGGCAAGGTGGTTCTGGACTCTAAATTAAAAGCAAATATGTGAAGTAAATAAACATGATTTGGATAAATTGGAAACAAACAAAAATATTAAACATAAACATGGCAATGAAATATACGTGATTGAAAGATTTGTCATCAATGTATTACAGAAGATAATTATCTCATATTTATGGGAACACTCAGGTGCTAGACTTGATGTTTTATGGAAAGGAAATATTGCAAGTGTGTGGGTACTAGAAAATAATTTTATTTTGATGATTTCGGATGACTCCAATTTTAGTTGACCATGAAACCGGTTGAGTTGGAAAGGTTATCTCCTTATCTTTTCATACATATGAAGAACATCCAAATC
>JBNKNM010000495.1:0-848 GCA_050293845.1 Pseudobacteriovorax sp. | reverse complement strand
TTCTGAAAAAACTGGATAGTCTGGTTTGGCAAACTGGATGTTCCTATTTTTGCAACTTCAGCTTTTTGCTTGATTTTCTTCTATCTTGGTCTCTTGATGGCTTTTAGTCCCTTTTCTTCCTTCAAAACACATTGCATCTTCAAATCTTCAAGTTTAACGCCTTGATTTTACCCTGAAACTGCCAAAACTAAATGTTCCAAAATAGAAAATCGGGCAGTCCGATTTTCTCAGACTCACCAAATTTGATCATCAACACATGCCCCCCTACTTTTACTTAAACTTGCATATTGAAAGATATTTTAGACCAAATTTGACCTCGGGAGGATGTTCATGGTGTTTCATCGACCATTTTTTGCGCTAAGGGTGATAATACCATTATCGGCCGTTTTCTAACTCAAGCGTCTTGCCAAGCACTAGGATAGTGCTTTTTCAAGTACTTTTTGTTAAGTGCCCTTGGCAGCGAGGTCCCTTGTATGCTCTGAACCATATAAGAATTTTTTGGAATTTCCTCCTCGATTCTATACGGTCCTTCCCAATTTGGCGACCACTTCCTGCACTTGCCACTTTTAGACCCGATAGGCCAAATCATTTTCCGAATAAGATCTCCAAGATGAAATGATTTTTTTCTTGACTTTCTTATTGTAGGCTCTAGCTACTCTCAATTTATTCCTCTCGATCTCACCTAAAGCCTTATTCTCTCATCCAATGCTTCGTCTAACCTATCGAGCATTAAGTTGTGATAATCTACGGCCGATAACCCATTTTGTTGAGCTATTCGCAAAGCATCTAGATTTACCTATACCGATAAAATAACTTCTTGCTCGTAAACTAACTCAAAAAGAGATCGA
>JBNKNM010000494.1:0-858 GCA_050293845.1 Pseudobacteriovorax sp. | reverse complement strand
CATCTCCGTTATGCTCAAGACGGTGGATGGCACATTATAGGTGATGGAGCACGATGTGGTTCTTCTTGGCAAGGTATGATTTCTTACCTTTCCCATCCTTTTATGTGCAGATGTGGGTTCTGATTTTTCTCACTATTGACATTTCTTATGTAGCTCCGCAAGCGCACGGAATTATCAATGTACTACTTCACCGGGAGTATTCTCCAGGTATTGTATTTATATTTTCCCAAGGGAAGAAGTACCTCTATCATGTCTAAGATTAACACAAGGAATAACTCAAGATAGTACTACTAGGCTATACAGAAGTTATGTTAAGAAAACTTAATGGACACACACTAGTTACATTAGGTTATGGGTAAGCTAAGGTTCCACCTAGTCCGGAGACACGAAATGAGGGTCAACTCCTAAGGATCTATTCAAGCTCTATCTATCACAGCACATTACCTAGGATTCCAAATCACTTACTAAGTAGCCTACTCTGCTTTGCGACCCCGACAAATACTATACCACAGCAAGGAATCCACACAAGGGGGTATAGCAACCCAGGTTTGGCCGGCTCGCCACAACCTCAGCGTGGTGGATTACAAAGCCCTAACAGGATTGTCACTCCTATGGGTACCACACTTCCGTGCAAGGCGTGGAGCTTCACTAAAGGTAATACACCCAGACAAAACATTTGCGAGTATAACTAAGTGTTTCCTCATCAACCGATGAAATACGAGGAAACACACCAATGTCGGTAAATCACTCATGCTAAGAATAGTGAGAGTGATCTATTGAGTCAGGCAGATAACCCACACAGCAATAACTAAGAACAAGCAGGACTAAGTGATAGTAACAATGCATGCATCGAAGCTC
>JBNKNM010000493.1:0-877 GCA_050293845.1 Pseudobacteriovorax sp. | reverse complement strand
CTCGTATTGAGCCTGTCATTAGTCATCTCAAGTCGGACCATCGCATGGGATGCAATCGTTTGGCTGGGGAGTTTGGTGATATGATGAATAGTCTACTAGCAGGTTGCGCTTTTAATCTGAGAAAGCTCGGAAAATGGCTTAGAAAAGCTATTTTTATGGAATTTTTAGCGGTAATTTCGTTGTTGATGCTGCAAATTCGGGCAAGTCTACCGCTAATTTTAGGAAATTTTTACTCGAAATACCATCGCGCTGTCTGAAAAGGGGATTAATTCCAAACTGATTTTAGGGTTCTTCAAGATGAACTACTTATGCTGAGTTGCCAATCTCAACTAATGGCATTGAGAGATCAATGCGTACTCGTGCACTGGGGCGCAAAAACCATCAGGGTTCCAAAAATATGGAAACCGCCAAAAATGCTGCTATCTGATACACGATCGTTGAAACCTGTAAGCTCAATCAAGTCAATGTTGAGGCCTACATTGCCTATGCACTCGCTACCACACTGAAAGGGCAAAAGCCTGACCTGCCTTGGTAGTACTCCGCTTAATCCAGCGCGAGTCATGATCCCGTGATACCGCATAATCTATAGGAAATTCGATGACCTGGGAAGTGGGGGCTATTTGATAGCTTACGTACGCCGAGAGGCGTACGTCTTCATGTCAGATGAAATTTCTGACCCTGGTAAGACCTAGCTAGCTGCCAGGTATCGAGTTTTGCGCGGTACGCGGACTGAGGGAAAGGATGGTATAGAAAGAACGAGGGAACAACTACCGTGAAGTGTAAACAGAATGATTGCAGGCCGTAACGCAAGTGAAGGGATAATTAGCCGCGAAACTACAAGTATTGAACCGGTCGATCCTATGTAAGCATGGAGAAG
>JBNKNM010000492.1:0-884 GCA_050293845.1 Pseudobacteriovorax sp. | reverse complement strand
TGGTTTTCAAAATCTTCTTTTAATAAGCGCAGTGTCGCTCTTGCTAAAACAATATTGAACCGTCTTAGATTTGATAAAACGGTGGTTTGTTCAAGCTTGAGAGACTTGCATATTTCCTCTATTGACTTTTCTTCTAAAAAAATAGTTTAGCAATGGTAGCGCGTTGCTCATCCTGACAGTTCTCTACAAGTTCAAGAAGTAGCGGAAAAGAGTATGTGAAATGCACTGAACCTGTATCTTCTTGCGAAACAATATTCACTTCATAAGTAGCACTTTCATCTAACTGAATAGAATAAGCCTTTACGAGTGAAGAAAATTTTTTCTCAATTCGAAGCGAATGGCTAGCTTTTTGAGGATATGGAACTTTCATTTGTATGGAAGCTTGGGATATCCAAGAAATATTCCTTGGTTCTGTGATGTACATTTTATCTTCTCCATTACTCAAAAACGTAGAGTCCTTTTCACCGATTAGTAACGAGCGCATCATTAATAGGACGCTGCACTACAGTAAAAAGTAGGCAATAACCGACCTATTCTTAAACCCAGCTACGAGTTTAAAAAGATGAAAAAACGTCATAGAAATACTTGCCAAGAACATCAAAAGACGCCGAGCGTATCTCTTGATAACAAAGACCGAAGTAGCAACTAGACTTGGAATCCAATTACGCCAATATCAGCGTTTTGAGACTTATCCCAACGCCAACATGGAAATGCTGATGGAACTCACACGAGTCTTTCAGACTGATCCAGTAGAGTTGCTACTTGATAGAAACCACGACAAAAGAATCGCAGCACCCACAAGCGCATCCAGGGTCTCGAAGATCTTGAAGATGTTATTTACTATGACTAGCTTGTCTTTATGTCATCATGAGCAGCGCATCGTT
>JBNKNM010000491.1:0-888 GCA_050293845.1 Pseudobacteriovorax sp. | reverse complement strand
TCGGGAAGTTTAAGAAATTGGAAGCCGCTTCTGCAAAGGCTTAAAACCCAAAAAAATTATCTGGATTACTATAGCAAGTAACTCTGCTGGCTCGTCAAAATATACCTTCCCCTCGAGGCCAAGCTTTTTGACTAAAAGCTCTCTCGGATACTCTTGCTCTATATAGGCGTCGGTGCTGCTGATTTTGAGAGGCGAAGGTGCAGGCTTCCAATTCCAAGGAAGCAGGGAGTCAATATCAGATTTTGGATGACCATTTGCAAGTCGAACAAGAATATCGGCAAGGTAGTCTTGAGGATTAATGCCATGGAGTTCGCAGGTCATAATAAGGCTATAAAATCCCGCTAAGGCTTCACCGCCAAGGTCCGACATGACAACAGATAATTTTTGAGGCCAAGCTTTATATCTCTAAAGATGGATTCCACCCGGTTGTTATCAACCTCAATGCCGCCATCGCGAAGAAAAAGCGTGATTTCTTCCCAGCGATCTAGAGTATAGGCGATGGCTTTGCCAAGCGAGGACCTTGGCGGAGGGTTAAGATTCTCAAGAAATTGCTTAAAATCAGCCATATGTTCTGTGGACTTTTCTTGGCGCAGGGCTAAACGCTCATCTGGAGTAAGGTCCATCTGCTTGGCTTCTTTTTCAATCTTGTAGACCTCTACCATGGAATCAATGGCCTTATCAGATTCATATGAAAACGATGAAAATGAGCGAAAGAATTTCTGGAGGACATGGGCCAAACAGTTGCCGTGAAATCCATCGATGCTTTTTTCCGAATAGATGCCAAGACCATCGGTCATAACCGTGCCGCCCCCGCCGATAAACTCCTTGGCGAGAGCCTGATTTCGTTTCTCAGTCAATTCGAAAACGACTGCCAGCTCGGTATGTAAA
>JBNKNM010000490.1:0-892 GCA_050293845.1 Pseudobacteriovorax sp. | reverse complement strand
CTAGCCAAAGGGAACTTGAAAATGAGGTGCTGAGACAAAAAGCAGAAGAATCCCATCGTCGATCTTATGGTACGTACGGTAGAAGGAGGATAGCAAAGGATCTAGCTAATGCTGGTCTTATAGCCTCGCCTGGACGAATAGAGAGACTTATGAAAGAAGCGGGAATTCGTGGTTACACGCCTCCTTCGTTTAAGAGGACAACAACTCAAGATGCGTCGAGGGCGAACAGTCCGAACCTTATCAAGGAATTCGAGCTATTAGGTCCTAACCAGGCCTGGGTTACAGATATCACCTATGTGGCAACTAAGGAAGGATGGCTTTACTTGTGCATCTTTATAGATCTATTCTCTCGCAAAGTAGTTGGTTGGTCCATAAATGACAACATGCGAGCAGACCTTGTAATCAGTGCCTTTGAAATGGCCTATCGATCACGAAAGCCTGAGCCGGGACTCATTGTCCATAGCGACTGTGGTGGTCAGTATAAATCCACTCAATTTAGACGCCTGTTATGGAAGAAGAAGGTAAAGCAAAGCATGACCCATGCTGGAAACTGCTATGACAATGCTTATGCTGAGAGCTTTTTTGGTACTATGAAGAAAGATTTAGTTAGGGGAATTAAATTTGAAGCTAGAGAGTCGGCAAAAACAGCTATGTTTGAATACATCGAGGCATTTTATAATCGTCGAAGGTTGCATTCAGGCTTGGACTATAAATCGCCTGTGCAATTCGAAAATGAAATAGCTTAACGGGAGTCCGTTTTTTCGATACCACTCCACTTCTCCCATTTGGCATTGGAAGAGTTTTTTGGCCCCGACATCAAAGCAGAACACCTTAATCCCAATGTCCTAGCAAGGACTCTGGATGCCATCTACGAATATGGTGCCACACGCTT
>JBNKNM010000489.1:0-902 GCA_050293845.1 Pseudobacteriovorax sp. | reverse complement strand
CAGAATCTTTTGCAAGATCCATAGAGTATACTTGCTTTGGTTCCTACCTTGATACTCCAGAAAGAACTGCCAGCATTTACGATCGAATGGTAAATGATAGAGAATACGAAATATGGAGCCTCACCTTAAAAACTGAGCCTTACAAGGGAGGAGAGTATAATCTTAGATCTATGGAAGCCTGCATAGCACATGAAAAACATCTTGAAAAATTTGACCCTAATGCATTTGCAACAGCATTAATAGATTCTTACAAGTGCGTTCAAGGTAAGAAGCCACAAGAAGGGGTTTATCCTGTAACGCTTACCAACGGAGATATTGTTCGAGGGCCGTGGGTTAGTTCAGGCTATCGAGGCGACCTGGGCTTAAACAGTAAGGCTCCGCTACTAGTAACTAGAGAGGAGTTTCTCGGCTGCTTTAGGCAGCACTATGATTGCGGCCTAGCCAATGATCTTATAGATGCTGATATAGAAGGTAAAAGTAAATTTGAGTGGTGAAATCAGTAACTTTCATGAAGCTACTCTTTCATCTGCTAGTCAAACGAATAGGTGTTTTTCTTTGCACCTTTCTTTCTTTCTATCCTAATTATTTTTTTTCGTTTGAGATTTTTTGTAAACACTCCGACCCTTGACACATCAATACCTGTATTCAACGAAAGCTCCGCGAGCGATACCTCATATGAAAACCTTCCCATAGAAGTCTTTTCTAGTAAAAGAACAATTATACGTAGTTCGTTTTGACTTAAGTCTTGCAACTGCCCCACAATCTCCTTGAGTAGCGCAGTTTCCGCTGTAGCAGTTTCCGCTGTAGCAGTTTCCGCTGTAGCAATTTCCGCTGTAGCAGTTTCCGCTGTAGCAGTTTCCGCTGTAGCAGTTTCCGCTGTAGCAGTTTCCGCTGTAGCAGTT
>JBNKNM010000488.1:0-905 GCA_050293845.1 Pseudobacteriovorax sp. | reverse complement strand
AGGAAACATCATCCAATGCCCCAAGCAGTGACGCTGAACGAAAGGCAGGTTGAAAGTAAGCCCGTCTATAGGGCTGCAACATTTCTGCCGGATACCGTAAACAATGAAGAACGAACGATTGAGCTGGTTTGGTCAACTGGGGCTCGTGTGCTGCGCACTCCATGGTGGGATGATCCCTACTATGAAGAACTAGCCATTGATTCCCAGGCAATCAGACTTGATAGGCTTAATAATTCTGCTCCCCTACTAGATACCCATGAGTCTAGAAGTCTATCGAATCAGATAGGAAAAGTGGTCAGAGCTTGGGTCCAAGATGGTAAGGCTCATGCCATCGTTCAATTCAGATCCAATAAGAATTCTCTAGAAATTTGGGAAGATGTAGCTGCTGGGATTATTCGCAATGTTTCCGTTGGCTATGTCGTCCACGAAATGACCGAAGTTCGAGAAAGCGATGCTAAGTATACAACGTTTCGCGCCATTGACTGGGAGCCATATGAAATTTCCATGGTTCCTATCCCCGCTGACCCCCGTTCACAAACCAGAGAAAACACAAATATTTTTTCCACACTTGTAAGGAGTTATTTTATGCCTGCCCCAGCAAAAGTAGGTGATGATGAAGAAGAAAAAAAGACACGGCAAAAGGAGGATGAGCACCAAGACCACAAACCAGAAGAAAGCCAAACCCGTTCCACCCCTAATCCAGAACCAAAACCGGATCTTGACAAGATTAGGGTTGAAGCTATCCAGGCCGAGAGAAAACGCTCGGAGGAGATTGAGATTCTTTGCAAGAAGGCAAAGCAAGTTGACCTAGCACGTACTCTTATTATTGAAGGTGTCAGCATCGAGGAAGCCAGAAAAAGGGTTTTCGATAAAATGGTGGAATCTCAGCCTGATACTAAATCCCA
>JBNKNM010000487.1:0-909 GCA_050293845.1 Pseudobacteriovorax sp. | reverse complement strand
AATAACGCTCAATGGAAAGAACGCGGTAGTTCAGATCATTTCCATGGGTGAAGAGGATGGGTTGACTACGCCACAGCTGGTTGATCTGTTTAACACATCTCAGCAAAACATTAGCAAGATACTGAGTAAGTATGCCATCAGGTCACAACCACTGGTTGTGAGCATCCGAAAAAACCTTTTGGAACAAGGTGTTATCCCATTCCGAACAACCAGGGTATCTTTTGTCCCAAGGGACTCTATTGCAGCCCTTGTGAAGGTGATTAATACGCCCGAAGCTTGGGCGATGTATTACCAGCTATGGGATGACTCTAGGGAGCTTCGCAAGGAAAACGCTGAACTAAGAGCTAGCATCGAGGAATTGAGGGATTTCAAAGCAACAGCAGAATCTAAAATTTCCTTCATGGCAGCAGAGATTGAAAGTCTAAAAAACCCTCCACTGAAGAAAAAACGCGATTATTCTAACAAAGTTCACGTCAGGACAATAACAAAGCAAGATCTTTTTGGAGGTCAAGAAATTGAGGAAGTATACCAGGATATTCCAGCAAGTGAAATGACTCCAGCGCAAAAAAAGGCATATAAGACCCAGCATTCAGCCAGAACAATGGAAGGAATAGCGAGTAAGCTTGCTAAAGATACTGAGCAGCTTGGTGATTGGATATCTAATCAAGCTAAGGATGCCCATGCTAGTGCATCGCGGCTTAAGTCGGGCCTACTACCACCTGAAGGGAAACGTATTGTTAAGCAAGATATAGGTGTTCAGAGTGTCTAAGTCAATAAAAGTAATCGCGAATGCAACAGCAGAAGAAATAATGATAGCAATAGTGTTTATTATGCAAGCTGAATACAAAAGAAACAAAAATTTTCAAGACTATTTAAAGGGGAAAAGTGATGACAAACATAATTGATACC
>JBNKNM010000486.1:0-916 GCA_050293845.1 Pseudobacteriovorax sp. | reverse complement strand
AGTCCTTCACCTTCTCTTGTTTCTTGTAATGAGGAGACTTGTATTTTTGCTGGGAGGAGGCTCTAGTTATGGTTGTTCTCAACTCAAGCTTGTTCACCATGTGATCACGGTTATCTTGATTTGGTTTCACTAGAGTCTTTCCTTTAAACTTGACCACTTCACTTTCAAGTCTTTGCACCTCTAGCTTGAGTAGATCATTTTCTTCAGCTATGAGGTCATCACAAAAATCTACATTAATTTGCTCAACATTTGATTGTTGGCTTTGAGACCAACAAGCATTAGCACAAATAGATTTTAAAAAATTTGATGAGCATGTGCATTTTTGTGTATGAGGTTGAGAGTGTTTTATCGATGTTACCACAACCTCATGAGATACTTGTAGCATGACATGTGCATCTTGTAGATCTTCATGAGAGCACTTGAGCATCTTATAATCTTTTTACATCTTCACATGTCTGATAGTGAGCACTTTAAGTTGAGTCTTGAGATTTGCATTCTTCTTTTCTAGTGGAGCTACACAAGAGGAGACATTAGTAGCACAAGCATATTCTATTTCTAAATTTTCATGATTACCAATCAAGGAGATATGAGAGTGCTTGAGTTTCCCATGTCCTTCATTTAGAGTCTTGAGCTCTTCAATCTTGCCAATGAGCTACTCCTCTTGTTGTTCAAGTAACAACTCTTGTTCTTGAAATCTTTTAAAGAGACTCTTAATTTTGATCATATCTTTCTTACTTAGCTTGTCAAAATCAAAATCATATTCATCTTCTTCTTCTTCTTCTTCTTCCCTCTTATCCTTTGTTGGCTTCTTCTTTTTCTTGCCTTTAGCCATAAGGCACTTCCCATGACTTGCAGAAGGCAGAGGGCTAGTTTGAGAAGTTGAATTTTGATTTGATTGATGACGCTTTCTTCTTTG
>JBNKNM010000485.1:0-927 GCA_050293845.1 Pseudobacteriovorax sp. | reverse complement strand
GATACATCCCTCGCAATGTAGGCTAAGTTGGTCATTTCTGGACACCCAAGATTCATGGTAATCTGAGTGACCATGGAGGTACACTCGATGGGTCCCGACATTTTGTACACATTTTTAAAGTAGTCAGGTATACTTGATCCTTTTTACCATAGCAAACAGACATTTAAGCTCAGGAGTAGTAACAGAACGCAATTCCGCCATGGAAAAGAGCATGAATGACATCCACCTTTGCAAGAACCTTAGACTAGGGTTGTGAATATCACTGAACCTAAGCCTAGCAGATTTTCCAGAAATAGCATCACTAAACTCAACCTTATTAAAGTTTCTCATAGCACTTGATTCAGGCAAGCAAGATTTAGAGAAGTCTAGAAGATCACTGAAGCGGGAAAAATCACAACCAAATGACTTCTGAAATAGACAAAACTTCATGAATGACTTCCTATTCTTCTCAACTGTTTCAAAGGTCAGAAGAAATTCAAGGGTTAAGAGACGCAAACCTAGACGAGGCTCATCGTAGAGTTTTCCCCAGCCGATGGTCTAGAGGATGGTGGAAAGCTCCTCATCCAAACCAACCCTCTCAAGTAAGTTCACATCATAGATACGAGTGTGAGCAAACTATCAACGGTGGATGGACTCGTACTTCTCCATCTCCTCAATGCTATGGATGGAAATGTCTTCACCGTCCGTGGCCATAGGAACGTCATTGTGTGCAAGATAGTGGATCGACCCCCCGGTCTCATGCGGTGGAGGCACAAAGGATGAAGACCGTGCGGAGTCTTGTGATCAACCAGAGCATGAGCCAGAGCCTCGGCTGGATGGGCCAGATGAGAACGCTCGCTTCACCCCACCTATCAATGTCATCATCCTGCATAGCACTTGCAACAACAACACACAACAACAAGTACCTAACATCCTAGGTGTTAGCGT
>JBNKNM010000484.1:0-948 GCA_050293845.1 Pseudobacteriovorax sp. | reverse complement strand
CGCCGATAAACTCCTTGGCGAGAGCCTGATTTCGTTTCTCAGTAAATTCGAAAACGACTGCCAGCTCGGTATGTAAACACCAAAGATAGTATCTTTTGCTTTTTCCTTTCTTAACACGGCGTATGGGTGTCTCATCGCAGTAGCGATACTCCTGCTCCCGAGCGATTTGACGAAGTCTTTTCACCACAGGTTCAAGCTCTTTCCATGCATTATTCACAAGCTCATTTAGAACGTTGCGGTTAATATATTCCCACATCCAAAAACTGCTTTTGCTGGCGATAGATGGGAAGATGGAATTTGAATTTTGAGACGATGAGCTGACTGATAAACTCCGAGCTGTAGATCCTTTGCTCCAAAACCCTCTCAGGTCTTGGCATTTCGATATCAATCTCCCCGCAGGAGCACCTTCCCCTATGAAGAAGGTACTCCCGATCAATTATCCCCATTTTGATTAGATCAATTTCTGAGGCTTTATGACCAAGACCTTGATCTTTTACTGCCCCATGGCAAGCACTGCACTTTAAGCCCTTAGGCACTCTGCGCCTTACTGTTTTTTTTGGCCGAGCCTTTGGACATAGATTTTTTGGTAGGTTTGGCATCTTCAAGTTTCTTCTTGGCGTCTTTTTCTGATTTTTTAGGAACCTCGTCTTGATCACCGTCAGCACCTTCCTGTGCTTCAGGGTCTTCCTTGTTCTTATTCTTTCCAAACAACTCACTAGATAGATATTCGATTCGTTCGTCTTTTACCGCTATTTCCTGAAATAGCTCATCAATTTTTGAGAGTAAGATGCGTGAAATTTTGATCCCCTGAATTTGATAATGAGGGATCGTCTCGATTAGTGCTTCAAATGGAGCGAGTTCAGACTCTATATCTGCAAACTTCATCGCATACTCTCAAAAAGAAATGTAGCTGGCATATTCGAGAAAAATATCAACTAATTCAAGTCA
>JBNKNM010000483.1:0-952 GCA_050293845.1 Pseudobacteriovorax sp. | reverse complement strand
ATTTTCTACCAGTTTCATAAGCGAATGACTCAAAAACCTGGTAGAAAATTAGACCTAGAATTCAACCCAAAGCCAATGTCTATCTGAGTTCTGAGATTCTTCAGCATGAACTATTTAGCTTATAGCTTTCAGTGCCGGCCATTGATTTTTCTTTTCGTGACGCAGCTATTTCCTTCTTGTGAGAAGCTATAAGCTTTTTCGTGAGAGCACTTTCGCTCATAATGGCCCTGGTTCACAGATTTCGTTGTTGCAAACAAATGTAATCACTGATTCCGTTCCTAAGTTAATAAAATCTACGATTTCTGGATTGCTTTTAATTTGATAATCAAAATAGCGGGTTGGATTAAGGCTACATTTTGATTTTATAACGACTTCCCCTTCAGAACCAGGTTCGATAAGTGCAGAATTTCTCCTGTAGTCACCACAAGAAAACTCATTAGAATTATCAAAATGTAGGCCAACTTCAATCTGGTATTCTGATTGATTTTCCACATATACGATGCTTTCGTAGCTCTTCTTCGAATTCCACCAGCATCCAGAACAAACTAGCACTAAGAAAGTTAATTGTTTCATGCTAAACCTTAAACTGTTACCTGTAAATGTAGTAACTAATAGTAAACCACACGGTTGTGATATTCGGCGATTGAATTTCAGAACTATCAATTTTTCCCCATAGCCAACTTTGCTGCTAAGGTTTTGTATGGTGATTATATAGGTAGTGTTTTTTGTCTGAGTTGTAGCATACAAATATCTATATTTACTAAGTTTAGTCACTATCTCTGATTTGGTTATTTCCTCAAAGACCATTTTTAGGGATCGTCGGTAGAGACTGATTCCTCGTATAGTATGCCAAAGGCGCTATCATGCTCAAACCCACTAGCTTCAATAATTTGTTCACGCTGAAGAACCTTAAACCATCTGTCTGGACAGGCTTTGAGAGGTATTAAAAGCC
>JBNKNM010000482.1:0-953 GCA_050293845.1 Pseudobacteriovorax sp. | reverse complement strand
GCGATGCTTCATGCGGTTGTCCTCCAAGCTTCACTACAACGATCTCCTTCTCTTACGGAACTCCTTCTGTGAAGATGGGTCTACATGCGATGACATACGCATTTTATTTAAATAAATGATTCGATCCAAGATTTGAATTAAACTTATTGAATTCAAATGCTACTGTTTAGTTTGATTTTTTTCATGGATAGAGCTTGAATTTAGAAACCCAATAGAATTGGTTTCATGAATTTTGGAGCGATATTCAAATAGATATGAATTTCCAAATTTTGAATTAATTCAAATAATTCTAAAAAAGGAAATGGTTTATTTAAATCCTCAGCGCGCTGGTGAAAGTCCCTTGATGTCGACTAGATGGGGTGAATAGGCGATTCTAAAATTTAACAAAACTCACAGAGGAATTAGAACTGTCAAAATCGGACAGTTCAGTTTGGCAAATCGGACAGTCCGGTTTTCTTGGTACTGAAACTATGGAAAGCTCAAATCGAGTTTCGATGAATTCAATACAAACTTAGAGGTACTCAATATTGCATATGAGTTCTAATACGGGGAATTGAACATATATACAATAATCTACTCATGCAACCTATATAATCAATCAAGGCAATTAGTTACTCAAGCAATTTGGAGAGCAAGAACACAAGAAGGCAAACCAAAAAAATTGACACAATGATTTATTTGCCGAAGTTCAGAATCACCACATGTAATCATACGTCTCTGTTGAGGTAGCTTGAGTTACCCACCAAGAGCCAACTCTAAGTCGGGTCTCTTTCAACCACTTTCCTCACTTCATTAGCTCTTGCTTCTTTCCTTTCGGAGGTGAAGCGGACCTTCACAAACATTCCCATGGCTCACCACAACCTTGGGAGCTCTAGGGCGACGCCTAGCCATCTAGGAGGCTTCACCTCCAAGAGTAACAAATACCACAAAGATTGCTTCACAAAGCTCAAGTG
>JBNKNM010000481.1:0-993 GCA_050293845.1 Pseudobacteriovorax sp. | reverse complement strand
AACTACACAATATGGACAACACATGGTGAGATAGATGATGCATTACTCGAAGTGAACACAGGAGGAGTTGGAGATGACAATTCTCATGATCAGGATGATGGTGTATTTGATGGAGACGATCATGGCATTGATGATGATGATTTTGATTTTGAAGAGTTATTGCGTCACGTCGAACCACATGTGTTAAATTCTATGGGGACTGATAGAGGATTAGACAATATGGAAATATTAGAGAAATCATCGAGAGAACCTTTGTACGATGAATCAAATGGTTGTGGTAAAGAGTTTACTCAGTTGCGTGTCATGCTAGAACTTCTAAAATTGAAGTTCAGTCATGGATGGTCCGACAATAGTTTCTCAGAACTTTTGAGTCTTCTAGCAAAATTACTTCCAAAGCCCAACACATTGCCCACAAGCACTTACAGAGCGAAGAAGCTTATATGTCCGTTGTCCTTAGGTGTGGATAAAATACACGCATGTCCCAATCATTATATTTTATACCGCAAAGAGCATGAGTTCAAAACAAAGTGTCCGGTATGTGGTGTGAGTCGATACAAGAGAAGTTACAATCATGTGTATGTTGACACTATAAAGAATAAGAACAAGAAGACTGCTATCGGTCCTGAGAGTGTTGATGATGAAACTGATTCTGACAAGGAGGACAAGAAGAAGAGAAAGATTCCTACCTTGGTGATGTGGTACCTTCTAGTGATCGATCATTTGAAACGTGTGTTCTCCAACCCTAGGGATGCGGAACTGGTGCGCTGGCATTCTGAGAAGCGTAGGGAAAATGATGAGGAGATTCAACACCCTGCGAATGAAATTCAGTGAAAAAATTTTGATCTTCAATATAAAGCATTTGGATCAGAGAGTAGAAATATAAGGTTTGCTTTGAGTACTGATGGAATGAATCCATTTGGTGAAAATAGGACCGTGCACAGCACATGGCCAGTCATCCTCGCGATGTACAACCTTCTGACATGGTTGTGTCAC
>JBNKNM010000480.1:0-1001 GCA_050293845.1 Pseudobacteriovorax sp. | reverse complement strand
TAGGGTCTTTGCGAAACTCAAACCGACTGTGCTGCAAGCTTTCTAGAGATTTTCAGGTTCCATATACCGCAGATGATTTCGAAGGTTCGATTCATTGATTGACTGATACCACGAAATGTCGAGGACACAATCTTGAACATCTTGATACCGCCGATAGAGTGTTCAACCTTGACTCTTTCCCTTGATATTAAGCGATTTCCTAACCTTTCACCTCCATTGAGCTTTCGATTTCGTGGTTTCTTTTTCGGTTTGCGAATGTTTAAATCTTCTCTTAGGTTTTGAATGCCTTCGAACCCAGTATCAAGGTAGATAGGGGTTCCAGAAGGAAGAGCATCGACCAATGCTTCCTCTTTGAACATGCTAAAATCATGGGATGAACCCACATAGACGGGAGTGATGATATCGATACCCTTGTTTTCATTCGTAACGAGGAGAATTTTCGAAGTGTGTTTTTTCTTTTTCCCAGAATAGTTTTCGCGTTGGTCTATGGGATCGACCGGTCGGCGGATAGGTTGTTCAGTGCCGTCAATATAGATTTTCTTTCTATTGTTGAGGACGGCGCTGATTTCGGTGTTGTCTGCCGAGCTAACAAGTGGGAGAAGTTTTTTTTTGCAAGTACTTCCTGTAATGCTTCTGAGCATCGGTCAACCCATCTCTTTACGTTGCTGCTATTGAGTTCGAAGAGAACCGCAAGAAGATCATATGTGGGGTAGTGGCGGAAAAACATCATCACCAAGATGAATAGTTCGCGGTGAGTCAGTTTTCTTGGTCGTCCTTCGGGCGTCTCGTAGCGAAGGTCGATTTCGCCAATAGCCGACGAGAAATCATGGATAATTTCGTTGGCCTCATCTAACGTCAACCCTGTGACAACCTTCAACTGCTTTTTATCTTCCCAGATCTTTGTAACATTCATCTTCTAACACTCCATTGTCTACCGAATAACCAAATTCCCCGAGCATACAAAACCAGTCTCGAAAAATGAAGTCTAAAAAGCTGTCCTG
>JBNKNM010000479.1:0-1013 GCA_050293845.1 Pseudobacteriovorax sp. | reverse complement strand
ATCGCGATGCAATTCGAAGTAGCAAGCGATTGAAGGCTCATGATTGGGGACACAAGTGGGTTGTACTTTGTATCTCAATAAGAACTAGGTTTTCCTCTAAGCCTTTTGCCTTACCTGTGATGATAGGCTTGTATCGAAGTAAAGGTTGGAATGCTCGAAACAATCGCAAGCATCGGACACCCATCCAAATCACCTCAATATTCCTATATAAAATAAGAAAATGGTTTCCTCAAATGAGTGTTACTTTTGTTGGTGACAGGGGTTACGGATCATTTGACCTTGCCAAGTTTTGCACTAGATTAGATATAACCATTATTAGTAGATTCCATCAAAATGCCTGGCTAGTAGACCCCAACATTAAACGAAAGAAGGAAAAAGGGCGCTCTTTGAAATACGGTGCTAAAATGCTAAAGCCATGCGAAATGGTAGAGCAGCAGAAACCCCAGAAAAATTTGAAAGTTGCATGGTATAGTGGAACCACAAGATGGCTTGCTACTTGTAGTAGTCAAGGGTATTGGAAACGGAGAAAGGAAACCCTTCATGTGAAATGGGTCTACAGCTTTAATTCTGAAAGTAATCGAGAGGAGTATTTTTATACCAACAATCCAAGCCTTACTAAAAGAGAAATAATTGAGCATCTCATAGGAAGATGGCCAATTGAAACTATGTTCGAAGAGACCAAGCAGCATCTTAGAATTCAAGGAATGAAAGGATACACTGAAAGCACAGTCCAGTCGACCGTGCCTGGTTGTTTTTTACTGTATTCCATAATTATTTTACTATTCTTGAAACTACATTGGACTAAACAGCGAAGTATAATAAGCTGGTCTGGCAAAACAAATTTGTCATTTACCGATATGTTAATGGTTCTGCGACGAGAGCTTTGGAAACAATGGGTTATTGGACAACCCATATATGACGAGACATTTGCGAAAATGCCCAAAGAACTTAAAGACTCACTACTTTATGGTCTTACGCCGTGTAATTAGGGTAAAAAAATGGCCAAAGTCGAG
>JBNKNM010000478.1:0-1042 GCA_050293845.1 Pseudobacteriovorax sp. | reverse complement strand
CCGATGGTCCATAACATGGCCCCAAACGGTTAGCGATTTACGAGTTACAACTGTCGGAAACTCGACCGGTTAGCTGATTTAAGTTTCTGGGCAGACTGGACCTCTTGGTCTAAATTAAGGATTTGGCAAAATTTTGCCATGACCTCCCCAGAAACTTTAAATACCAAAGTTGCTGATAATGAATTCAGCTTTCCGCTGGTTACTCATATGGCGTATTTCGATGCACGGTTTTGCAATTATGGGATTTCGAAGTCAGAACGAGGTGCTGAAAACTTTCTGGACGGACTGTGCAGACCAGCGAACGATCAGGTTTTAAGAGCCGAAGATGCACGAAACTTGATGAGAGTTGTTTACAAATTCCGTAGGCCACTGACTCAGCTTTCCAACGCCTACTCACACGCACATTTTCGGTAACCACAGCAGCGGTTACAGCTATTTTAATACAGCCACGTGCGGAGTTCAGCGGATTGCCGTAAAACGGAATCATAAACGATTCGGATTCAGACTTGGTTTCGGATAGTGACGAGATTATAACTTTTAACTTGTTATTAGGCTTCTTTGATCAGGTGACTCGTTGCAATGCATCTCAACTTAACCGTCCTCACCAAAACAAAAGAAAGCAACCCGCTATTGCGGATTGCACGTATACGGTGGCAGAAGCACTCTCAACACACGTTTCTATCGTTTTAACGCGAGTTAGTGTACCTGCAGAAGATGGATCACATCAATCATCATTTTTCACCCATGTCCACAAAGGACCAGTACCGAAGTACTCACTCATGTCCACAAAGGACCAGTACCGAAGTACACACTCATGTCCTATCAGCTAAACACAAACAACTAAAAATATCCATAAACAACAAAGGAAGGCATACACAAACCCTAATAGTTCTACAAAGGCCACAAATAACAAAATAAGGTCATCAATAACAAAATAAGATAAACACTCCAAAAATCACAACATACTTTCGTTAATGCAATTCTGTAGTTGTATAAAAGAACACATAAGTGAGCTTGCCACCTAAAGAGACAACTATAGTAG
>JBNKNM010000477.1:0-1047 GCA_050293845.1 Pseudobacteriovorax sp. | reverse complement strand
ACTAACTGGTCAGGTAAGAGATCTCATTAAGTCGCGCTTCTACGAGCTAGCCCAGTATGGACCCAATGATGGTTTAACAACGATCGAGCATCAATTAATTCCTAACGCCCATGTGATAGTTGAGTTAGGCCTCGACCATTACTACAAAGACCCGCAGATCGATGCCAAAACGCTGGCATTGTTGGTCACCACTTTAAAACGTATTACGCTTAGCCCATCTCCTAATAACTAACCCAAAGGAAAAAATAGCACGAAAAATGAGGAAGCAGCTTATACTGATATTCGGCAGTACGATTTCAAAATGATCTTTTAGGAAATAGCCAAATCAGAGATAATGACTAAAACTAGAAATTACCCAGTTCTGAATTGACTTTTTTCCTCTTCAGATGTTTTATTTAAAAAACAATCAAAACTTCACTACTTACAAAGTCCTTATCTGAACAAGAATAAATCGCCATCCCCCTAACTGTATTTAATCTAATAAATTCAAATAAATACAATCATTCTATCGCTACACAAAGGTTCGCATAAATTACCCGGCTCTTAATGGTAATTATTAAGTTAGTGTTTTTTGTCTAATGTATATGTCTGAATATAAAGAGTGGTTCCTGATTCTAACAAACCTGATGTTGATCCAAATGATCCAGCCAAATCCGAAGACTGGTTACTTCTGGATTTATCTGTTACTTTTCCGATAGCCAGTAAGGCACTGAAAACTAACCTACCGATAGTTTCCCTAACGTTTCCTGGCGTTTCTTACATAGCAAATAGAAAAGTGCAGTGGCTATATAGAGATGTTAAGGATAATGACGACGAAAGAATGGCTGCATAGAAAGCAATTAGCCATTCCTAATCACCATTTCCATGCGGGCACCTTCAATTAACCATTCTCAACATAATGATCCGGGACAGACACCCAAGTAATGCACTTGCGACCTACAGATTTTTTTGAAGGTTACGAAACAGTTTGTGTAGTGCTCCTAAAGAAACCTAACAACTCTCCGATAACTTTCATGAATATCGGAGGTGCAATATGTCAATGCGCAA
>JBNKNM010000476.1:0-1061 GCA_050293845.1 Pseudobacteriovorax sp. | reverse complement strand
TGCGCATTGACATATTGCACCTCCGATATTCATGAAAGTTATCGGAGAGTTGTTAGGTTTCTTTAGGAGCACTACAGGTTGAAAAAAAATCTTTTTTATTTCTGAGCTATTTTAAGCCGATGGAATCCATGTAAGATTCATCATGCTAAGGAGGATTTGCATCAACATAAATGGTTTTTTTCGGCATTAACCTTGAAGTAGTTTAAGCATTTCGAGAATACATAGCACGAACAAAGTTTTTCTAGCGCCGAAACATCCTTTTGCCGAAAAAACCTCAAATCAAAAAAAGATAATTATCTCTTCTCAACGATAAAGAATGAATCCCAAGCTTTATTTTTGGTGTCGACGAAAACTTTCAGGTCTAAACCAAAATTAATAAAATATTACCTCTGATTGGAAAAGCCCAGGCCCTGCACCTTCCCTCAGCTAAGCAATTCGCGAGAAAGCTGGAGCATCTCACCCTGAGTAAATATCACGCGATAACCATGTTTTTTATAGAGACTGATCAGCTTTGAATTATGGATTCCTGTATTCGTCGCTGCGCGGCGCAATCCGCGGCTCTGCATCCAAGTCTCGCCAGCTTTAAGCAGCATGGTAGCTATTCCCTTTTGCCGATGTTCGGGCAGCACATAGCTTGTGGAAAAGAGCCCGTAGGCGCTGCCATCAGCATCCAACTCTTGACGCACGATGCAGTGGGCGATGACCTGACCATCGGACTCAAGGAGCATGACCTCGCCATCGCACTGCTGGGGATCCAGATGATAGAGCACCCTTCGAATCAACCAGTCCATGGAATAGTAGCTGCTGCCAAGCTCCACGCCAAGCACTTCGATCAAGGTTTCCCGCATGCGGGTAGCGACTAGCTCAATTTCTGACGAGGAACTTTTTTGCAGTCGACGGATGATGGGAGTCATGTCTGGCCTCTCAATAAACGGTTGAATATAACTTAATAGCGAGGAATGAGCAAGTCGGTTAAGTAGGAGCCATTACTACCCCCACTCACCTAAGAACTGAGCGAGCTAGTTTCCCAGCACTCAGCTTAAGCCTTTCTAAAGCTGTCC
>JBNKNM010000475.1:0-1078 GCA_050293845.1 Pseudobacteriovorax sp. | reverse complement strand
GCGCTTTTGTAAATACTGGTGAAAATCCAGACAGAGTAAGCATGAGACGATGCACTTAGAAGATACTTTTGGTTCTACGGAGGTGACAATGTCAGAATAAGCACAAAAGTTATCGTGGTAGTAGGCCGCAAGGCATAGCCTGAAACTTATGTGGCCCCGAAAATGCACTTATCGATACTGCCGAGTCATCTGTTCGCGGCGAAGGCAAAATTTCTCATACGGAAGACGTCTGAGTATGAGAAGGGTATCCGGGGTTGGCAGGTGTGGCATGCTATCAAAGTTTACAAAAGACGACCGCGGGAGAGCTGTGACGGTCCCGAACAGGGTATTGGTGGACAAGTGTAAGAGCGAGGAGACCAAAATGCCTTCACAGCAGTCAGCGAGTGCATAGTACTCAGAGCGTGGGAAAGCCACGTACAAGGGGAAGGCGCTTAGGCACAGTCGCTCCATATCTAGAAACATTTCAGGATAGCCGAGTCCAAAACGAGATGAGAACAAAAAGGGATGGAATAAAGGAAGCTTCATTGAAGGGAGAAAGACTTAGGTGTCTTATGATCCACTTTAATGAGGACAACTTGACTCGCTGCTTCAACATGCTTGACGCAAGAAAAGCCGTTGGCATCGACCGAGTTACAAAGGAGATGTATGCAAGCAATTTAAAGGAGAATATCACTCAGCTAGTTTCAAGATTAAAAAGTATGTCTTATCGCCCTCAGCCTTCTCGGTTGGTTACTATACCTAAATCCGATGGCAAGGAAAGGTCGCTTGCTATTTCGTGTCTTGAAGATAAGATCGTTCAGATGCTAACCAAGCAACTCTTAGATTCTATCTACGAGCCTATTTTCTATGATTGTTCTTATGGTTTTCGCGGCGGTCGAAGCTGCCACGATGCAGTCAAGGCCATGAAATCTATTTTGTACAACAAACGCGAATGGCGCGTCTTAGATATTGACCTACAAAACTACTTCGGAGAAATTTCCCACTCTAAGCTGATAAGTATTCTGAGACTGAAGATCAGCGACCAACGGTTTCTGCGCTACATCTCTAGAATGCTAAAATCAGGTATTCTGAGTAGTGA
>JBNKNM010000474.1:0-1103 GCA_050293845.1 Pseudobacteriovorax sp. | reverse complement strand
ATAGAGCATTACAGAAAAGCGTAGCCGATCTGCTTGGATCAATATACGAACAAGATTTTCTAAATGTATCTTTTGGCGGTCGGCCTGAGCGTGGCGCGCACAATGCAATTTGCACCTTATCTCAAAATATTTTGAAAAACAAAGTAAATTGGGTGCTAGAGGCTGACCTAGAAAACTTCTTTGGTAGCTTAGATCATGAATGGGTCCTAAAATTTATTGAATACAGAGTCGGTGACAAGCGTATACTAAATCTTATTCGTAAATGGTTAAAGGCCGGAGCGCTAAATGAAGGTGAATATGAACCAGCGCTGGTAGGCTCGCCACAGGGCGGCCCTATATCAGTTCTAATCAGTAATATTTATCTGCACTATGTGCTCGATCTATGGGTGACCAAAGTAGTAAAGCCAAGGCTTGAGGGCGAGATCTACTACGTGCGATACCTAGATGATTTTATCTTATGCTTTCAATACGAAGGCGACGCGAAGAAAGTCCAGAGTGCGCTGGCAAAGCGCCTTAAACGGTTCTCACTTAAGCTACAAGAAGAGAAGACAAGGCTTATTCGTTTTGGTCGTTTTTCGGCTGAGAAGAATAGAAGAAGAAATAAAAAGCAGGAGAGTATTTACTTTCTTGGATTTACTATCTACAGCGATAAATCGCGAGAAGGTAGGTTCAAGCTAGGTTTTGTCACGGAACGATCTAGGCGCAGACGATGCAAAAGTCGGATAAAGGAAGTCACGTTAGCAAATCGTCACCTCTCGGTGCCAGATCAACACAAACAGTTGAAAACTGTACTGAGAGGTATGTACAACTACTATGCAATCGCAGGAAATCACAACTTTTTAGACAAACTGAATCACTATGCAAAATTACAGTGGCGAAAAGCACTCTCTAAAAGATCCCAGAAAGCTGGGTATTCATGGGAAAGGTTCAATAAGATCCTTAGTTATTTTCCACTGCCCCGAGCGAAGATTCAGATACCGTATCAAAAGTTTGACCTTTTTGCCTTGCTGTAAATGTTAATTTGAAGAGCCTCGTGCTAGAAATTGGCATGCGGGGTTCCGTGGGGATGGGGACCAACTAAAGTGGTATCCCCATTACCCGAC
>JBNKNM010000473.1:0-1121 GCA_050293845.1 Pseudobacteriovorax sp. | reverse complement strand
TTGGGATGAAAACCATTGTTGGAGTTCACATCCTTAGAGGTTATGGAGCAATTGCTACCCATATGACTTGTCTTACCTCACGATCCATCTCATTGTAGATCTATGGTGAGGATTCTTGCAAAAAAGCGTCCTTCTGGTCGAATAACCACTATTCTCCCAATCAAACAAGAAATGGTACGCAAGCGGCAAGTGATCCAAAGGTGCCTTTTCACTTGACTTCCCCTCGTGATCTGGACTTAGCTCATGGGTTTGAGTTTGAACTGTTCATCATCTTGGTCTTGGCTAGAAAATCATCTGCTCAATGAAGTGATCTTCATGCCTCAACATCAATATGTCCGCGGACTACTCGACCCAGCCCGAAAAAAATTCTGGATGATAAACCAGTTTTCCATCTCGAGATACTTCAGAACATAATTTTGAAGGTTTTCCCATACCTCGATGATGGGTCCGTCAGTGATCTTCTGAGATCATGCCCAAGGGTACCGGTTCTTCAAATAATGATGACTATTGAAGCTGGCCAGTGATCTGATAGATTTTCAATTAGAAGCTTGAGATCCTGCCCAAGGGTACTGGCTCTTCAAAGGTTCACCAATAATCGGATGGTGTGGTAGATTGCCAGATGATCAAATCCAGTCTAGCACATCTCTGTTAAGACCACAAACAAAACAGAGCAAAAGATAATCCTACAAAGACTAATAGTATTTACTAGTTGTATCCTGTTTACCCTACAGATAGATAGAATTAACTGGCTTCCCTAGCAACGGTGCCAGAAAGCTTGTTGGCATTTCTTAGCCATAGAATAATCTGCAAGCGTACAGATGCCAATTGTAGCCTTCACCCAGGAGTATTCCAGGGTATCAAATCCACAGGGAAGCAGTAACTCTATCATATCTATAGAATAGAACAAGGATAAACGTAGCAAACATTACTAGACTTAGTAGGGGTTACGTTATGGGAAGATAATGGACACACACATGGAGGAACCACAACTCTATAGGATGAGCTAAGAGTTCACCAAATCTAGGTAAGAGTGAGACAACTATTATGTAAATGTGCGAAATTCATATATGTACCTTAGACTTTGGGACTGTCTTGAAGGATAGACTTTGGCCACCTGATCT
>JBNKNM010000472.1:0-1154 GCA_050293845.1 Pseudobacteriovorax sp. | reverse complement strand
CATGTTTAAACGATTTCTCACAAAATCTACAGCATCCAAAACCATTGAATGATTGATTCCAAGCTCCGCTGCGATCTGGAGAGTATTGGTATACTGCTTATCCATAAATCTCCAATATCTTTAGGGCGGCCGACTGTTCGTATACTTTTACTGTTCCCCATCTAGCATCTTCAATTTCTCTAATCTCAAAATTCCATTTTCGACTTATCTTGGAAAATAGTCGTCCCAGAGCACTGTCACTATTGGTGACATTTGCAAGCAGAGGGTATTTCTTTTGCCAAGCGATCGCCGTCTTCCAGTTTTTAGCCTCACCTAATTGCGATAATAGCTCCTCATTCGCTTTTTCAGATTTTTTAAGTTTTCTTACAGCAACACTCGCAGTAGCCATGGCGGTGGCGACTTTTTTATCACCAATTTTACCCCGATCTTTTTCAGCCTGAATCCTTAGGGCTTGCTCTTGCTTTAGCCTGTTGCCTGCTTCAATTAGTAAGTCAGAGAGGTCCTTTGGCTGTTGCCGCTGTGTAGAGAGTCTTAGGCACTCTGTTAAAAACCGGCGCATTTGATGACCTGCTTCTTTGTGACCATTGGCTATGACTTCCATAGCGACTTGAATGGTAGTGGTAATCTCCTTACTAGGTGCACCACGACCGGAATTCACGACTTTTTTGTCGAAAATTAAATAATCAATGTTTTCAATGTAATAAGTGAGTTTCCTGGAAGCCCACTTATTGAAATCGACAGTTTTTGCAACAGCTCCTTTTTCTACAAGGACATTAAAAACATCTCTTAATTTGACCTGGTCATCTAGCTTAATTGGTATAGGATTTTTAAAATCTATTTGAATTAGCTTAGTCATTTTTCTTGCCTTCTCGGTCTTCCATCTTTACTTGATAAAATGTCGCTAGCTCTAAAAATCGTCTAACATCCCTGGAATGGTATCTTTCGGTAAGCTGATCGAGAGTTAGGTTTGATGAGAAAAAGGTAAATTTCCTCTCACTTTTTTCAGTATATGCATGAAGCCTTTGATCAAGGATCGCGTAAAGCTGTTCTCTGGTCCATTCGGTGGAACGCTCGACACCAATGTCATCTAAGAAAAGAAAGCGACATGACGTGAGTTTTTTTTGGATCTCATTTTTGTAATGAAAATCATCCTG
>JBNKNM010000471.1:0-1180 GCA_050293845.1 Pseudobacteriovorax sp. | reverse complement strand
GGTTTGAAATTACAGAAAGTAATACAAATGCCAACTCACAAAACGGCGATCCAGGATATAGTTTTTACAAGGTACCGGTGACAGTTACCGAGGCTGGTGTCGTAACAAACAACGGTGGTTCGCCAGTTTTCACAGATATCACAATCACCCATCAGTAAGTCACACGGTATCCTTCTTTGGTGGGTTTTCCAAAAAATTAAAATGACAGCATTATCGCCTTGATCTTTGAAAATTTAATTAAAGTTAGGCTAGAAAAGTACAGACTTTTGTTTTCGGGTGAAATTTTGATTTTTCGGGATGACGTACACCAGCAACAACATTAACTCCGGCCTCTTCAAGGCCTCTTACAACCCGATGTCCAATTTTACCATTTGTACACGTGACTAAAACTTTCATTAGACTTCCTCCTTTGTTGAGCTTCTTGCGCTTTCCCAAGCCCAATTCGCTACTGTCTTTGCACCCTGGAAAGCACTCCAAGCACCTAAGGTTAATAATTCAGCTTCACACAGGCCGTCCTTGAGCAAGTCGCTAAGCAGTTGGTCATCAATTTGGTAGGATGCTTTAGCGACAAGGAGCGCCACGCGAGCTTTGTTTCGGTCATTGAAATCCACACCTTCGATTTCATCCTCAACCCACTTTCTTGAAAGTGGTGCAGGGCCACCTTCCCAAACTTTTAGCTTTTCGAAAATTATCCGACGGGTAGACTCTGTGCTGGAGAGAAACTCTAACATTTTAATATCATAGATATTTGTATTTTTGATACAGGTGTGCTAAAAAGTCAAGCATGAAAGAATTTCAGACTAAAATCAACTGTGTGATGGTGATTTAAGCTGCGATTTGAAAATTTGTCACTAAGCCACCGAGCGTTTTAGTTTTTCGTATTAACATAGTTCATGCTGAAGAACCTCAGAACTCAGATAGGCATTGACTTTGATTTGAATTTCAGGGGTTATTTTCTACCAGGTTTTTGAGCCATTCACTTATAA
Organism: Pseudobacteriovorax sp.; assembly: GCA_050293845.1. Taxonomy (GTDB): domain Bacteria; phylum Bdellovibrionota_B; class Oligoflexia; order Oligoflexales; family Oligoflexaceae; genus DT-89. The sequence goes on along the minus strand of JBNKNM010000471.1, from coordinate 194 downwards.
AACTGGTAGAAATCAGGTCCAAAACACCTCTCAAAGTCTGTCTGAACTAATAGTTTAAGGTACTTCAGCGTGAACTAACATATTCTCAAAATCCAGAATTTTACTGTTGGCTAGTACAGTTCATGCTGAAAAACCTCAATATTCTATAAAAATAGATGTTTCATGAACTTTTTATCACATGTATTCTACCAAAA
>JBNKNM010000470.1:0-1204 GCA_050293845.1 Pseudobacteriovorax sp. | reverse complement strand
GCTGTTTTGATACCTAACTGGTTCGGAAAAGATAAATCTCCTTCACAAAGGTAATCTCGAATAGTCTTCTCTGCAAGGTTATTCACGAACAATATGAGAGCCATAACGATCATCATGGCTTCAATGCGGGATTCACTTTTTAAGAATATTTGGTTGAGATTAAGGTCTTTCCTTTTCAAAAACTTAAAGCATCCCTCAATTCCCTTATTACGATTACGATACGCCGCCACTATCTCTTCCCCACTCAGCTCATTGGATTCCAGCTGATCTGTGGCAAGAACAAATCGTCCTTTTCTCTGTTTTAGTTGCTCAATTTTCATTTCATTGCGGCAGAATCTTGGAACTATCTTGTAGCCTACTCGAATCTTGCGCTTAGAACGGCGAATCTTCTTAAAAGAGCCGACGATATGATGGTCGAAGGTGAACAATGGATGCTGCTTTCGTTGATTAGCAATTTCTTCAAGAGCCTCGTCTTTTTTATTGAATATTTTGTTCCTAATTTTCTTCAAACGTTTAGCTATGGCTGTTTCTTCCTTATCTAACTTTTTCTTAAGTGTTGCAAGCTCCTTATGCCTCGCTTCCCTGTTATTAACCTCAATCCAACGCTGCGTGCGACCTCCATAATTGGAAAATACCTCAGCGTACTTGAAGTTGTCATCGATTTGTATCCAGTGTAATCGTCTTTTTGATACCAACTCCTTACAGCTCTTGACAGATTCTGGAACACGCGTTATCCAATGACTGGTTTTTGAGAAAGGCTTTGTTATAAAGAGAGGAATCGAGGACAAGGTATTTATCGTCAAGGTCATTTTTTATCAGGTTCTGAAGTTTCTCAATCGTGTCTTGAAAGATAGCGTTATCTGCTTGGTTTCCTGAAAACGTCTCGGCCAGTATTGGAATGCCATCACTTGTCGAGACCAAAAGGTAGACAAACTGTTTGAGGTCCATACGTGAGTCTTTTGAGTATCCGTACTTCAACTCAAAGTTACCTTTATTCTTATACTTTCTGCCGGTAACGCTGAACGATGTGGTATCGCTGTGAATAATCTTGGTTAGAAGATTGTTTTTCAATACTATCCCAAGGCAGGTATCGGTGAAGAACTTAGTAGCGCCGTATTTGAAAATTGCATCGAGAGTTCTACCAAGAACTGCCGAGTTAAAATATTCTGGCTTGACGTCAGGTCCTAACAATTCTTTGAGGGCT
>JBNKNM010000469.1:0-1342 GCA_050293845.1 Pseudobacteriovorax sp. | reverse complement strand
TAAGCTAGCTCTACTGGGATAAATGACGGTGATAACAGATTGATGGATTCAAAGTGCACATAATTCTTGACGCTACCAGTGCTGTCAAATTTTTCGCGATAGTTCGTCCATTGTCAACTAAGTAAGGTCATTCCTGCCCCATCACTCACTCTACACGCTACAGGAGGTGTCATAAAACGAAGGGTTTAGGAGACATCTTACCTACCTACGCAGTTTCAATGTCTTCGCTGTCTCTTAAACTCATGCCTTAAACTATAGTATCGTAAACTTCAAAAAGATGGAATAAACGACACAACCTCTTTGGAGTAATTATGCAGTTTATTGGGCTACGCTGGGATTAACACTCATGAGTAAAATTTCTATGCATTACTGAGTATTAATGGCAATGTCTTCTGACTTGGTCATCTCACCATCGAAACAATAGAAAGGCGAAATTTTACTAAATTACAGAGCAAGCTTGTTAGAGATGGCAAGCTTGCTCCTAAAGTCATCAACTCTAACTGATATTTGCGCTGAAGGTCAGATTCAAAATTCTAAGCAATATTGTCTTTGTTCTTTATTAGGCCAATAATTGGAATTACGAATCCAATTAATTCTTTGCTATAGTATTCCATGTTCGAAAAATATTTGAGTACTCGACCGTATCCGCAACAATAGTCAAGTATAGGGGCATCTACAGCAACCAATTATTGAATATCACCGGAATTCCCCCCTTCTTCAGTTTTATTTACTCCCATAACATAAGGGCCATCTGGCCACTTATGTTTAATAATTGTAAAAACTAGAACATCCAACCGCAATAGAGCGTCAACCACTGGATACTATTTCTTACCACTCCTGTATCTACATAGCTGCGATAATCTTCTAGTTCCTGCAATGAATATTCAGTAACACCTGAATAACTGGTTTCACGTTTATAAATATCGAAAGCCTTTTGCCTGAAAGTAATCAAATTGCAACCAAAGAAATAGTCGTTGTACTGAATAGAACTACCAATCGAGGCTTCGAAAATGACGTCAAGAATATCTACCTGAGCTTCAAAAGTATTGAAGTCAAAAGCATTACGATCAATCTCAGATTTTGTTTTCATTCGCCTTAAAGCATCGCCAACTCTTGTGTAGAAATAGTCAGAAAAGAAATGTTCCCAATGACTCCCTATTCCTTTTTGATGTAGATCTAAGGTAATGACACTATTAACATGCAGTGAGTCTGCTACCGCCATTGCCAAGTGCTTCAAGATTAGTACCTTGGATATATTTAAAAGTACATCATTATAAATGCAAATTTATGAGAGTTCTCACAATATAGCCTCACCCAAGCACCCTTATTCATTTCGTAAGTA
>JBNKNM010000468.1:0-1381 GCA_050293845.1 Pseudobacteriovorax sp. | reverse complement strand
GTTTCAGGTTTGATTGACTATTCACCCACCTCTAACAACTTTCAATTGGTATCTGAGTCATACTCTCTAAAAAAGCTTAACCACTTGGAGAGGCGATGTTGAGGACCAGGGATGAAGATGAAGTCCCACCAAGGTTCAATGATGAAAACAACACGAATAACAATCAAGAGGATGACAAATAGGGAGCCTTCAGGGCCCCCTCCTTGGAGGACCTCATGAGAAGGCTAGAGAAGCTTACAGCTGAGAACAACAAGCTAAAAAGAAAAGCTAAAGGGAAGAAGACAAAGGGAGGTTCTTCCTCAAGCGAAGATGAAGACTCCTCACTTGAAGAGGATGTCTCCAAGAAAGGAAAGAAAGGAAGAAACAATCATGATAAGTCTTCCTATAACTCAATGTCTTTCAATTATGATAATATGCCTAGCTCTACCGCTTACACTTCCATACCCGTTGGCAAAGCTCCCCGTTTTGATGGAACTAATTATAATCAATGGAAGCATTGCATGAAAAATTACTTATATTCAATTTCACCCGAGGTATGGCAAGTTGTTTGTGATGGTGTAGAGTTTCTAGATGAAGATGAGCAACCAACATCGGATCAACTACAAAAGATTCATCGCAATGCTCAAGCAATCTCCATCCTCACCTCATCAATTGACAAGGAAGAATTCAACCGTGTAGATGGTTTGGATGTGGCCAAAGATGTTTGGACCACTCTCTGGATGGCACATGAAGGATCAAAACCCGTGAGGATGGCAAAGATAGAAATGCTTGAGGGGCAACTCAATAGATTTATCATGTTTGATGATGAAACCCCTCAAGACATGTTCAACCGGTTGAAGAAGATGGTCAACATGGCAAAGGCTTTAGGGTAAAAAAAAAGTGGACCGATCGCATGTTGACCAAGAGGTTGATGAGAGCTTACACTCCAATGAACTACAATGTTGTGGCCTTGATCCACCAAGACCCAGCATACAAGAAGATGTCATTCAATGATGTACTTGGAAGGATCATGAATCATGAAATGAATATTCAAGAGGCCAACAACATCAAGAATCTCTACAAGGGCGTCTCAACCTCCAAGAAACAAGATATTGCTCTCAAAGCAAACAAGAGCAAGAAGAAGAAAGTGTTAATTGAGAGCCCTAGTGAAGAAGAAGAAGAAGAAGAGAAGAGGAAGAAGAAGAAGACAATGAAAGAGAATATGATGAAGATGAAGTGGCTTTATTCATCAAGAAATTCAACAAGTTCATCAAGAAAAGAAGACCTTACAAGGGAGAAAGGAAAGAGAAGCCAAGGTCAAGGAGGGTGTGCTACAATTGCGGCAAGAATGGACATTTCATTGTCCAATGCTCATATGAGAGGAAGGAAGAAGACAATAACA
>JBNKNM010000467.1:0-1445 GCA_050293845.1 Pseudobacteriovorax sp. | reverse complement strand
ATGAGGGAAACTATGTCAAACGTACATCAATTATTTCCAGTAAATCACAGGGTATTTCAAGGTGGCAGATATCTAAAGGCGATTCATGCACTGCCAGATTTAGATATCTACGAGCAGTCTATTCTGCTCTATATCGGATCACTCATGCCTTTTGATAAAGGCTTTGTCGATCAGGTAGCTTGGCCGTCAATCGAGACGATAGCCAAAAATACCAGGATGTCTAACAAGACCGTTCAGAAAAAAATAAACTCCTTAGTGAGAAAAAAGCTACTCACCAAAAAACAAAGGATCTCGATAAACCAAAACGGTCGCTACGAACAACTGACAAACGATTATACCCTAACAGTGGAGTGCTTCACTTCCTATGAAGATGTTCTAATTTCCCAAGAGCGTATCTCAGCAATTCGAAAAAGAGCAGTAGGCGAATCAAGCGGCGCTTTTTTTACGTCCTCATCGTTCCCCCCTCCTGCTACTCTGGAAACAGTAGGGGAGGTAATCACAGATGAGACTCCCACCTCTGAAGTACACACTAATTCCCCAGCTAAAGCCCTAAAGGAAGATCCTAATACTTCCCCATTTTCTTGCAATTCAGATGATCTTAGTAAGAGCGAGGTCGATAATATAGTTATCGCATGGGAAGAAGTTGTAAAAAAAGCTGTGTCACCCTTTGAAAAAAGACGATTCCTAATTGATTATCGCCGTACCCGCAGCAATGAACTTCTTATGCTAGAGAAAATTCAGGATATTGAAAATGACCCTTATCTGCTCGAAAGGGCAAAGAGTATCAACTGGCTTTTTTCCGGTTATGATCTGAGTGTTAAGACCAAAAAGCAGCTCATGAAAGCTGGGAATCGGGCCATAGAGCGTGTAGCTAATGCTAATCAGCTTGATGAAATTGTCTCAGATCTCCCCCGATTTCTTGCTAATAAGTCGCAGGACTTTCTAAATCCATCCCCTGAGCTTATTGAATCCTTGTTTGGGGATAAGCTAGATCAGGCAAGAAAGCGGCTACAAATAGCAGCTAAGCCCAAGAGACCCGAAAATATCGGTGAGCTGAAGATTATACTCGGTAAAATCTCATCTTCCCAAGATACAAAAAAAGCTGAACGTGCAAAGCAGATTTTGAACATGCTACCCACAGCGGCATTCAGTTCTCTTCTTCCCCTCTACATCAAATATTGTGAGGTGTGAGATGACACGAGCTGAATATAACCGGCAATACTACCAAAAGAACAAAGAAAAGTTGAAACAAAAAGCTATGGAAAGAAGGCGCCGGAATAGCGGCACAAAGCTGTCACTAGTTAAAACTGAAAGTTCAAATTCCAAAATTGAAATTCCCCAAGAGGAGAGTGTTGAGGAGTTCAATCCAGTTGAAAATTTCACATCTAAAACTACTAAGATTACTAAGGATTGGTTGAATCCTCATGTTGAAACGTTCAAATTCA
>JBNKNM010000466.1:0-1450 GCA_050293845.1 Pseudobacteriovorax sp. | reverse complement strand
GTTGATACCTAATGTAGGTTGATACCTAATGTAGGTTGATACCTAATGTATGTTGATACCTAATGTAGGTTGATACCTAATGTCGTTAGGTCAAATTTTAGAAAGTCAGTATCCCATATTGGGTATTACTCATCTTTGATATTTTTTTCAGATCTTCTAAGTTACCATTTTTAAACAACAAAAAATGTTCCTGGGTTTCAAAATCAAAACAAGTTCTGAACAGCTAGGAAGACCAGAGTAACTGTTCATTCTAAGCTGAACCACGTTGCGTAAGTTTAACTTTTTTTAAGAGATCAAGGACAGAGAATAGTAAAAATGAATAATCTACTCTTACAAATTGCGAAAGCAGAACTAGGCGTAACAGAAATTCCTGGTGTAGAAAACAATCCGCGTATCCTTCACTATGCTAGGCAATCGGGTCAATACTGGGTTAAATCTGAGGATACGAGTTGGTGTGCGTTGTTTGTCGCCTTTGTAATCTCAGAGATTCCAGAATTTATGAGGCCAATCCCACCCAATCAAGCAGCGAAAGCTAGAGAGTGGTTAAAAATGGGCGTCGATGTACCACTGGAAAATGCGCGGCCAAGTGATTTAGTTATCTTTTGGAGGTCTAGTACTGATAGTTGGCAGGGCCATGTTGGTTTCTACCTTGGCAGAAAAGGGGATGACTTTCTTGTCCTCGGTGGCAACCAAGGTAATTCAGTTTGTGAACGGTATTTTTCAAAGGACCGCCTTTTAGGCATCCGTAGACTATAGAAAGGAATTTTATGGAAAAGCAAGGAATTGAAAATTTAAAAGAGGTGCTAAAGTTTGTAACGGTGCTTGGCGTTTTGATCGGTAATGAAGCTACAGGAGACGGCTTGGATTACTTCGACTTTCTTAAGCTACTTGGGAACGAGGAGTTTAAGGTAAAGCTAGCCGAGGCTATTAGCGGTATCGAGCTAGTACCGGCTGAAGCTGCGGATCTTTCTGTCAACGAGGGATTTGAGTTAACACTACTTGCCATTGAGGGAGTAAAGGAGATTCTAGAGGCTTTCAGCAAAAAAGAAGTAGCAGCGTAATAGTTGGGGCTTTGAGCCCCATTTTATTCGTCTTCGTCGCAGTAACGAGAATGGATAGTCTTACCATTAGCAGCCTTTGTAAAGTCCTGTCTAAATAGTTCACACTGAAGAACCTTAAACCATCTGTCTGGACAGGCTTTGAGAGGTATTAAAAGCCAGATTTTCTACCAGTTTCATAAGCGAATGACTCAAAAACCTGGTAGAAAATTAGACCTAGAATTCAACCCAAAGCCAATATCTATCTGAGTTCTGAGGTTCTTCAGCATGAACTACATAGAGCAAAAGTATTTTGTGAGTAACTTCTCAATATCAACGGAATGCCATAAATTATGGAACAGAACCGTTTGGGATTGATTTCGACAAGAATTCAAACACAGAAGGCATCATGA
>JBNKNM010000465.1:0-1459 GCA_050293845.1 Pseudobacteriovorax sp. | reverse complement strand
GTTGTGCCTTGTTATTCGTGTTGTTGGTGTAATATTGTGTGTATTCTTATTGTATCACTATATCTTGTCACTTGATTACACTTGTTTTATTAGGCACCCTACATTTTGCAAAATTGTACAAAAGAGCTCTCACATACTTCTTAGTGCCAATTTTGTGCTTGTTTAATCCATGCATATCTTTAAGGGGAGCTCCTTGTACAAATTTGGAAAACAAAACTCTATTATACTTAATTATTAAAAAACTCTAAGTGTTTGTCATCAATCACCAAAAAGGGGGAGATTGAAAGTGCATCTAGGCCCCCGTGTGGGTTTTGGAGGATTGATGACCAACAATTAGATATCTAACCTTGTGTTGAGAGTTTTGTATTGTACAACATCCAAAAAGGCAATACAGACGTTGAAATAAATTTCTATATGGGTATTAATGATGAAAAATGAAAAGTCATGAAGATTATGTAGAATTGAGGATTTTATATCTTATTTGAGTTCTAGGAGCTCCGTACTATCAAGGGGGATACATTGGGTGAGTTGGTGAAGTACAAAACATCAAAAATCTATCCTACCACCAAAAACTCCTGTCAGGCCAGACATATCTCGCCCCCTAGCCGGATTCCAGAGACTCTTGCCGGACATGACTGGCCCCCGTGCCAGACATGTCCGGCCTCTTAGCCTTTTCCCGAGTTAACCAAGCATATTCGGCTTCTAGGCCGGATTCCAGAGGCATTTCCTGGACATGTCCGGCCCCCAGCCCGGACATGTCCGACCTAACCCAATTCCTCAGCAACTAAGTCCCGAACCGGACATATTCGGTCCCCAAGCCGGGTTCCAGAGATGTTGGCCGGATATGTCTGGCCCCCAACCTGGATATGTCTGGGTTTCTGACACCCCAACGGGAGGCCACTCATTTTTTACATTGTAAACACTTTGAGACACTCTCTTGAGCTCCCAACCTCTCTCCTCCAAGCTTCATTCAAATCCAAGCTTCCTAGGAGAGATTTGAGCCTCACTCTTGAGTGACCCACTCGATCTTCATCTCAAGCACTTCATCGACAATCTTCGTGTGTTCGTTACTCTTGGGGACTTGTCCCCTAGATGGACTAGGTTGTCCGGGAGTCACCAAGGTTGTGGTTGACCTCAAAAAGTTTGTATTGCCCTCTCCTTTGTGGGGATTTGATAGTGGAAACCAAACTAGATCTTGGTGATCGTTCGGAGTGGATTAGGGTTGAAAGAGACCCGGCTCTTTGTGAGCTCCACAACGGAGACGTAGGCATCCTTTGTGGGTGGTCAAACTTTAAAAAGAAATCTTATATCTTTGTGTCTCTCATATTGATTTACTTCATCTTTTTGTTCAAGTTTTGTTCTTGCTTAGAGCTTGACCTAACCCTAGATTTGAATCCTACAGTTTAGGTTGTTTTTACTTGTTCCCATTATTTCTCTAACCTCCATATTGTCTAGCTTG
>JBNKNM010000464.1:0-1497 GCA_050293845.1 Pseudobacteriovorax sp. | reverse complement strand
CCAGTGGTATGGATAGTTACTTCTTCATAACACCTCCTAAGGTGACATCGTGTCGCACGAGGATAGGTAAAACGAATCAGGAAATTCCTCAACATAAGTTTTATAACTATTACTTTATGACATAATTTGAATTGAAATTGACTGCCTAGAGATCTACTTTCCCATCAAGGGAGTATAGATTGACAGGTAGATAGGCAGAATATCGCAGTGAATTCAATACCTAAGATATTTTTAGGCACGAAGAATCCTAACTTTACTAGTAAAAGTTCTCATACATGTATTCTTAGGCGCTCTTAACCAGCATTTGCGGTGGATTCGAACCCTGACCAACATGGTCAAGAATTTTTGCAATGGCCTCTGTATCCATAATCGCTGCAATTACACGTACCATTCCGCCACATTTGGGACAGGTAGATAAATCTATGCCAAAAGTCATCTTCAACAGTTCAGCCCAAGGTATGTACCTAGATGACACAGCTGCCCCTCCGATTCAAGTTCGACCCCACCCGTGTTCTGACCTTCTGGCAGTAGATCATCCTGCTGCGAGGACTCGGCTGTCGGAGACCCCACAATCTCAGCTCGTAGCTTACTATGTGAAGAAAGACAGCCATAGTAGTTCACCTGATGCTTGTAAGGTGTTGGAATCATCGACGCCAATTTCTCGATGAACTTCATTGGGGAAAACATGACATGAGTCGCACCATCATAAGAGCTTTTCAATTCGTAATGAATATTGCCATCATCACATAAGCTTATACGCTCGTGAGACACTGGGCCACGACCTAAGTAACGAAGAAGTTTTTCTAATCGATCTCTCTCGTGGGCCTTGATCGATGTAGCAGCATGAATGGAGAAAAGAGACCATCCCTGTTTCTCCGCCCTAAACACCTAATTTACACGCTTTTTTCCGAAGATAGTTTCTGACTTCGTCACAGAAGATGCCATTCACTTTTTTCAAAAGCTCGTCATCAGCAGCCATCCAATAACGCAATTCAAAAGGTACCGATAAGACCCAATGCCTTGTGGGGAAAAAGGGAATCACATGCTCCGTCATGTTTATCGACCTCTCTGACATTCCTCGGCCTGCACATGAGGGGCAGAATCCTCGACATTTGCAGCTAAAAGCGACTCAGAGCATTTTTGTTTCACATAACCTTGGCTTAGAAGCCCACAACTTAGGAATTATCGCGTATCCTGCTGCAATTATGTATTTACTAAGCTATGGTTAGCAATCCGTTGAAAACGCTAATTCTCATAGAAAACATAAAGTTGCCAGCAACCCAGGGCGCCAGATCATACTTTTGGTCATAATATGCCCCCCTATTTTGCAATAAGTAAATCGAACCGCTACGACCAGCGGTCCGAATTCTTAACATTTATTGCGATTCCGCTAGGGACATATACAGTAGCTTAGACCTTACTAAAATCCATTCCACAAACGTTGTAGAAGATCCATTTTTCGGGTATCAAAGTCTAGCCAAGTACCCCACCCACTAT
>JBNKNM010000463.1:0-1521 GCA_050293845.1 Pseudobacteriovorax sp. | reverse complement strand
AAACTTGGCGCTCGGTTTAGATCCTTTGGGGAAGCCGCAGATCTCGAAGAGGAAGCAGAAGAGTTAATCCACGAAGCTTTAAGGGAGATGGCAATAGCCGATGCTAGCGCGTGAATGCGTTGATATCGTAGTTAACAATCTTTCCCCACCACCTAAGATAACTCTTTCAGAGTGGGCAGACAAATACAGGCAACTTTCCCCCGAATCTTCAGCAGAACCAGGACAATGGAAGACAGATCGTGCCCCCTACCAAAGGGGTATGATGGATGTCTTTTCTGACCGTACTATCCACACTGTTGTCGATATGACCAGTTCTCAGGTAGGAAAGACAGAAAAGCATCTAAATACCCTTGGTTACTTCATTGACTATGATCCCGCTCCCATCCTGGTTGTCCAACCAACGATTAAGATGGCGGAAGCTTTCTCAAAAGATCGCTTAGCTCCCATGATCCGTGACTCACCTACTTTGGCCAAAAAAATTATGTCAAAGAAAAAGGGCGATTCTACGATCTACCACAAGAAGTTTGTTGGTGGTCATGTTACCCTTGCCGGTGCTAATTCTCCTGCTTCCTTAGCGTCAAGGCCCATTAGAATACTTCTTTGCGATGAGGTTGACCGTTGGCCTGCCTCAGCCGGAACCGAAGGCGATCCCCTTAATATTGCTAGAAAGCGGACTTCGACCTTTCATAATAGAAAGACCATTTTATCCTCAACCCCTGGGAACAAATACGTTCCAGGTGAAGGTGGCTCACGAATTGAGTTTGCATGGCTCCAGTCTGACCAGCGCCATTATTTTGTTCCTTGTCCCCATTGTGACCATGAGCAACACCTAGAATGGGAGCAAGTCAGATGGTCTAAGGACAAGCTAGATAACGATATTCCCAAAACGGCTTACTACGAATGTAAATCCTGCAAAGGTGAAATCTACGAGCACCATAAACTTAAGATGCTTAAGCGTGGAAGATGGATCGCCACAAGCAGTAGTGATGGCATCGCGGGTTTTCACCTTAACGAGCTGTATTCACCCTGGAAAACGATTGTTGAAGTTGTCCAAGATTATCTAGAAGCCAAAGACGACATTGAGCTATTTAAGGTCTGGGTCAATACCTCTCTGGGGCTGCCATTTGAACACAAAGGTGGTGATCAACCGGACTGGAAAAAGCTTTATGATCGCCGTGAAGATCGAGCTGAGGGCAAGATTCCTGAAAAAGTTGTCCTTCTAACTGCTGGTGTTGATGTACAGCAAGACCGCTTGGAAGTCTCCGTTGTGGGATGGAATCGCAAGAGGTCTTGGCTTATTGAGCACAGAAGGCTTATTGGCGATACAGCAAATGAAGAGGTCTGGAATGATCTTTCTGAATTATTAGACCATGAATATGACCATCCCAGCGGCGAAAAAATATCGATCCGCGTTCTCGGAATCGACTCAGGATATCAGACCTCTAAGGTATATGATTGGGTACGCAAGAAAAGTAAGCGTCGAGTATTTGCGTTAAAAGGCCGTGACCAACTCGATACCCC
>JBNKNM010000462.1:1098-1589 GCA_050293845.1 Pseudobacteriovorax sp. | reverse complement strand
CGCTTTATGGCGCTCGCTGGATAACTGCGTCCACTGAAGGCTATCGCTTTAGCTTGGTAAAACTTTGCGACGGAACCTGGAGCTAGGTCTTGAAAAAAGACATTTCGTTGATGCTGCTGTTATCGCTTCAAAAGGTAGACCCATCAAGCTATTAAGCCAGACCCTTATTAGAAAATACGTCGCTAAAGGCGACTATCAGCAAACCAAAGGAATTAGATCAGAAAAGACTATTCCGACAAAAAAACTCTTTGGCCTTAGAAAATTTGATCTCATATCGACACCCAAGGGCATTGGCTTTGTCAAAGGCAAGAGGTCGTCGGGTTATTTTTCCATAGGCGATATCCACGGCAAGGCCATCCACAACTCAGTAAAAGTCAAAACTGGTATCACAAGATTATCAGCTAGAAATATAACCTTAACCGCAATGGAGGATTTCGAATCAACGATTCGATGCTCGCCGCAGGGCTTCTCCATTCCTCCCGGCCCTAAAG
>JBNKNM010000462.1:0-1090 GCA_050293845.1 Pseudobacteriovorax sp. | reverse complement strand
GCTTTATGGCGCTCGCTGGATAACTGCGTCCACTGAAGGCTATCGCTTTAGCTTGGTAAAACTTTGCGACGGAACCTATTTTAGTGTTAATTTTTATATATGTGACCTGATTTTTTGAAGAAGAACCAATAACAGTGTTTGTTTACTGGTTAGTCGAAAGAAACTTTACTTATCCCACCCCTCAAAGGGGTAACATTATGAGACCCATTGGAAAACAATTTCACTATTTCATGTAATTTTTGACCATATTGAACAATTTTTCTTGGTCAATAGGTTTACTTAATGCATCGTTGCAACCAAATTTGAGCGCTTGATCAAGTTCTTTTTTCATAAGCCTAGCAGTCAAAGCCACTATGGGACCTTTATATCCCTCCTTGCGCATCAATTCCGTTGCCTTGTAGCCATCTAGTACCGGCATCTGTATATCCATCAAAACTAAATCATAGGATTTCTTTCTAGTCTGATCTAATGCAATTTTTCCATTTTCTGCTACTTCAACATTCGCCCCTCTACTTTCCAACAAAGATTTCGTCAGAAGCTGGAGATCCTCTGAATCTTCAGCTAACAATACTCTAGCCCCAAGTAAATACTTGCTGTCTATAACGCCAATTTTTATTGGTTTTGTGATTTTAAGTTGATTCTGATCGAGATCCTTTATGAGCTTTGTTTCTTCAAGTGAACCTGGATCAATTGTGATGAGAAATGTGCTCCCTTTGTATAATATACTACTTTTAAGAGTGAGGTTTCCACCCAGAGCCCGTGCTAAATGCCTTGATAAAGCAAGCCCAAGTCCCGTACCACCGAACTTTCTTGTAATTGTGTTATCTACCTGACTGAAAGGTTTAAATAACTTTCCTACTTGCTCTTCAGAGATACCCTTACCTGTATCTTTGACAAAAATTTGGATCATCCTATGACCTTCGGACTTTGAAAGTTCAAAAGTGATGTCTACCTTACCTTTTGTAGTAAATTTTATTGCATTGCCGACAATGTTCAGCATGATTTGGCGAAACCTGATCGGATCAGTATAAATTTTTTCTGGAATTTCTCCATCAAACAAGAAATTCAATTCAATACTTTTTTCCGTCGC
>JBNKNM010000461.1:0-1593 GCA_050293845.1 Pseudobacteriovorax sp. | reverse complement strand
GAGGAGACGTTGCAGCGTAATGCTGATGGATAGCTAAAAAATCATATTTTGGAAAAATTTTGCGCAACCTTTAAGTATTAGTGATTCTGTTTCAGGGTGGAGTTACCAGGGTCCTCTACTAATCGGCAGTGAACGGTTTATTGTTATCCCCCAGGAAAAGCGAGTTGTTGTCTATGAAATTGCAAATGGGCGGGTCTGTAAATTTCTTTTTGAAAAAAGAGTGCGCTATATAACTGGGTCGGAAAAGAGAAGTGAAGTCGCGATTGTACTCGATAACAACAATGATGAAATAGTCTTTCTTAACTTAGATACGATGTCCACTCAGTTAATGCCTTTCGAAGTCTATAGCGTTTCAACTGCGATGTATTCTCCAGACGGAGACTTTCTAGCTGTAGGTGATAACAATCGAACAAATCTGTTCGATCTAAGAAACGGAAGTCGAGTATTTTCCAAATATTTGGTAATTAGTCCTTGGAAAATAAATTTTATAGAAAATGGACGCGGCGAAAAAAACCTTCACATCCGGTCTGGTGACAAAAGCCTCCTTTGTGACATAAATGGAAACATCCAAAGAGTTTTAAGCGACAATCGATCCAATTCGTCACTCGCTTCGATTGCTAACGAAACTTATCTTGGCACTGATGCGACAGGGTTCTATGAAGTAAATACATTGTCATATAGCCTCTTCAGACGGCAGAGCTACGAAGGTTTACTTGAGATTACTACAGCCCCAGATTCTAAATACATAGTTGCAGGATTTAGTAACGGCACTGTACAAATTTGGAATAAAGAGTTACTTAGAAATAAGTATCAGAAGGAGATAGTCAGTAATTTCCTACCCCTTTATGATAGCACTCCAAAAATTTCGGCTGATGCCCAACATATCTTACTCGAAACTGCCACGATTAATGGTGGCAGTTATTTAGCCGTATATGACTTTCAAGGTCATCAGGTGTTTGACACCGACATTGCTCCTGAAAATACTCACTATTCCCTTGATTACTTCTACGACTCAATAAACACTTCTGTCTTGTATAAAAGTAAGTCGGGAGATTTTTTGAACTGATAGTGCGATCCGAAAGTTCTAGCAAGGTTCTGTTGTCTCAGAGAGATAGCATCGCCATATCTCCAACAGGAGAACATTTTGCTACCATACACGGCGGTAAACCAGAACTATTGGATCATAATTTGAATCCCATTCCATTAAAAGGCGCTGAAGGTGTTTTTTTGTATTCTACAGAAGTTCAATTTCTTGCAAAAGGCGAAATCCTAGCGTTTTTCGGGCCGGAAACCACAATTTGGAACATGCAGGGAGACCTACTATTGCGTACTGGCCAAACGTGGAATGGACAAGCAGGTTATAATGGAGATCGCCACATTGAAGTACGGCTTCAACCTGCTCATTGTAATGGGGCTTATCGTAGGAAGGGACTGCCGATTGAAATCTTTCCCAACCATCCGTAAATATCTTAAGGAAATCATTAGCCATAGGATCAGCCTTAAAAAAAGTCCTAAGCTATTAGGGTCTTTGCGAAACTCAAACCGACTGTGCTGCAAGCTTTCTAGAGATTTTCAGGTTCCATATACCGCAGA
>JBNKNM010000460.1:0-1641 GCA_050293845.1 Pseudobacteriovorax sp. | reverse complement strand
CCAATGTCATCTAAGAAAAGAAAGCGACATGACGTGAGTTTTTTTTGGATCTCATTTTTGTAATGAAAATCATCCTGTGCCATGGCGTCAATAGCATGTTTTAGCTGGGTGAAGATGACTTGTTCCGGATACTTTTTTACAAGTAAGATCGCTAGGGTCTTTAATATTGAGGTCTTACCACAACCGGGATCGCCATAAAGATATACGCCTTTATCCATTTTATCAGGATCAAATCTCAAGACTTTACTTCCAATGTTGTCAGAACCCTTCCAAAATTTACGAGCGTGTGCTGGCCTAAAGGTTTCTAAATCCTTTCTTGTGATACCAACATAGTTCGATCCAATCGTCATAGATCCAACGAGTAGAGAAGTTCGCCAAGCTTCAAATTCTGCATGAGAAGGACCCGGAATTACTCGCGGTACTCGGCTCTTGCCCAACTTAAAAAGCTCAGAGATACTAACTTTCATTTGGCCAACCCGCTTCTTGTTGAGCCTCCATCTCAGCTTGTTGTTCGGCAACCTCTCTAATAATTCGCCGCTTGTACTCAATATGCCCATCGTCGAGCTTCGGTCTATTTGAGTTTACAAGGCTTAAATTTCGATTCTGTTGCGCCTTTTGCAATAAGATAAGGTCTAGGTTAGTCTTCTCCCCTTTTCGCCTCAGAAGCCTTGCAGGACTAACCGATTTATCTTGCCAAAAGTCTGAATTCTGGCACCAGGAAAACAGCGAGGTGATATCGGACTCAGATAGGCGGTACTCATGACGCATTCTTGTAATGGCGACCTGAAAGTCTGATTCTTTGAATTTCGCGTTTGGCATCTTCTCTCGTGCATAGGTAAGCCAAGTCTTTGCTGTAGAGCAATCAAAGTCGGAAATCTTTCCCTCCCATTTTTTTGGGATCTTGCCTTTTTCAAGAGAGACGGCAGATGCGTTAGCATCTGATAAAGAAAAAGAATCTACTTCTGACTCTGAACTCTCTTTCTTTTTTTCTATTTTTTCTTTTATGCCTTGATCTGCATTTCCTTGTTCCTGCATTGTATTGGTCGAGCAGTGCTCGACCTGTGCTCGAGCACTGCTCGAGCGGTTGTTAGCTTTTTCTTCAAGCAGCTTAATTTTCCGACTTGATGAGGTTCCGCCCCTTTTTGATTTTTCAAGGTGCTTTCTGGCCGATTCAATCTGAACTTCGTTGCCCTTGATTCTATAGAGGTCGTCACCTACCTGGCTGACATATTTGGATTTCAGTAGTGCCTTAAATAGCCGATCACCAGCTTCTTCTTCGAATACTAAGCACCAGTCGAGTATCTCTTCCCTGGTGGCTTCTACTTTTCCTTCTGATTGAGAGCCATGCCATAATCTTGGTAGTGGGCCTATGAGAAACATTTCATCGATACCTGAAAAGTATGAAAGTTTTTTAATTCGGCTGTCGCCGAAGGCTCGTTCTTCTACATTTAAGCGCATAGTATATCCTTTGAAATAATCGTTTTAAAAAGAGACCTTCAAAGAAGGCCTGGGGGGGAAAGGTGCTTAGATCCTTATTTCATCTAAGATTTGGGTAATACGATTAAGGTGGGCTTTGACAAGTTTCAACGTGTCGCTACACCTCTTACCATAGGTTTTCTTTGATAGTTCAAGGGCCTCCTT
>JBNKNM010000459.1:0-1862 GCA_050293845.1 Pseudobacteriovorax sp. | reverse complement strand
ATGAGGGAAACCATGTCAAACGTACATCAATTATTTCCAGTAAATCACAGGGTGTTTCAAGGTGGCAGATATCTAAAAGCAATCCACGCACTGCCAGATTTAGATATCTACGAGCAGTCAATTTTACTGTATATAGGATCACTTATGCCATTCGATAAGGGCTTCGTGGATCAAGTAGCTTGGCCGTCAATTGAGACGATAGCAAAGAATACTAGGATGTCTAACAAGACAGTTCAGAAAAAAATAAATTCCCTAGTACGGAAAAAACTACTCACTAAAAAGCAACGGATTTCGATAAATCAAAACGGTCGCTATGAACAATTGACCAACGATTACACTCTGACCGAGGCTTGCTTCACTTTTTATGAAGATGCTCTAAATTCTCAAGAGCACATTTCAGCAATACGAAAAAGAGCTGTGGGTGAATCAAGCGGCGCTTTTTTTACATCCTCGCCGGTACCCCCTCCCACCTCTTTGGAAACAGTAGGGGAGGTAACCATAGATGAGACTCCCGCCTCTGAGATACACACTAATTCCCCATCAAAAGCCCCAATACAAGATCCTAATGAAACTCCTTCTTCTTGCGTAGACTCAAACTATACCAATAAAAGCGAGATTGATAACATAGTCACAGCATGGGAAGAAGTAGTAAAAAAAGCTGTTTCACCCTTTGAAAAAAGGCGTTTTAAAGACAATTATCGTCGCACCCTTAGCAATGAACTTCTCATGCTTGAGAAGATTCAGGATATTGAAAATGACCCTTATTTGCTCGAAAGGGCCAAAAGCATAAACTGGCTTTTTTCCGGGTACGATTTAAGTGTAAAGACCAAAAAGCAGCTTTTAAAAGCTGGTAATAGGGCAATTGATGACATATCAAGCAAAAGCCAATTGGATGATATTATCTCCGATTTACCTAGGTTCCTTACAAATAAGTCTCAGGACTTCTTAAATCCATCCTCTGAGCTTATTGAATCGATGTTTGGGAAAAAGTTAGATGAGGCAAGAAATCGTCTTAAAATCAATCCTAGGACCAAGAGACCCGAAAATATCGGTGAGCTTAAAATTCTACTCGATAAAATGTCATCTTCCCAAGATCCATTAAAATCAGAAAGAGCTAAACAGATCCTAGGCATGTTACCCACAGCTCCATTTGGTTCCCTTCTTCCCCTTTACATTAAATATTGTGAGGTGTGAAGATGACACGAGCTGAATATAACCGCCAGTACTACCAGAAAAATAAAGAAAAGTTGAAACGTAAAGCTATGGAAAGAAGACGTCGCAAAAATGGGACAAAGTTGTCACTGGTTAAACCTGAAAATTCAAATCCTAAAGTTGAAACTCCCCAAGAGGAGTGTGCTGGAAAGTTGAATTCAGTTGAAAATATAGTGTTTGAAACCACTGAAAATACTAAGGATTGGTTGAATCCTTTTGTTGAAACATTCAAATTCAACCCTTCAGATTTTGAAGTTGAAACCAAGTTTGAAACATTGTGTTTGACTTCAAAATTTAAGATTGAAAATAAACTCAATTTTCAACTTGGATGGAAAAACGGAATTCAACATCTCTTCGGCAGCCCAGCAAATTTATTACGGCTCATATTTATGATTGGCTTAACCAGTCTATTTTATATGCTCCAGGTTGAATTTTATAAGGAACATGATGTGTCGCCTCAATTTTCTTGGGGATTGGCATTAGCTAGTGAGGTATCATTGATAGCTCTGATGCTCACTAAGTATCGTTCGCCATGGCTGAACTTCATCAAGGGTTTTACCTACTGCCTTCTATTTTCATATCTGATCATTTCACTTGGCTTTCATCAATACCAGTCGTCTCGTTTCAAACTAACTTTACAAGACAGGATT
>JBNKNM010000458.1:0-1995 GCA_050293845.1 Pseudobacteriovorax sp. | reverse complement strand
AGCGGAGCAACATATTTCGCCTGCCAATTCGCACACAGGGAAGCTTGCCAGATGACATCCAATTTGTGATTGTTCTAGGAGAAAGACCAAGTTCTTTAGCTAGTTCTTCTCTCGTTATTAAATTATCAATGAGCTTTATTTCGGATCTAGACTTCACTGTCATTACCAACACCTTATAACACATTAAGATTGAAAACTTGATCTGAATTTCTACTTAGCAAATAATCGCGCCAAATCAGCTAATAGACCGATTTTAGCTACGCTCAGCGCAGCTATATCTTCGATGTAAGTTAGGACAGATCAATCCCCTTGGAATTTCTTTCCAGCCATTTTTTGATTTCAGGCCAGTAAAAGCTACGTTGTGAGCCCATTTTGATACTTGGTATCCTATTTCGCACTGCCCACTGCTGAATAGTTTTTTCAGAAACACGTATAATTTCAGAAAGTTCTGATACTGTAAGTATATTCTCTTTCACGCTATCTATTGAATAATCCACCGAACTCGCTCCATGAGTGATTAGCTTTGCGAAATTCAGCCTACTAAAGCCTTTATTGTTTTGGGAAGACGAAGCTTTGCATTTTAAGAAAAAAATTTACGATAATAAATTTACTCCGTCACTATTTAAGAATTCTAACTGAATCCGTCTTGGCTGTTAAAATTACTTTCCTCACCAAAAAAAATGCAAAATCTGCAAAGCTTCGTCTTCCCTTCCCGCTGTATCACTGTATATGCTCTGGGACGTCAACTGACAGGTGCGCCTAGCTAGAGCTAACTTTTTGCTGATTTCAGGATATCGATTTATCCAAGATAAATTAAACCAATCATATAAGGACTATAAATATGGAATCTATCATGGAAGATAGAGATTCAAAGCCATTGCCTATTAATGACTTTCCTCATAAATCTCTTAAGAAGCAAGTGATTGACCCTATCCCAGGATTTTTAAAAAGCACTCCTGCTCACGAAATTTTTGAAGCTGTTAAATCAGCATGCAAACGCGAGCAGGAATCCTGGGCCATGGCGACAACCTTGGCTATTGCCTCTGGATTAGCCCAAGGATTTTATAAAGGCCCAACAGGAACGAAACTCGCTACCTACTCTGTCGTCTTAGGTTACATAGGATTCGGCAAGAACGATTACACAAAGTTAGCGGATCTTACTGCATTAGAGCTTCGTCCATCATCTGTCATCGATGATCCTGCATCAATTCAAGGTTTAAAACGCCTACTATCTGAGGATAATAATAGGTTCTTTTCGAAGGACGAGATCATAAACTTTTTTATGAAAATCTTTAAGAGTAACTCAGCCGAAGTTGCCAACATGTTCAGCGATATCTGTTCCGTATGGGGTGACGCTATTCTGAAAGGTCAGTCGAATAAAAGTCGTGCTGAATCCATTCGCACCATTTTTGAGCCTAACTTGACCATTTTTGGTAATGGGACGACGAAAAGTCTATACAAACTGATTGAGGTCGAAGACTTTGTTGATTCCGGCTTGCTCTCCCGGTTTGATTTTATCCTGGCACCAGAAAGATTTACTCCCTTTAAGGACTATAGTAGATCCCCCGAGCTCCCTACAAAGATACTGGAAATGATCAGCTACAACTTAGGTCTCTCCTCTCTGAGCAAGAATAATGAAGCCACCACCATTGGTTGGGAAAGCGATGCGGTAGAGCGCGAATGGACATCCTGGGCTCATAATCTTGATGAAAAAAATTATTGGGCACAGCAGTCGTCCTTTAACATGAACTGGGAATCTCACACCATCGTTCGACTGGCTGAGAAAGCTCTTCGCTACGCCACCCTCTGCACATTGCTGAACGGGCGTCGAGAGCTTGACATAGACGACTTAAATTTCGGCATAAATTGGGCCAGTTGGTGCTGCAAGCGCTTACTCAAACTTATTAATGAAAAGGGTATTGTTAACGAAAAGGAGGAGTACATACGCAAAATTATCGACTTTATCCGTAAAGAGCACGGCAGTAAGGGAGCGAC
>JBNKNM010000457.1:0-2075 GCA_050293845.1 Pseudobacteriovorax sp. | reverse complement strand
TTTTTTATTTTGAATATCGTTGGTCAGCTTACGCCGTCTTTCTTACTTACTCAAACACCAATTTTTCTCATATCCCAGTGGAAAATGACTGGCTCAAAAAAAAATCTGAAGAGCTATCCAAGCTCTGATCGTAAAGCTCAAATAGATCCAACCTTTAAAAACCTATCTGTAAGGCGACAGTGCCAACTCCTTGGTGTCGCCCGTTCCACCATTTATTATGAACCTCAACATCCTCAGAAGCTCGACTTGACCGACAAACAGCTTATGGATGCTATCGATGAACAATATAGCCAGACCCCATTCTATGGTTCTAGGAGGATGGCAAGGACCCTAACACTCTGCTTTGATATCAAGATCAATAGAAAGCGAGTGCGACGACTTATGAGACTCATGGGGATTGATGCCATCTATCCCAAGCCCAACACTTCAAAAGCAGCTAAGGGACATAAGATCTACCCTTATCTACTCAGAGGACTCAATATTAATCGCCCCAATATGGTGTGGAATACTGACATCACCTATGTGCGATTAAAACATGGCTTTGCCTACCTTGTTGCTATCATCGATTGGTACTCCCGTAAAGTCCTTTCCTGGAGGCTATCGAATACGATGGATACGAGTTTCTGTATAGAGGCACTGAATGAAGCCCTAGCAGCTTACGGTAATCCTGAGTACTTTAACACCGATCAGGGGGCTCAGTTCACTGCTGCAGCCTTTACCAACGTCTTAAATAACAATGACATCAAGATCAGTATGGATGGCAAAGGCAGGGCTATCGACAACGTCTTCATTGAAAGGTTTTGGAGGAGTATTAAATACGAAAATATCTTTCTTAAAGGTTATGAAACACTTCCTGATGCAAGATCAGGGATTGCGGAATACATCAATTTCTACAACAGCGAAAGGCTTCACTCTTGGTTAGAGTATGGGACGCCGGACATGGCTTATACGGGTGATATCGCTGTAGAACCTGTGACCATCAAGGATAAGGACTTGCAAGAGGCTGCCTAATCGGTTAACTAAAAGATCACTTCTACTGGTCTAATGGGGTCCACTTCACTAATCAAATGCTCGGCGGTTACTTTCTTATCATAAATAATCCCGTTCATTCTTTTTAAAGAAGACTTTTTGTGCCAGGCGTTCATTATTTCCTCCTTTAGACAATTCTTTAAGAGTGTCAATCATTTCATGTAAAATCATACTTGTATCACTTGCTCTTGTTTTACGTGGTTTCTCAATCGTAGAACTAATTTTTTCGATTAATGACGATAGTATTGACGATTGTCTAAACTAAATTTTTATTTTTTATCGTTACTCAGCAACTTATTCACGTATTCGTTAGGATCTACACTTTTAATGGAATCAATAAGACCTTTTGCATCTCGCGTTTTAAGAGGTAGATTCAAGATCTTTTTTAGATCAGCTAATAATTCATTTATACCATTTTCATCTAATTTAACCAATTTGTAATCAAAGTTCTCTGGGATAAATAGCTCTTTTGAATCATCCATTAGAACGAAGCACTTTGCACTATTTTTTCTGCCCTTGATAAGACCATTTAAAAATATGGACGATTTTCTCGGATTGATTATTAATTGAACGTTTGCACTACTATGTAAGCGAATAGTTGATAATAAAGTTGAAGCATCTCTATTTTCTGAAAAATCATGTTCAAGAGTAGAGAATATTGTGTCACCATCATATAAACTATTTAGGAATGATACCATTACTTTTGCTATACATATGTCCTGCAGATCACATGAAATAAAAACAGAGGTTTTATCTAACATAGTAAATAAGCTCCTATGATTGCTTTCTTTCTTAAATGAGGCAAAAATCCCTAATATATTGCAGCAAAAAACGAGCCACTAAATGACGATAAAAACCTTATATGACAGATAAAAATGACTCAAATGTTCTATTAATACTGTGTCTTCCCCTTAATTAAACGACTGATTAAATTTATCATATTTCAAAATCCATCTTTTCATGAACCTCATATCGTTTATTTTTGGTAATATGCAGTAATTTTCGTAGTTAAGGTCATTTAAGAGACAGAAAAGCTCTACTCTATA
>JBNKNM010000456.1:0-2075 GCA_050293845.1 Pseudobacteriovorax sp. | reverse complement strand
GAAGGGGATGAAAACGTTCCCGTAGAAACCACTTCTCCAGTTGATGTATTCACGACCCATCCTTCGTAGAGCCAATTGCTATCTAAACTTGGCAGGGATGCAAGGGAGGCGGCTCCACCCTCGATATACCACACTCCTTGGTTATGAGTTGAGGCTCCATTAGTTGGAGTGGCTAAGAAAAAACTACCAGTCACTTCGTTAAAACTTTGTGCTATTGAAGAGGCATGGCTTAATACAGCCGTAGTTTCGCCATCAGAAAAATTTCCTCCAACGTAATGAATAGAACTGGGAGACGGATCGGTATCGCCGTTCGGTTCGATTGTCAATACAAACGTAGAGGCTGTATCTAGGTCGGCGTTGACTTCAAAGTCTGCAGCGCTTTGACCAAGTACAGAAAGCTCATTACCATCGACATCTACAGAAACAATGGCTCCATCTCCATTAATATTAAATCTTCCGGTACTTTTAGCGCCATCGGCTGTAATAATCCAACCTTCGTAGTGCTGACCGCTCATGGATTCGATACCATTAAATTCGAAGCTAACGGTTTGTGTTTGACTAGGAGTTGAATCATCTGTGTTGGGGGCCTCATTGCTATCTGAATCCGAACCGCAGGCACTCAGTGCTAGAGAAAGTAGTCCGAAAACGATTTTATTGTTCTTAATAATCATCTTTTCTCCAAAATAGCGAAAGAATTCGAGCTAACATTTTTCTAATGATTAACCAGTTAGCATTAAATCACAGTGGTTGTTAAAGCCGACTGTTGGTAGGGAATTCGCTCCACGTAAGGGAAAGTTACACTCGAGTACCCTGGTTTTTACAAATGCAAACTAACAAACGAGCACACCTATAGACGTCCAGAAACAATTTTGGATTTCTGCCTATAATAACCATTTGATATTCAGAAGATAATTTGGAAAATACGGGGCGAAAGAAAAAACTAAAACCTCAACATGGGGAGTCCCATAAATGAAGTATTCCCGTTCTGACAAACTATTAAAAGTAATAAATCGAAAATTGCTATGTCAGAAACCATTGACAACTTCAGGCTATGGCCAAAGGGTAGGTCTTACAAAATCGATGATTTGTGTTCGCACACAACTGCAAAGGGTGATATAAAAACTTCATCATGCTTAGATGTCCATAACATTATATTACGCAGTGATCGTGAGTGCAGAAATCGAAACTCTGGCTAAGTTGCTTCATCAAAGCAGCAGGTAAAAAGGTTGCTTACCCCACCTAGTTAAGAAATCCGCTGCTTCTTTAGAGTTCTTGAACAAAATGCTCGCGCAATCTCGGTTCTTCAGGGCCGAGTCAAGCGAGCATTCCTTTTCATTTCCACTATTTTCTCTTTTTTCCAGTGAGTTCGAGAGACTTTCTAACCGCCTTCGGGTCTGGTGGTTCTCTTTGTTCTGCTACGTATTTCTTAACAAGACCAATATTCCTGACGCAGAAAATATGATGACTTCCCTTTTAGCTTTCCAACAAGGTTTGATACGGCAAGCTTTGGTGGGCAGCAAACCACAAGGTGGACATGATCATCCTCTCCTCCAAACTCTATAAGCTCCACGTCCATTTGAGCGCAGGTTTCCTCAAATAATTCTTTTAGCCGCTCTAGCATCGGTTTGGTAAATAAACCGCGTCGATATTTAGTAACAAAGACTAGATGTAAAAAATTATTAAATACACAACTTCTACTAGTTCTCCACTCAAATTATTCTGTCATAGACTTGATAATTTCCCGTAAAATGAGTAGCTTAATTTGGGTATAGGAGCAAGATCAAAATGTTAATGGGTATCCGATTACAAGCACGTCCAACAGGTCAGCAAAAGTTGGTTTTAAGCCAGTGGATGGGTTGTGCTCGATTCATCTGGAATGCCAAATGTGACGAGGATAGTTACCTTGGTAGCTATGCCCGTAGGTATATGCCTTGCGGTACCTATGCTCCTATTGATCAAAAATTTTCCCAGTATAAAGACGTTCAGCTATCCCCTTGGTTAAGCCAATGTCCCAGCCAGATACTTAGAAATTCCGCAGTTAATTGGTATCAGACTTATCAAAAATTTCTAAAAGG
>JBNKNM010000455.1:0-2078 GCA_050293845.1 Pseudobacteriovorax sp. | reverse complement strand
AGATATCTACGAGCAGTCCATTTTGCTCTATATTGGCTCACTTATGCCATTCGATAAGGGCTTCGTGGATCAAGTAGCTTGGCCGTCAATCGAGACGATCGCTAAAAATACCAGGATGTCTAACAAGACTGTTCAGAAAAAAATAAATTCTCTGGTACGGAAAAAGTTGCTCACCAAAAAGCAAAGGATCTCAATTAACCAGAATGGTCGGTATGAACAGTTGACCAACGATTACACTTTAACGGTAGATTGCTTTACATCTTATGAAGATGCTCTAAATTCTAAAGAGCACATTTCAGCAATACGAAAAAGGGCTGTGGGTGAAGCAAGCGGCGCTTTTTTTACGTCCTCACCGTTACCCCCTCCCACCTCATTGGAAGCAGTAGGGGAGGTAACCATAGATGAGACTCCTACCTCCGAAATACACACTAATTCCCCATCAAAAGCCCCAAAAGAAGATCCTAATGAATCTACTTCTTCTTGCGTTGACTCAATCTATACCAATAAAAGCGAGATTGATAACATAGTCACAGCATGGGAAGAAGTAGTAAAAAAAGCTGTTTCACCCTTTGAAAAAAGGCGTTTTAAAGACAATTATCGTCGCACCCGTAGCAATGAAATTCTCATGCTTGAGAAGATACAGGATATTGAAAATGACCCATATTTGCTCGAAAGGGCCAAAAGCATAAACTGGCTTTTTTCCGGGTACGATTTAAGTGTTAAGACCAAAAAGCAGCTTTTAAAAGCTGGTAATAGGGCAATAGATGACATATCTAGCAAAGGTCAATTAGATGATATTATCTCCGATTTACCTAGTTTCCTTACAAATAAGTCTCAGGACTTCTTAAATCCATCCTCTGAGCTTATTGAATCGATGTTTGGGAAAAAGTTAGATGAAGCAAGAAAACGGCTTAAAATTAGTCCCAAGCCCAAGAGGCCGCAAAATACAGCTGAACTAAAAACTTATCTTCTTGATCTTTCAACTTCTCTGGATTCCAAAAGGTCAGAAAAGGCCCGGCAGATTCTTAGCATGCTACCATCTGCTTCTTTTGCGTCACTTCTTCCCCTTTACATCAAATATTGTGAGGTGTGAAGATGACACGAGCAGAATACAACCGCCAATATTACCAAAAAAACAAAGAAAAGTTGAAACAAAGGGCAAAGGAGAGAAAGCGCCGTATGAAAGAGCCAAAGCTGTCATTAGTTAAAGCTGAAAATTCAAATCTGACAGTTGAAACTTTGCAAACTGAACAAACAAAAATGTTGAAACAACTTAAAAATACCGTACTTAAGTCCTCTGATATTACTAAGGATTGGTTGAAACCAAATGTTGAAACTTTTGATTTCAATCACTCAAGCTTAGGTGTTGAAACCAAGTTTGAAACTTCAAGTTTGAACCATAGACCAAAGGTTGAAAATAGTTTCAATTTTCAATCTGGATGGAAAACTGAAATTCAAAAACTCTTCGGCAGTTCAGCAAACTTAATGCGGCTTATATTTATGATTGGCTTAACCAGTTTATTTTATATGCTCCAGGTTGAATTTTATAAGGAACATGATGTGTCGCCACAATTTTCTTGGGGAATGGCATTAGCTAGTGAGGCATCATTGATAGTACTGATGCTCACTAAGTATCGTTCACCCTGGCTGAACTTCATCAAGGGTTTTACCTACTGCCTATTATTTTCATACCTGATCATTTCACTTGGCTTTCATCAGTATCAGTCATCACGCTTAAAATTGACAACTGAGGATAGGATTGAGCAAAATGATAGTGTTCGTATCCAACTGGAAAATCAGCTCAATCAAGCAATGGTTTCTCTAAATAAGGCAACTCGTGGTAGGTCATGGGATAATATGAAGCTTTTTGGGGAGCAGGTTTCGAAATTGCAGGATAAGCTTGATAGCCTTTCTACAAAACAAAGTTTAGGTGTAACAGATTCACAAATGTATTTAGTTTCCGCTATCTTAATCATGCTATTTCGGGTAATTTTGATCGCTGTAAATTCTCTTAACGCCATTAAATTAAGAGAGGATCTAAATGAAAGTTAAGAAGTTACCCCTTAAGACTAAATATA
>JBNKNM010000454.1:0-2086 GCA_050293845.1 Pseudobacteriovorax sp. | reverse complement strand
GCAATTTCCTAGATATAAGCTAATAATATCAATAGATTGCCTCCATGGGAAATTTCGGGGGAAATCCCAAAAAACCCTCCTAGGGATTCATCGCACTCATCTCTTGCTCTAAAACGCATAACCGAAGTTGATCATAGGTGTGACTGCTTGAAGAGTACCTTGCTCGCCATATTGCTGAAACATTCCAAATTCGGCTTGTTGAAGATCGCCTCTACGGTAGGCCTCATACTCATAGCTAACCTCAATATCGAGGCTTCTCGAATAAGTGGCTCCGACATCAACAAACATACCAAAATCCAGCATCCACTCAAAGCCAACAGTTAAAAATACCGTATCTAGCCTTAAGGTGGCATCACCATTGTGATAACTCAGGTTCCCTAAACCTGCTTCCACCAAGGGGGAAAAATTTGAATAGGCGGGTATTAAAACTACACCGAATGATTTGGTTGTGCCTACCATGACTCCTTTATCAATGGTCGCTCCGACACTGAAGCTGAGACCTAGCCTAGAAAAACTCATATGCCTGATTTGCAGACCATATCCAAAAAGTTCACCTCTGCTTCTCAAGGCGACCGATAAAGGTAAATCATGTCGCACCACTCGAGGAGAACGCCATATCGACTTAGGGAGATTCGCTGAACTCGTCAACTTACTTTGCGGAATATAACCGAATTTGTCTTTGGAAAGTTTTACCTTTATCCATAATTGCCCAGAGTGATTTTTTACTTGGGAAACTGCAAAAACAATTTCTCCAAGAAAAAGTCTGCGAATTAAATGACTTTCCAGCGAAGGATTCTCATAAATATAAGCCATTTCGTTTTGTACTTGAACTGCCTTTTCAAGCTCAAGAGCCAGTAAACTGTGACTTGCAAAAATAAAAGCTACTGCTGCAAAAAATCTTTTATCCATCGATAAACCTGTTCAGGATGAGATTGGTGAGGGCTATGTTTTGCGCCAGCAACGATCTTTAACTGAGCGCCATTTATATTTTCTTTCATATAGAAAGCATTGTCGATGCTGAAAATAGGATCATCCTCCCCCCAAATAATAAGGGTGGGGGTGGCCAGGTACCGAAGATCACTACGAAGGTTTTCCTTGAAACTGGCAATGGCCATCAGTGTATTCGGATTGCTAGAAATAAGTCGTTTCATAAGATCAACATCATACCACTGGAGATCGGAAAGTGAACGGAGTTTTTCGTCAGCAAGATCTCCTGAGCGTATCATTACAAAATTATTAGATATATTCTTAATAAACGCGGCGCGATCGTAGGTTCCTGCCGCATCGATCAAGATGAGCTTGTTCACAAGATCAGGGTGTATCAGGGATAATTTGAGGCAAATTTGAGCCCCCATGGAGTGGCAAACAAAGTTCATCGTTTTGTAGCCAAGGCGATTGACAAAGTTCCTCAGCATGCGTGCAGAACCTTTAATGGTTAGTCTATGGTCCAAGATGTGAGATTCGCCAAATCCTGGAAGGTCTATTGCGAAGATTTTAAATTCTTTTCTAGCCAAATGAATCAATTTTTCGTAATCACTCCATTGCCCGGCGATGCCATGAACAAACAAAACGGGAGTTGAAAGTTTTCGATCTTTTGCCTCATCAAGATGGATGAAATGTATGAAATTCGGTTCAAGGTAGAGAATTCTTCCTTTGATAGAATGATCTGGTTTTGAATATATTTCTTTCACCCACTGGTTTAGACTTTTTTTCTGATGCTGACAAGCACAGAAGAATAGAGTCGCTACTATAACTAATAATTTAGCTTTGCCGTTCATCTGTTGCTCCTCGATTTTGTGAGAGGATTTTAATCAATGGTGTCGTATATTGCAAGTCATACGCTACGGTTCCGTCGCAAAGTTTTATCAAGCTAAAGCGATAGCCCCCAGTGGACACAGTTATACAGCGAGCGCCACAAAGCGCTCCGAGGGAGTCTGTCCCGGGACATCAATCTGATTACGATAAAGTTACTTTCGGCATTTGGAAAAATGCCAAATAGAGCAAATTTATCCAAAAACGGACTAAGTGAAGAAAGGTTGTTGTCTTTTAGAGGGTCGCTACGTTTTTTTGTTTAAAATTTGATCAC
>JBNKNM010000453.1:0-2336 GCA_050293845.1 Pseudobacteriovorax sp. | reverse complement strand
TCGAAATACCATCGCGCTGTCTAAAAGGGGATTAATTCCAAACTGATTTTAGGGTTCTTCAAGATGAACTATGTTAGGTCTGCCCCCCAAGGACAGGCCTCTTGAACGAATTTATAGCAGTCCTCAATGAAATTCGCCGTAGCCACCAAGTCCGCGGCGAAATGGGCTATATAGTAAGGTAGATTTTTGTGAAACTGTGGTGGCAGCTGAGTCAGTTTTAAAACCGCAGCCAGGCCACGTTTGGATGCTGGGTTGTAAACATTATTGAGCAGATAGAGCATCTCAATTAAGGCATCCACACCACGAAAAAAATGAAAATGAAAGCCGAGAAGATCGATAGACCGGCGCGCATAATCCATAGATTCCTCGACACTTTCCACCAGTATAGGAAAGAACTGATTCCAGATCGCCGTTTTCAAACCTAGGGGGATAGGATAGAGGTTTTGCTTCAACTCGGTAACAAAGTTATTTTTTTCATGGAGAATGAGCCCTGCGTCCACAAGACCTAAAAAGGTCCACGGACGAAATGAAT
The DNA here is from genome assembly GCA_050293845.1 of Pseudobacteriovorax sp. Classification (GTDB taxonomy): domain Bacteria; phylum Bdellovibrionota_B; class Oligoflexia; order Oligoflexales; family Oligoflexaceae; genus DT-89. Next base: position 1,804 of record JBNKNM010000453.1, on the reverse strand, counting down.
GTTCAGGGAAGGATATGAGGTTTTCCTCAGTCAGCTTAGCTATGACAGTTTGAGTCCAGCTTATGGTATTAAAGCCAATTTCAATGCTCTGTCCCTGCAAAAGAAAGCAGTCGTTCACTGGGCTCCAGGAGCGCTCCCAATTCCCTAGACTGGAGCTTAAAGCTAACTCCCCAGCACCTAATTCCCCATAGACTAGGGAGCGTTCTGATGGCTCTGGAATAGCCGCGCCCAAGGCCCATAAGTCAATATCCGAATCGGGATCATTCTGGCCGCTAGCAACGGAGCCGTAACATATAATCGCTGTACAACCCAGCCTCTCTGCTAAAGACACTATAGCTTCGGTGACAGCTGAGTCTAACACACTCCCCCGATCTGCCCCTCGTCGCACTTAGCACCTCCCCTTTTCCAAAGCCAAAGACAACAAATTTTACGCTATGTTTGAAAATATATACTATTTTAGGCCCCAAGCCACCTACCGCTTTTTGACGGATAGGTAAATCGAAGCTGTAAATTCCATTCTCAGAGTTCGATATCCGTTACATTATGGAATAATATGACGGGAATCGATCAAGCAATATCCTAATTTTTCACTTTGACTTCACAAATTGACGACAGCTAGAGTCATACTCTCGTGATTTTTGCAGTTAAGGTCTCAGCAGGTAATAGAGGATACTGGCTTTACTAGTAAAAGCTCTCATAGAAATATTCTTCTTTTGTCACTGCTTTACTCTTAGGTAAATCTGACCCAAGACCAATATGCTCCAAGATCTTGGCAATATCATCGGTCTCCATGATCGCGGCAACTACTCGTACATTTCCACCACAAGATCCTCTACCCAACCGCTAAAAAACCCCGTGTAACACGCTTCTAAGATAATAGGTCTTTTTTGATTTTTTTACGACGACTTTTTTCTTAATTATATCGCATTAAAATTGAGTAAAAACATTGTTCATGTTCGAAATCCCAGAAGAAGAGAGGGTTTGGTCAAGCTGCTTGTATGATCGTTCTACTATTTCTATTAACTTTGCGATGAGGGTTACTCATAAAGATAAACGAAATTTCCCAAATTCCTACGGATATGTTGATCTATTTAGTCACTGGGGCGTCGGTAGTGGCTTAGCTTTTAACTTAACTTGGCTACAGTGCTCTTAAACCACAGGCTTTCTATAGCCCCCTTCTAAAGTGAGCCACGCTTACTTGAGGTTTGCAGGAGAATAGAGCTATAGACGTCCAGAAAACAAATTTGGATTTTTGACTTATTAATTCCTTGAATTTGCGAAAACAATCTAGAAAATACGGGGCAAAACATAAAAAACTATAACCCCAAGATTGGGAGCCCCGCAAATGAAGTATCGCTGTTCTAAAAAACAATTGAAAGTGTTAAACCGTAAAATTGTTATGTCCGAAGCTCTTGGAGACTGGAAAACTTTGCTTAAAGGGCAGGCTTTAAGATTAATTCTTGCAACCGGTGCTAGTATTAAGGATGCCGCAATGGCCGTATCTCGCTCTGAAGAGTGTGTCCGTTTATGGCTCCAAGATTTTCTTGTAAAGGGCTGTCAATCCATCAAGGTTCGCTATCCTAAAGGACGTCAAGCAAAGCTATCCAAAACACAGCGTTTAGAGCTGACGAGCATGCTGGAAAAATCTCCAACAGAACTAGGCTTTGCCTGTGGATGCTGGAATAGTGGAATGATTTCGATTTTAATAGAAAGGTATTTTGGTGTAGTAGAGTCTTTGCGAAACTCAAAAGTCTTGACTATCATCGGCTTGAAGCAATTTGACTGCCTCAAAGAATATAAGACC
>JBNKNM010000452.1:0-2371 GCA_050293845.1 Pseudobacteriovorax sp. | reverse complement strand
AGGCAATACGAAAGAAGCTAGGCATCGCTAAAGAGGATTTTTTGGTGATAGGTGCAGGACGCATTGTTGAGGAAAAAGGCTTTCAAGATCTGATTCAGTCTGCAATACATATTTCTAATAAAAACCTAAGAATCTTTATCATAGGTTCAGGAAGTTATTTTCAAAATTTGAAAGATCTAGTGGGGCGGCTCAACTTGGAAAAAACTGTAACTCTCGTGCCTTTTGTTCCTTCTGCCCAAATGCCAAATTACTTCAAAGCTAGCGATGTCATGTGCCTACCCTCGCTGACAAGACCAAACTGGAAGGAGCAAGGTCCGACACGAGTCGTCTCTGAGGCTATGGCCAGCGGAACTAACGTCATAGTTTCTGATTCTGGTGAACTGCCAGAAGTTGTTGCTGATACAGGTCTTGTGTTTAAAGAAGGAGATGTAAGCGCTTTGGCAGCATGCATTGAACGCTATATGGAGTCAAGAGAGCTCAGGGAAAACTTACGCCAGTTGGCTCGAAAACGGGTTTTCGAGCTATTTTCTGCTGAAGCCATTGCTAGAAACAATCTAGAATTATTTAAAAAGGTTATGCAGAGTGTCAAAGCCGGTGGGGAAACCATATCGCGGCCTCAAAAAATATCTATAACATAAGTTTTTCCCGAGGGGGGGAGGACTACTGCAAGCAACAATGTTTTGCATCGGGTAATCGTGACTTCCTCTCTCGACTGAAGTCGAAAGCATCCAGTAGTTAGTATTTTAGAAGCATGGTCCCGTGAGCCACGCTTACTTGAGGTTTGCAGGAGAATGGAGCTAGCTCTGGTTTCCTGCTACTATCGGGAAGATCTCCAGAAAGGCCCTGCCACAGGGCTGATTTATATCGATTCACAAAGTTTAATGTTGACTAGGGAAACAGAAATCACATTTTTTACACTGGAAGATACGGATGGAAGGGTCAATACCGTCCTTATGAACGTGTCCACAGCTTGAGCAAGTTCTTGTTGTACCCGCCCCCGTCTACATTTCTCCTTTCTGAGATATTTTCCGGACTTATCACTGGAATAGAGGTGAAAAATAGTCTTTGCTAAATCGATCCCAAGTACGCTAACATTCATGACGAATCCCCTCAAAATTAGGTTTTTGTAGTAACCTCATAATACCACTTGGTGGCTTTTGAGGTGGATTCATCCCATTAGTGCCATGAACTTTAGGAACTTTTTAAAAACTAATGCCTATTCTCCCTTAAGGGAGATAATGGCTAGATTATTTACCAGAATACGATAATGTAATGGTTATAGAACTCTTGGAATGGAATTTACAGTAGCGATTTACCTATCCTTCTTCCTAAGTACATAAACAATCTTATCTCCTATAGGATCAACCGGATCTTTATCAAAGGTCGCGTATATTTCTTCAATCACAAATCCGCTGGATGCCATCAAGAGTTCCATTTCAATCGGGAATGTCAGCTTTAAGGTTACTTCTCCGTACTCAGTTTTTTCATATTCACCATCGACAAAGTATTCCCGCTTAACATCGTACTTCACTAGTTGAGCTGTGGGATTGTACCCAGTCTTGTAATAAACCTTTGAATTGATCTTCTTAGTAAGAGCAACCTCATTGACCAATGTAAAATTTTCTTCCTGAAGATTTTGCAAAGATTGCTTTGCTGGTCGAGTATCTAATACCAGCATTCCATCTTTCTCAAGGTGATCATGAACACACTCTAAGAACTTCTGCTGATCTCTAGAAGTAAGAAGAAACATAAATGCATTCCCGGTGAGGTAAGCCAACGGAAAAGTCTTCTCTAATTTGAAATCCCTCATATCCATCAGACGATAATCACAGTTAGCTGCAAATTTCTTTTTCCTGGCGGAAGCTAGCATGTCTTCGCTAAGATCTATACCTGTGATTTCCACCGACTTCCCAGCAAGCCAATCGGATACAATACCTGTGCCACAGGCAATATCGAGAGCCCTGTAACCCAAAGCATTAACCTTCTCTAACAGAAAGTTGCGTTCGGGATCGTATTCACTCTCGTTTTCCAAATCATAAAGGTCGGTATTCTCTAGATCCGAAAAATCGTGACTAGACATAATATCTCCTTGCTGCGTATTATTTTAGCTATGTCTTATTGGTAGCTTTCATAGCCAATTTCAACCCCCCTAAGACTTTACCTAGCTCTTACGATGATGTATTAAATATCCTCAGGCCTTTTTTCTGCATGTCAACTGTTCCATGTACCGAAGGGTAAAGTACCGGTTACCATGTTGTTCGCTTTCGCGAAATCGAAAGAGCCCTTTTAATGACCATACAATCCTCATGTTATTGCGGCAGAAAAAATATCCTATTTAAGTTGCTGTGCAGAATTATCATTTCTAGCAGTA
>JBNKNM010000451.1:0-2391 GCA_050293845.1 Pseudobacteriovorax sp. | reverse complement strand
CGAGTGCATAGGCAATGTAGGCCTCAACATTGACTTGATTGAGCTTACAGGTTTCAACGATCGTGTATCAGATAGCAACATTCTTGGCGGTTTCTATATTTTTGGTAACCCAGGTTATTTTTGCCCCAAAGCAGGAGTACGCATTTATCTCTCAATGCTGGATTTACGCGAGCAACTTGGTCCATATGGATCAAACCCATATCAATCTGGGGCAATGGAAGTAGTGAAGACACTTACTTTGTAAGGCTAGATAGGAGTATGGGCTATGGTTGGTGTTTTAGATATTCACATTGGAGTACTGGTTTAGTCATGCATTTTAGGGAGCAATCAATGGCAAGCTCCATTATCTATCTGACGAACAGAGAACTCAATTTGCCCGGAGGGCAATGGTATCACATAACAGCCGTTTTCGATGGAACGCAAGCAGAGAGGAATCAAAGAGCTAAGCTATACATAAATGGTATGTCATCCGCAAATGGTAGGAGTGGAGATTATCCAAGCTCATTAAAGGACGATTCCGGCCCAGTCATTGTAGGTGATAAATTCGTCGGAAGTATCGATGTCTTTAGAATCTATAATCGCGCTTTATCAGAAGCCGAAATAAAAGCACTTTACTCAGAGTAATGTCTGGTGTTCCATTTGTAACCTTACGTGACGTATGAATTTAAGAAGATTGTCGAAGAACTACAGCCTAGATAGCTGCCTTAGATGGATTTAATGATTTAAGTGTTTCACTATTTCGCCAAGGAACCCAAGCCATAGGATCGGCTTTGGCGAGTTTGCAGTCCCTTTGAAGATCAGTGAAGTAGTTAAAGACATTAATTTGCGCTTTGTGCGCAGTTGCAGCAAGAACCATTATTACATCTGAGATTGCTACGCCCGCCTGGGTTTTGAAGAAATGGGAATTTTTCCTACCAAGCACAACAAGCCGAAGAGTTCTCTCCATATAGTTATTGTCCAGTTTAACACCAGGGACTTCCAAAAACTTTCTCAGTCCTACTTCATGTTTTAAAAGGTAGGCGATGGCCCCACCTAGATTGCTGTTAGGCTCAATCTTTTTATTATTTATTGAAACTCTAACCCAGGACACGATCTCATCAAAAAGCGGCTTGCTCTGTTTTTTGTGGAAATCGAGTCACCCCACAGGACTCAAGTCCATAGTTTCGGATTCTAGGTTAAGTATTTTGTCATAAATCTCTACCAAAGGTTGAGCCAACATTGCGATGAAGGTGCCCCCCCTTTCTCTTTGATAGCATCTTGCCTGGAAATACTTCATCGTTTTGGCTTCTGAATCCAACCTCCATTATTCATTTAGTATCAAGACAGATGGCAGCGATTAGAGCATAGCCCCCAAATGTGCGCGAATGACGAGACCTAAGGAGCTGGTATATCCCGCCCATGAATAGACAACCTGACCTTTTTTATTAACAATGAAATAGGTGGGAAAGGCCTGCACTTGCAGCTGTGCAAACGCGGGCTGTGCGGCAGGTATTACCGGAGCTATTAATCCCGTTTCATTCTGAAAGTCCTGTAATTCAGCAAGCTCTTCCCAGCTCATACCGAGGGCTACAATCCGCCAGTCATCACCTAGAATGGAAAATACCGACGCATCAATTCGGCATATTTGACACCAAGGAGCAAAGGCGTATAGCAAGGTTGGTTGGCTTTTATGCCAAAGATCCAGCTCTTGCCCCTCTAAGGTAGCCCAGCTCCTCCCACCAAGTTCGTTAGGCAGAGGTCCCCGAAAGTGATCTTTGTTCTGATAAAACTCCACCGCCAGTAAAACACCCCCAAATAGGGCTAGGTCACGCAGAAAGTGACCCTTTCTAAAGTAATTCCACAATCGGTTCTTTAACTGCACTAATGTTTTCCTTACTGTAAATAAATCACTGTCTCTACTTCCGGTGGTAGCCCTCTTCAACAATTATACGCGCTAAGGGGCTCAATACTGGCTTTCCTACTGCTACCTGAGCAAAGACCTGCTCGAAGTTAAGCTTTAGCAGCCAGCCTAACAGTAAACGGACCTTGCTGTTATCATAAATGCTATCCAAAGATGAAAACATTTGCCATCCTTTACTGGCGAAAGTTTCTGGATACTCCGGATAGTATTGCCGCAGAAGGTCCGGAGCTTTTGCGTATGCTTGCGTACAATCGCTTTCTTTAAAGGGCGTTGTAGCACTGATGATAAACCATCAAAGCCGATCTTCGGAGCCTTTACTAGAGCCAGTATTTTGATCACTATAGGAAGAAAAACAATTTCAAGGGCGCTAATGTCAGTTTGGTTTGAGCATTTTGACTGGACTTCTGCATATCAGTTTTTCAGCAGAACCGTGTGGAGGCCCTGTGATCTATTTAGGGCTAATTTGAAAAACTCTACGATTTTCCTTGATG
>JBNKNM010000450.1:0-2394 GCA_050293845.1 Pseudobacteriovorax sp. | reverse complement strand
TCCCTGGCGCCAGGCTAGTGATGAATGGGGTAAGGAAAAGGTATTTCCAAAGATTAAGGCTGACGTTTTCGCGAAAGCGATGAATTTGGCTGAAAAAGGATTAAAATATGAAAAAAGATTAAAACATTCTGGATTTATCTATCTAGTCCGCGCCTTAGGTTTATTCCAGAAGCTCGCTAAGATACCGCCCCCCGATCAATACCTTGCCAAAGCTTTCTTTGAAGCAGGTGTCGTTGCGGAGCAACTGTCTCCGGGATTCGATTTTCCTATTCACGCCTCCTACTACGAGGCTTGTATACGTAGCAACCCTAAATCGCCTATCGCTAAGAAATGTTTCAAGAACCTTAAGGATTCATCGTTCACATTACTAAAAGATAAGAAGAATATTCCCGATTTACTAAGAATACCTCTAGAAGATCTCAGGGACGTAAGCGAGTAGAGCATTGCTAGCTAAGAATCTGAGAGGCGGTGCCATCGATCAGTGATCAGTTGCTTGTAGGAGGTCTTGAGTTCTTCTGAAAGAAAACTGATTTCGATCCATTTAAGCATTTTTGGCATTGAAGATGCCAGTTTATTTAATGTCATTTTGACCACTTTGTCGGGGACCTTAAGATAAGAGCCGTAATCGATAAAGTCTTGCCGTTTCAAACGAGACTTTTTACCGTTAAGGTGTAGGGCGAGTTCTTCAGGGTCCTCCCTTTCTGATAATAGTAAGCGCGTCGGCACCAGATCATAAGCTGGAGTTAAGCGATAATGGCCTTTATCATTGCGGCTTAAAGAGAAGTTTTTTAAATGCATATCTGCATTTCCGGTAAGAAAGCTAAACAGAGTGATCTCAAAAATTCGCAGCACGTCGTCCCCTGGAAAGCTTGAAAACTTGGTGATGACTTGCCCCAATTTCTCATGGGATGATCGATACTTATTTTCTGTCAGTAACTCAGATAGTTGGCAGGCATCTTCCTGAGGGATTTTGTGATGATTCTCCCGGTCAAATCGTTTGGTGATGTAAGCTATTTTTCCATCTGACATTTCCACAAGGCTATGTTTGGCCGTAGAAATACCTACCACTGCTGCCAGATGCATCGTCAAATCCTCCAACTCAGGAAGAAAACTAAATTCTGGGCTTGGTGGTTTTAGGATATAATTTCCTCCCAAGGCCCCAACAATGGTGAAGCGGTCCGTTGCTCTATGGTCTAAATGCAAGGAAAGCTTGCGCTGAACTCCGGTAACGGCAATTTTTTTTCTCAGAAAAAGATGGGCATAGGCCTCCATTTCTTGCTCGCTCGTATCAATGTTTGGAGTTTTTTTGGTACCAAAAATTTTAGAATTGCAGCGCTCATGAATTCCAGTCGCTGCTATGGTTTGGTAACAGAAATAGCATCTATTGCTCATCATCCACAGCCTTAATACTAACGTGACCGATACAATCTTCGCAGGTGGTTAAGAGTAAACCCATGCGATCATTACTTTTCAGCTTCCAGTTCACAATAGAAAGGTCTAATAGCCATCCTTCTGGGATCAAGCCATCAAAAAAAGGGAACAAAACCTTACTCTCATAGGGCTCAGCACGTAGTGGTAGGGTCAAACTAATAGGAAACGCAGTGGGGTCCTCAAGGTAATCTTGTTCATAAGCAAAGCAATAGTCCCCTGAATTTTTTTCAGTAATAGTACCAATCGCTCGCCCATCAACAATGATTAGACCCTGCCTCACGATCCTGCTCCTTTATCCCTCACAATAATTTCTCCCCCTAAGTATTCTACAATTTGATTAACCTTATCAAGGCGAAGGGTTTGTTTACCCAGTTCAAGTTCTTTCAAAAAGCGTAGTCCTACTCCTGCCCTTTTAGCCAATATTTCCTGGGTATAACCTAGCTCTCGACGCCGGCTTCGCACAAAGACTCCAATGGGTCCAACATTACTGAGTATTTCATCTAGTGTTCTCCTCATAAAACCCCCTATAGGGTACTATATAGGATCTTGTAGAAATAATATATCCTGATCAGGTATCAAAAGAGGTCGATTTGTAATTTATACCCTAATCGGGTATTAAAATATTTTTTATAGTAAATATAACACCCTATTGGGTAACTAAATAGTGACATTGGCCAGTTCGCTGTAAAAAAGTGCCATTTAGAGTTCATTCTCAGTTATTACCCTATTTTGCAGTTATCTCAAATTTGGTAAAAATGATAATGGCACTTTTTTGCCTTCAATTGTTCAATGTTACATATATCTGACGTTCGGCAGCTCAATTTCGAAAATGGTCTTTTAGGAAATAACCAAATCAGAGTTAATGACTAAAACTAGGAAAATCACCCTGTGATGGCGATTTAAGCTGCGATTTGAAAATTTGTCACTAAGCCACCGAGCGTTTTAGTTTTTCGTATTAGCATA
>JBNKNM010000449.1:0-2406 GCA_050293845.1 Pseudobacteriovorax sp. | reverse complement strand
ATCTTCCAGCGAGTCTAGGTCTTGTGTGTCCAAATCTCGATAAAGCATACTCTAAACAGATAGTCACGTTCATATCAAGTATTCCTGATATTTTTATTTAAGTATTTGTAATTATTAGATATAGAATAAGTTATTAAGCCGCAAAGGGCATGAGGGAAATGCTGAGTATGGAGTTATGGAGAGTCCAAAGCATGGCTACTAATTCTTTGCTACTTACAACTCAGTCATATCGGAATTGTTGCCTGCTTAAGTATATTATCATTTCTAAATGAAAAAAGAGGATGGTTATTCTGTAACCACCCCCAAAATAATCATCCTTAGAAATTCTGTGTTAAGGACAGATAATATTCGCGTCCTCTCACGCTGTATAGATTTTGATCGACACCTTCGCGTCGTTGTGGGTTTCCTGAATTATCGATGCCTCCTTGGGTATCGAAAACGTTGTTAGCACCCACTGCTATAGTACCTCGATAGAACTCGGCAAATTGGTATTGTACATTGTAACTAGTATACTCTCCGAGTCGTTCTTGGATTTGCTCATTGTCATCGGTAATCGTTGCCTGAGACTTTTCCTGTGATGCAATAGTATTGGAAGTAAGAGTTAAGCTATGGTTATCGATACCTATACTTAGCTGGTTTTTCAAACGCCATTTGGGACGCCCTTCCCTGTCGAGTTGATCAGTTAAAGGGTCTGTTGGAAAGTCTTTTACTCTAAAGAAGATCGTTCTGTTCAAGCTAGTATCAAAGGTAAAGCGTGCAAATTGTGTGGGCATATTGACCCTCAAGTTGACATCAAACCCTCTAACATGCTGCTTACCAAGGTTCTGATAAGGAACAAGTATTTTGACAATTTGCTGATCACTATTGCGCTCGATAAAAACTCCTTCAGAATTTAATTCAGCAACCTGACCATTAAGTTCCTTTTCGAGTATGGTATCAATATCGGGCAAGCCAATGAGGTTGTTGATGATAATCTCATAAAAGTCTGTGGAAATGTTTACTTCTTGAAAGTCTAAAACCATTCCGAGACTATAGGATTTGGACGTCTCTTCTTTTAGATCATTATTACCAACTCGCTCCCGCAAAAAGTTGCTTGGGAATTGGCAGGATATGGGCTCCTCATCTCCTTCTTCAGCATTAGCCTTATCGTAGTCACATTGCACTTGATCGACACGGCTCAAGAAGCCGCCACCACCAGTTTGATGAACTAAGTCGAGGGTAGGGGCCTTAAATCCTGTGGAAGCTGATCCGCGGAATAGTAGCTGCTGTAATGGTCTATAAGAAAACGCAAGCTTAGGATTGATTGTGCTACCGAAGTCGCTGTAGTTATCAAATCGAGCAGCCAAGTTTACTTCTAGAGATTCAATGACGGGGAAAAGGAGTTCTGAGTAGAGGGATGCAACACTTCTTGTTCCTGAGCCATAACCTCCAGGAATGCCTACCCTTAGTATTCCATCTGCCGTAAGTTCTTTTCCAATGTCAGACATGTCTGAACTATAGTTTTCTTGGGCCAAGCCTAGACCGACGCTAAATCCAATAGGTCCCCCAGGTAACTCTCCCACTTCACCTACAAGGTCGAAAGATAACCTTTGGCTTTTATTAGTTTCTTTTAAAAAAGTTGAAACCATAGCTTGCTCAAGAGCCGACTGTCTGTTGATGGGGTCAAAAATCGGATCGGTGCCATCGGTGGGAGTTACAAATTGATTGATAAGTTCTTGATCCCACTGTCCTTCGGTATTGTTGTCAGCAATACTTTGGCTAGCATCAAGAGCAAGGTCCCAGTCGTAATTATTCCAAATACCTTTTAGGCCGGCAGTGGCGGACCCTGTTGTATCTTTAAGGGAGACACGGCGATGACCAAAATCATCAACGATATAGCGAAGAAAGGTTGCACCTTCATCTCCTACATCTAGATCCGACAGATTTTGCGCAACATAGTCTGCACTGACCTGTTGCTCATCAATAAAGAGTGTTGTCAATAAAGGATAAACAGATTCTTTGTAGCTATAGCGAATATTACCATAAAGCTGAAGGTTAGAGCTGAGATTTAACTCAAATTTCGACATAGCTGCTACTTGCTGTAAGTCTGGCTCTAAGTAGTTAATGCGATAGGGATGGGTGCCATCGGCACGGCCACAAAGACTTGTTGTCTCCGAAAAGACCACAATACGATCAGTGGGACAATTGGGGTGAGGTACTATATTGCCACTGCTATTGACGTAACTACCCCAGGGACTATAAGAGGAGCTGCCATTATAGAGAGGTCTGTCATCATCTAGTAAGCCTACGATTTTTTTAACAGAAACACCTGTTAGAATACTCAGTGAATCGTTAGAAAATCCGAAGGTGTAATCTGCCGTCGTGCGGTCTCCTCCGCCCTTTTGTGATGGCGAACTTTGTAAAACT
>JBNKNM010000448.1:0-2421 GCA_050293845.1 Pseudobacteriovorax sp. | reverse complement strand
GTTGTAACTGGCTTTGGGGTGCACAACGAATTTCTGATGAGTTAAAGATTCTAGGTATCTCGGTTTCAAAGAAAACAGTCTTGAAATTTCTTAAAGAGAGCGGTTATGTACCGCCAAAAACTAAGTTTTGTCCACCAAATTGGAGTTCAGTTTAAAATATTTTTTTTCGTCCATCATATGGGGACGTCCTTTCTAAAGCCAAACGACATGGGTCACCCTGCTTTTGTGATTCTGTTGGATAGTCCGAAACCTCGTCGAATCCAATTTTCTTGATTGAGATACTTCTAAGGTAGTTTGTAGATCCCGCATGACCGACAACGATAAATCCACCTGGAAATGGCTTCATGTCTAGGGTATCTGAGTTCTTGGTAACCTCAGATTCTCGAATTTTACCTTGTAGCTGCTCACAGTTATTAAGAATAGGACCGAGCTTTTTCTTCGAAAAGATCTCTGCTAACTTCTCCTTCGGTTGCAGAACCAGTATAGGGCCAGGAGTAATGTCTGCGGAGTATGTCAACCAACAAAGTAGAGTTAAGGTACCCCCGACTTGACTACCTTTCATGAGGATAACTTCCTCGATGCCGTTATCTTCTTCCAGGTCCTCAAGTATTTGAATAAGGTAAGGGTTTCTTGAGAATTTGACTAAACCTGGTATAGGCGTGTCAGCTCCAAGGCGAATGTGCCTTTCAGCATATTCCTTAATACTCAGCATTTTAGGAGGCTTTAGTCCGAGCATGTAAGCATCTCCGACATTAGGGACATCTTTGGAACCCAAGCTATTATGTTGGGACTGTCGGTAATATGTCGAAAAAGGTAGTCTTGCGATACATTCAAGATCAAAAGGTTCACTCACCAAGCTAGGGCTTGGATCATGAAAGAGTCTAAATAACATGTTTCAAGATCGAAAACCCCGAAACTGCTTGAAATCCTAGCTGTCTATTAATCGTATTAATCCGGTGGTTGGTCTTTGCCATTCCAGTAATAATACAACCTGCGGTGTTGTAATTTGATAGAATTGATTGCAGAGTTTTGGCCTTAATATATTTGGCTAGTTTTTGCCCTCTGTATTTTCTAGCGATACCAGTAAATTCAATCATAAAATTTTTGGCTTCTGATACCTTGTAGGAAAAAAGACTTAATCCAACTATTTTAGAGCCGTCTATGAGCAGGTGTCCGTCCATGATCCTTTCATTGCGGCGCATCCTTTCACGCCACGCTCTCATAAATTCGGCATCAAAATTCTGGTGGAAACCCTCCGCCTCTTGGTGAGGGATGTCGGCCGAAGCTTCTGTGTAGAATGCCGCAATATCTTTGATTAGATCATTGTTTTGCCAATCAATATCGATGAAACTAAGAGGCAAGGAGGTCTCGCACCAATGATCCAGCAACTTCGGGTCAATCTTTGATACAGGTAGAGTAAATTAAGATAGTGAATCTGCTAAAACGAATTCCGGGCGGTCTTCGAAATACAGCTGGGCCTTTCTTTGATTCAGTACAAGCTGCCAGACTGATTTTTCAGCCTTGCAGAATTCATTGTAAAGGTACACAAATATGTCTGCCATCTTTTGTTCATCGACCTCGGATTCCAGGATTTTCAGATCATCACAAAATAGATGTTTTTTCTGCTCGTAGTTCTTAGAGTGTTTAGCTTCTGTCCATTGATGAACATACGCAATGGCTAGGTCATCTTGATAAAGCAGAAAGCTTTTTATTTCGACAGCTATTAGGCTAACCCCCCAATCAGCTTTCAATTTTTCCAACGGTGGAGGCGCATCTCTATAGTAAAAGCTTTCTAGGTGTATTTTTCGGTTTAGTTCATCAAGTGACTGCCAATCCGAATCAAGAAAGTTTTCACGTTTTTTCCATTTCAGTGACATAGTAAGATCCTTTGACGTTCGCCGAGCTTAAAAAAATATTCTCTCGCTCCGATGCTCATTTACTTTTCTCAATAATACAGTGGGGGAAAGATATACTCAAGAATACTTAGACAAGTTAAACACAAGGGTCGCTAAGAATTCGAGCGGTAGAAACAAAGTAACGTTAGCATCAACAAATCGCCTAGCAGATAAAGTAAATTCAAACGAGCTAGAGGCGATAAAATCCAAGACCTATACATATACAGGAAAATTAGAAGGAAAAATGTCTCAGGACGATAATCTTCCCTCTCCGTATCAAATCGACCTTAAGGTCGGCGCACAGGTGATGTTCACAGCAAATAATGGCAATGCCTGGAAGAATGGCACTTTAGGGGTCATCGAAGAGTTAGATGACGATAAGATACTCGTAAAAATCGAAGAGGGTTCTGGTACGGTAGTGTCGGTCAGCAGACATACGTAGGAAAAGTATTCATCAAACTTCTCCAGGAAACCCGGTCTCTTTAGGGCCGGGAGGAATGGAGAAGCCCTGCGGCGAGCATCGAAT
>JBNKNM010000447.1:0-2502 GCA_050293845.1 Pseudobacteriovorax sp. | reverse complement strand
TTTCAAGAAGTTTCCCAACTCAAAACGCAAAATTAAAGTTGGCTATAAAATCATTTATCGATTTACTAGAAATGAGATCAGGATTGAAAAACTGCCCTTGCCCAGGATGTCGGGATCGTAGGCATATTTTCCGATTGGCCTGCAACTGCTACATATTATGCCAGTTACATGGGCTTACCATAGGTCATTTTGATAGCGTAATCCAAAACCCATCAGCAAAAATATGCTACCCTTACCCTTTAAAAAGAGAGCGAAAATAAGTGTGCTAATAAGGCGTTTTATGCTAAATAAGGCGGCTTTTTTCTTGTTGGATTCCGGAGCTCAGTTTTAGCGAAAGTTCAAATGGTGAATGTTCCATTAATATGTCGACCGGTGAATTCGTTAAGACGAGAATAAATAGAAATCAAGCTGCGATCTACGGGGCTGACGCAGCTATCACTGGCGGAGGAGCTGCGATAACTACTAAGAAAGCAAGCAATGAATAAGCAACCAGAATGGTATGTGATAAGTTTCCTCTTACTGTGTACTGTCATATCTTTGTATTTTAATTTTGTTGAAAACTCCGATTTCGGCTTATATATTATGGCTGGAGTTTTAGTTCGAGTTTATTATTTATCATTGGCATTGTCCTAAGGTTCTGTAACGGAATATTCTAGCCACCTTGAAAATGAGGCTCATTTTGGATAATAATGACTTAAACGTGGCATTGGTTTCAAGAGACAAATTTTCAGACGATGTATAGGACCAGCTAACTAGCTGACCCTTTAAAGTAGAAAAAATCTTGACTGTCTCATTGTTAAATTCTTGCCAAACCCCATCGAAACGATTAGCGGCAGACGGCAACTTCAAAATTATCCTGGATGGTTTTTACTTCGAAGACTCTTTCAGTTCGATTTGTTCCATACAATAAATCCAAAATTTCCTTAAGGTTTTCATTAAGACTGTTTCTAATGCTTGTTAGGATTTTGGTTTTTTGTTTTGAAATTTTCGAATCGATGAAGTCTTCGACGGGCAGATAGGTCGATGTCTTAGATGAAAATTTGGTCCAGTGGGGATACACAACGCCATTGCGTGAGGTAAATCTTAAGCCTAAGTCAAATTTTATTGAGGGGTTAGGGCCAGGAATATCAACGCCTATGACCTGATATAGCGAAAGCCCGCCAGAAGTGATGCCTATTGTAGCGTCGCCTTTGGTATAGAGATAATCAATCTCTTCAAAAGAGTTGGCTAAAAGTTCAATAAACTGGCTCTCTACCTGATTTATAGATATCGGAAAGATATCGCAATTAACAGTATTCACTCTAACCGGAAGATTCCTCAAGATGATAGCCGCTCCTCCGATTGTCGTTGCCATAAGGGATGCGTATGAGTTGCGAGTAATAGGAGTATAACTCATGCTGCCTCGCTGGCCTGTAACCCTTTTACCAGCTACTTTCAAGCTTACCGGGCAGCCATTTGGTATGCTTACGTCCCAGGAAAGGGTCGTCGATCGAAATGGGTTGACGGTGCTAGGACTAGCTCTAAAATAGTTTACCTTGGTTTCACTCATACAATCGATAGCATCGTCGATGGGAGAGTTTCCTGGATCGCGAGGATCTTCAAAAATTCTGGCCGTCAGAGATCCTGAGGTCAGTAGTAAGGTACATGTGGAAAACAGAAAGGCTTTAGATAGAAATTTCATTCACGTAACTCCTGAAAAGGTTGTTGATTCATATAACGTTGCTTGAATTTCTTTCATGCAGTATCCATAGAAAAAAAATAGAAGAGAGACCCCTGAACGGTCTCAAGAAATATTTTGATCCAAATTGACAAAAAGGAGGGCTTGTTGGTTGGGGTTAGATCAAGGATAAGGTTGTGTACATACCTGATATTACTACTATTATATTAGTCACTTAAGCCATGGAATTTTTGAAACAGGCCTGTCTATCTTAAATTGTAGTGCCATGACCCATTTGACCACTAGAATCTGGCATTTCAATCGTGTCCGTCCGATCCACCTAATGTGTAGCAAGGCGCACCCAACCATGACCAATTATTTCTAGCCTAAATTTGATTAATTTTTCAAAGATCAAGGCGATAATGCTGCCATTTCAGATGATTGAATCAGGTTGCTTGGAAAGTTAGATGACTCATCAAGATAAATTTTACCCTCAAGCCCAAGCTTTTTGATCAGGTTCTCCATCGGGTAGTCCTGCTCGATATACTCTATCCTCTATATAATTGAGATAAGATCAGGTCATAGGAGATATGACAAATATTTGTTACCGTAATCAACTTGATGAAACTAGGATTTTAATTGCAATAACAGACATTATCGCGTGTCCAAAACTAGGGCAAACTGAGCCTCGTTATAGTGCTTTCAGGTTATAGCAAAGGAAATCTAATGGTCTACGTGGAATGCAGGAAAACTCTTGCTCTGTCAATTCCCCCACCTAAAGGAGGGGGCTTGTGAGGTGACTCGCAAGGGAGACTAGTTGACCAGACCACTAGCAAGAAAGGATT
>JBNKNM010000446.1:0-2553 GCA_050293845.1 Pseudobacteriovorax sp. | reverse complement strand
AGCTCATCCTATAGAGTTGGAGAATGGATTTTAAACTCATAATAAGTGCGAACGGAAAAAACACTTCTTCCTGGAGTGCTTCATCCATCTTTTACTGACTCAAGGTCAGAATTAAAATAATAACGACCTATTTGGATTAATCTTCTATAGATAGTCTTCAAGTTGGCTGGTTGGAAATAGCCAGCAATTTGCGAAGCGATGGGCGTTTGATTCCGAAATTAGAAAAATTTTCTATTTGTAAATCAGCATTTTAGCAAACATTATACAACTGGTTATGAAAGACATCCACAGAGCTGGGCTCCACCATTAACTCCAGCCCACCGGCCTTATCTACTACTAATGACTCCAACCCGAAACTAGAAGTAAATATTTCTTCAGGTTCTAATGAAATTCTCACTTTTCTTTCATTACCTCCCGTATTGATAACGACCAGAGCGATGCGATCTTGTAGCGTCCTCTTAAAAATAACAATCTCTTCTTCGGCAAATAACACTTCGAAGTTCCCTGAATTTAAAATTTCCTCAACATGAGGCATATTTTCAGTAACTCTCTTACCCAAAAAAGACAAAGCAAACCCCCCTTAATAAAAACCTATAGAACAGGTAACTATAACAAGCACATCCACTTTTCATCAAGGACGTGCTTGAAAAGTAATCCTAACAATTTAATTTGTAGAATTAGATTAGCAGGGAAAGATAGGGAAGCAAACGAATTTAAGAATAAATTATATTTAGGATACGTAAATAGAATTGCAAGATACACACTTGTAATATGCCCCAAATCACATTCATGACTGAATCATGGTCAGTAATCGATCGAAACTGTTTGCAAAACTTTGTAAATCTTTCTTACCATATTGGGCAGGGCCGCCCGTAACCTGTCCAGCACCACGCATTTCATCAAGAAAGTTTCTAACTGATAAAGATTCCTTAATGTTTGCTTCTGTGTATACTTTCCCCCTAGGATTTATGACTAAGCATTTTTTTTTGACCAACAGATCAGCTAACGGAATATCTGCTGTTATAACGAGATCCTGACTCTCAGAGTGTTCAACAATATAGGTGTCAGCTACATCCATACCTTTACTGACAACCTTTAGAGTAATATATTCTGAACTAGGTACCCTAAAAAAGCTATTGGCTACCAAAATGCAGGGAATATTAGTTCTTTCGGATGCTTTAAAAACAACCTGTTTTACCGCTTGAGGACAAGCATCCGCATCGATCCAAATTTTAGGCATATATTTTCCTAACTTGCATGAATCTTATTTAAAAATTGCTGAAGTCTGGGGGTTTTGGGATTTTCGAAAATTTCCGGGACACTCCCTGACTCCATAATGCGGCCTTGCTCTAAAAACAAGATACGATCAGCAACCTGTTTAGCAAAGCGCATTTCATGGGTTACAATCAACATTGTCATGCCACTTTTCGCTACACGATCTAAAATTTCCGTAACCTCATCGACAAGTTCGGGGTCTAGTGCACTGGTGGGCTCGTCACATAATAATACCTGTGGCTCAGTAGCCAAGGCTCTAGCTATAGCAACTCGTTGTTGCTGCCCACCAGATAAAGAGTGCGGGTGCTTACTAGAATGAGATTTTAGACCTACAGTTTCTAAAAGAGCTACGGCTTTTTCAGCAGCTCTATTTTTAGAGAAACCTTTAACTTTAATCAAGCCAAGCGTTATATTTTCTAAAGCGGTTAAATGGGGAAACAGCTCAAATCGTTGAAAAATCATACCTGTTCGCTGCCTGATTTTGTAAACAGCATTGACGTCTGAATCATAATTTATGCCACAGACTGAGATTCTACCCTCATCAATCGTTTCCAAACCGTTGATACTCCGCAAGCAGGTAGATTTTCCACCACCAGAAGGGCCAATAAGACAAACGACCTCGCCTTCTTTTACCTGAAAAGACATATCTTTCAACACAGGTACTGAGTGTCCTTCAACCATAAAGCTCTTCTGCACATTTTCCATTGAAATCACTACACTCATACTACCCTCAGACGTTTTTCTAGATAGCGACCGAAACTACTGATAACCAAGTTAACGAAGAAATAAATCATAGCGATGATGAACCATGTCTCCAAACTACGAAAACTAACAGCAACCACGTTCATAGCCGATTTTGTTAGATCTGCAACAGATATTACTGAAACCAGACTACTATCCTTGACCAAACTGACAAATTGTCCCACAAGGGGAGGCAGCATTTTTCTTAAAGCTTGCGGAGCTATTACAGAACTTGCAATTTGCAAAGGTTTTAAGCCCATAGACTTTGCAGCATCTATTTGTCCCTTTTCAAACTCCAATATAGTTCCGCGGAAAATATCAGCGACATAGGCGCTGCAGAATAAACTCAGCGTAAGAATACCGGCTGTTTCAGGAGACATCTCTATAGCTGTTCCTACAATAAAGTAAACAACATACAGTTGCACTAATACCGGAGTATTGCGAAAAATATCCACATAAAAAACTGCAGCACGACGCGAGATCGGTTCTTTCGAGATGAGGCATAAGCCTACGAGCACTCCCAACAAGCACCCTAAG
>JBNKNM010000445.1:0-2598 GCA_050293845.1 Pseudobacteriovorax sp. | reverse complement strand
TTTAATGGTACACATTTTTGGAAAGCTAGCAGCGTCGATTATGCTAATGATGGGAATTTGAACTGGTTATTCGAATAGTTTATTGATATAACAAGAATAAATGCTCGAAAAACAATCTCTACTAAAAATTTTGTACAAAAATATTTTTTTACTTATAAGGTATATCACTGTAATTATACAGATTATATCCTATAGCTTACTTTTCTCTCAGTAATGCCCGACAAAATTATGTACTACAAATGTTTATGAATTAGTTTTACCAGAGTTAACGGGACCAATTAGAGGAATAACATGAAGTTAAAACATCTTATTTTAGTTTTATTAGGAATTACGAGTTGCAGTAAATCTCCAACCGTCAATACAGTTAGAAAACCACAATCGGATTCCCAAACTAGCAGCGAAGCCAAACCCGAAGCAAGAGAAAATGATGATATCCCCCTTCAGGATCAAGCTCTCGCTATCCTAGAGAAGAATTGCGCATCCTGCCATAATCTGGAAAATGCTCAGGGTGGATTTGGCAGCGTGTTAGATATTGAGAGTATGATTAAAAGCGGCCGCTATATTATACCGGGAGAACCAGAAAAATCTGAGCTTTACACCCGCCTGGCTCCTGTAGGAAATATGCCACCTTCAAGATTTTTGCCTGAACTCAGCATAAATACTTTGCATAACTGGATTCAAGAACTAAAAAGTGAGGACCTAGTACCTCTAACAAACTTCGAAGAAATCGCATTCATTCGCAAAGACCTGGAACAAATTCAAGCAGCATCGCGGCAATTCATACGTTACTTCTCTCTAAAAATTCCACATAATGCTAAGGAAACAACAGAAGCATTAGAAACCTATCGACTGGCATTTATGAAGACTATTAACTCACTCTCATTCTCCAACGTGATTGTTAAACCACAGGCTATCGACCCCAACAATCTCATATATCGCGTAAACCTCAGTCGTTTAGCATTAGATACTTCCTCCTTTGATCAAATTATTAATGATTTCTATCCCTTTGCTGTCAACTATGACAACCTTGGTGGTAATAACAACGACGAAATTTTGTCCGCAAATGACAATTTTATTCGCGATCAAATACAAACCCAGAACTATCTTATGAGAATGGACTGGTTTAATAGTACAGCTACACTACCCGAACTTTACAAAAGATTTCTCAATCTACCTCCCACATTAGAGGAACTCGAATCTCGACTAGGAGTCAATAGACTCAACAATATAGCTGGAGACCAAGTCATGCGAAGCGGCTTCCGTAACTCGGGGGTATCCAGTCAAAACCGAATTATAGAACGGCATACTTCATCAATGTCTAACTTACCCTATTGGATCAGTTATGATTTCGCCGATAACAACGCCAGCCAGCAAAATATATTTAATTTCCCTTTAGGTCCCATCGGCTCAGGATTTGATGATAAAGCATTTGATCACGATGGTGGTGAAGTAATTTTTCAGCTCCCCAATGGGCTATTCGCTTACTATCTCAACGTGGCAAGCGGACAATCAATCGATAAGGGGCCTCTCAATATTGTAAGCCAACCAAATGGACCGGTTCAGTTATTTGGTACTATTGTAAATGGTATGTCCTGTATGTCTTGCCACGGGCAAGGTATCTTATTCAAGAAAGATGAGATTCGAGAATTTGCAGCACTCTCTCAAAACCTAAATGATGGTGAAAAATCAAAAATATTCGATATATTTCCGACACAAGACACTTTTAAAGCCGCAATTGATAAGGATAACGAACTGTATTTTAATTCTCTCAAGGCCATTGGTATTGATTCTCAGCAAGCAGAACCCATTTATATTAGCTTTCAAAGCTATAACAAAAGAATGTTTCGACTTGATGTGCAACAGGAACTAGGTATTTCGGAACAAACCCTAAATGCGTTATTAATTGAAGAACCATTCCGATCACAATGGGTAAGTATATATACAAACTCCGGCTCTATTACAAGAGAGGAATTTAATCAATTGTATGGGCTAGCCATTCAAAACTTTGCACCTGGAATCAATTGGACTCCCCCTGTACTTGGTGATCACTTGGTGACCCCTGCATGTATGTTCAACGATCCTCTACTAATGGGTAGCTGTACCATCGATCTAAATCCCGAGCCAGATCCTTCAGAAGCGGATGTAGAGGCAAACCCCGCTTAAAATATTACCCCCCACTATGGTAATGAATTCCATAGGAGTACTTTACTAGGTTTTCGGGTGATCAATTACTAAATTGATCACCCATTTCATTATTGAATTTCAGAAGATTTTAACATCCTTGACAATTCTCTTAAAGCAGGCCTTTTATTGTCAATTTTCTTCCAGAACACGCCGTATAAAGCTGGAAGAAAAATGCGGATCGCGTAGGGTACTGAATTGTTCCCATTTAGGAAAATATCTGAGAAAGTCGTCTTTTTTCATCACACTATCCTTGGCTGGATATAATCGTCCTCCCGCATCATTCACAATACTGGTGAGTTGATGGAGCAGATTTTTTGTACGCCATCCACGATTGGCAAAATCCAAGGATAGTGTATAACCTTCTTGGGGAAATGAGAGCAATCCTGGAGAATCTATTGTACCAAAGGTTTTAAG
>JBNKNM010000444.1:0-2657 GCA_050293845.1 Pseudobacteriovorax sp. | reverse complement strand
ATGATGCCCCCTATGGTTCCCAGAAAAACGCTTTGGGCAAGTATAGACTTTCCCTGCTGTTTATGGCGATTTCGTTTTTTGACAGCAGTATGAATTTCTTTACGTAGCGACTTGTGCTGATTTTTAACTGTTTTGTTCAAGGATATTGACCTTCCAACTGTTTGATGCGTTTCAATATTTCATCATCCAATTTCTGAATATATCCTTGGATTTTTTGCGAACGTTCCTCATCTTTTGCAATGGCTACATCTAAAGCTTCCGTCAAGTCTTCAATATTTTCTGATTGAATGGCAAAACTTGTCACAATAGTTAAGATATTGCTTTTAAAACTTAAGACACCTCCCGATATACCTAGATATAGCACAGAGTCATCATTTAGTTTTAATTTAGCTGTACTGCATTTTAAAATCGTCACTAATGGATATCGGCCAGCCATGATACCAAAACTACCAGAGTTATCTTCACCGACAAAACTAGAAACTTCATTTATTGTTAGTATATTCTTGGGGGAATATACTTTGCAGGTAAAGCTCTTCAACTTTTGACCCCTTTCATGACTCCTCGCATGTAGCAATCCATCTCGTTCACACCATCGTAAACACCAGCTATGAAATCTTCACAGTCGTTAAGTAAAGCTTCAAGCTCAACGGATACACCATCTTTATTGGAAAAAGCAGCGGTCATATAGAAGGGTTGTGTCAAATAGCGTTCCAACTTTCTCGCCCGTTGCACTGTAAGACGATCGTCCTGGGATAGTTCATCGATGCCAAGCATGGCTATGATGTCTTCCAGTTCCTTGTATCTCGCCAAATGTTCTCGCACTTGTTTTGCAATAGAATAATGGCGGTTTCCAACATAATAGGGATCTATAAAGAGACTTTTAGATTTTAAAGGATCAACCGCGGGATATAGCCCCTTACCAGCTTGCTCCCGGGAAAGCACAATAATGGAATCTAAATGCTGCCTAATAGCTGATACAGCTGGGTCAGACATGTCATCAGCGGGGACATAAACAGCCTGGATCGAAGTAATAGAGCCTTGCTGGGATGAAGAAATACGTTCCTGAACTTGCGATACTTCAGATAGCAATGTAGGTTGGTACCCAACATTCGCTGGCATTCTTCCCAGCAATCCCGATACCTCGCTACCAGCTTGAATGTAGCGATATATGTTATCAATGAGAAGCAGTACTTCTGTATTTAAACTATCCCTGTAAAATTCGGCGTAGCTGACAGCTGATAGAGCAGTGCGAAAGCGAATTCCTGGTGACTCGTTCATTTGACCAAAAACAAGGGTAGCTTTCTCAAGAATTTTAGCTCGCTTCATTTCATGCCAGAGTTCATGACCTTCCCGGATGCGTTCACCGACGCCTGCAAAAACGGAAATACCCTTATGGATTGTGGAAATAGCATGCATGAATTCCATGATGAGTACGGTTTTGCCGACACCAGCTCCACCGAATAACCCTGTTTTGCCACCATTTACAAAGGGGCATAATAGATCGATAATTTTTATTCCGGTAGGTAATATTTTAAGCGCAGACTTGGATTCAGCTAAGGGGATAGGCTTTGAGAAAATGTTGTGATATCGCTCACATTCAGCTGCTTTTTCTCCATCGAGAGGTTCACCGAAGACATTGATCAACCTCCCTAAAAAGCCTTTTCCTACGGGAACATGCACAGGGGCTTGCGTGTCTTTTACCTTCATACCTCTGGCTAAGCCAGAAGCACGGTGTAAAGCGATGGCTTTAACATGGTGCTCGTCTAGATGTTGGAGAACTTCTAAAATATAGCTATCTGAATGGGAACTTACACTTAAAGCTTGCTGAAGGGGAGGAAGGTATTCGCAAGTAATGGTGACTACTGGTCCAAAAACCTCGTCTATATATCCAATGAAATCCTTCATAGTACCTCTAGTTACAACTTTTTTTGCACTCCCAACAAGCCGTCCTAGTATTGGCATCATACACCCATTTCTCTGGGGATACACAGAATTTCCTTAATTTGTAACTAAAACTGTTGGTATTTTATGGGGGATTTTGCCTAAATGGTAAAAATTTTTCTTTAGGCAATAAAGTCCCTTCTGTCTACAAAAGGACTAGGAAATATATTCGCACTTGAATAGGTGTATTCATACCGTACTCGTCCGAAAGGTCCTTAAGAGGGTTTTTGTATCCATGACATTTGGTCACAGAAGATAAGAATGCAATTATACTAAGTGCAAGTCCGGGGTTGCGAGAGTCGTTTATGCAAGCCTTACGCGAGATAAATGTTAATATACTGGTTTCATCCAACAATCCTGAAATAATATTGGACGAACTATCCTATGAAGGTGTTCATTGTGAGATATTGATCGTAGATGTTCGATTTCTGGTTCAATCCTTGAGTTTTTGGCAGAATTGCGGAAAATGAGAGAGTTTGACAATAGCGCCATTTACCTGACATTCGGCAGTACAATTCCAAAAATGGTCTTTTAGGAAATAACCAAATCAGAGATAATGACTAAAACTAGGAAAATCACCCAGTTCTAGTGAGGACAACGATGAAGATTCCGACTTCAGAGATGAAGTTACTTAGTCATCTTGGGATTATTGTTGCTATCTTCAAGCAATATCAAATCATAGAAAAAATAGACCGGTTGTTGCCTAAGCGCAGCCA
>JBNKNM010000443.1:0-2692 GCA_050293845.1 Pseudobacteriovorax sp. | reverse complement strand
TAAGTCGTTCTTGGTTTTTTACTTCGATTGCAAAGGGAATTTCTGCCTTCGCTTTACTACTTAAGTGAAGATCTACACCATTGACGCCACTCGGTGTTACAGTTACATCATCTTGAGTTAGATCAGGGAAAAAGTTTAAAATAGTGGCCTGCACTTCCTTGGCAGCCCGTTGACCTTTAGCCTTCGCACTCCTTGCTTTCATCAAATAGCCTTTTTAGATGCTTGGTGTTATATTAGAAGGTCCCAATGAAACTCCCTTTCGAACTCGAAAATTTCCCACCGAAGGATGAAAATATATGTCATAATTTTTTGATCCCAATTTTTTCTCTAAGTCCGAAAAGAAAAGTTCGGAGGCAATGTCTAGCTCAGTATTTATCCACATAGCTTTTTTATAGTTTCTTGCTTTTGGATGATCAATGTCGTTGAGGAATTTCCCGATTATATGTAGTGGGATGTTACAAAAATATTTATCAGCGATTTCTTGCCTAGTGGTAATAGCGACACTTCTGTCAGCATTTTCTTTTATCCGTGGAGGAGCAGTATTTGGTTGTGTTACCACTACATCATTTTTTCCTTCTAAAAGTCCGTTAAGATCCAAATCTATTTGGGTCCGTTGGATATACAGCTTTACAACAGATTTCAAGTTCTCAATGGAAACTCTTTTCCCCGCGAAGTTTTTTTCGAAACTATCATAATTAGGTATTGATAAGTCTAAATGTCTGCGACTGTGAAGCTCGTATGCTAAGTCGTTTATTTGCCAAAGGGATTTAAATATTTTCCATGCTTGGGGACTATCAATTATCTTACAAAGCTCCCTGAGACTGTCCTTTGGGATAAATCTTGCGTTGTTTGCTCTCATGCTTATAAGACCTTGATTTTTAAGTACTTTTAGCTGGCTTCTGAGTAAAAGTTCGGAGCAAAGTTTATGGTTTGAAACGTGTTTAAGAATATTGCTTTCGCTTACACCAAAAGCCTTTGCGACTTGACTCACTAGCATTCCCTCAGTGTCTGCCATTTTTGTCAAGTAAAGGTGAAGGCTTTCCCCATTGTGTGAAACGACTTTGTCTATAACTGTAATTTTTTGCATGGCTAAATATTCCTTTTTAAAATGTTGAGGTGAAGTTATATTCCTATTTGGCTTCTCGCATGTTCCCAACCAGCGGATGAGACCAAAAAATTGATTTTTCAGTTTCCTTGACTATTTTTCGCTCTTTGAAAAACTTTCGAGCTGCTTCTTTCAGCCCTTTTTTCTTAAATGGGTGAGATACCGATCTTAATCCGTGGTCGTCAATGTGAACATGATTCCCTCTGGGATGGCCGATTCTATAAAGGTAGGTGAGTACTTTTTCCTTTGCTACACCGTTGAAATACTGACTTACTAGATCGCCAACACGGATACAATCTTCAGGAAAAGCCTGTTTATCTTCAAGGGCTGACTCTATTCGTGAATCAATCAGCTTTGGTGTTTCTGCACGAATAGTGGAAATGTCAGCCTGCTGCTGTTGGAGTGCATTAAGCATACCTTGCAATACTTCAAGCTGGCCCAAAGATTTCGTGTGCTGTTCATAAGCTTTATCGGTTACTTCCCATAATAGATTGTATATTTCCCATGCCTTTGGGGTGTTTATTATCTTAGCCAATTTCCGAATAGTATCTTTGGGAAGAAAAGCAACTCGGTTTGCCTTAGCATTGATAATACCTTGTTCTTTAAGGTTTTTTAGCTTGTTCCTTGAAATCATCAACGAACAAAGATCATGATTTTTTATATGATTCCATGTTGTGGCCTCTTTGATTCCAAATACACTTGCGACCTCGGTAAGAAGCAAACCTTCCTCGCTATCCATTGACACTAGATCAATAAAGAGCTTTCTTCCATCAACAGATATTTCTTTTTGATGTACGTCAATAATATCTTTCATAATTCACACCCAAGATTTTTTAGCTGTGCTTTAGCTTCGCGTGTTCTCTGGTTGTCAATAACCTTAAGCAGATGCGCAATATCAGTACGATTAAAAGTGTAGTATCCAAAGTCCCCTTCGACTTCGATCCTTGATTCAATATTGGGATGCTTTTCGCACTCTTCGAGTAAGTCTCGATGGGTCATATCAAACATGCGAGCAAGATCATCTAAGTAAACTACACATGACTCAGACATCATAAGCAGTTTTTCAGAAATCCTAGGACGAATTGCAGGATTCATAAACTGCTGCATTAATTTGTTTACGCCGTCTACTTTGTAAGAGAGCTTCTCAACTTCACATAGGTAGTAAAAAGCATGGTAATCAAGGCACTTGATACTCTGTCCAGGATGATCTTCATCAAGATTAATGGCATCCTTAATACCTCTTGGAAAGCATTCCTTAATTGTATCAGCATGTTTTTCAATTAACTCATGAACTTTGCCAGGTGTCATCTGGAGAGCCTTTGAAATTGCCAAAGTGGTGGTAAAAATCTGACCCTCAACGTTAACTACGTATTTTTCAATCATCAAATTCTCCTTGTTCGTTTCTAGGTAAATATCCATATTTCATAAAAAGGTGGTATCCTTTCCGTGTTAAAGTATATTGCTGCTGATTTTTACGACTACCAGTGGGTATAAAATGCTCGGAATTTACCATGTTTAAACGATTTCTCACAAAATCTACAGCATCCAAAACCATTGAATGATTGATTCCAAGCTCCGCTGCGATCT
>JBNKNM010000442.1:0-2816 GCA_050293845.1 Pseudobacteriovorax sp. | reverse complement strand
ATCACTTTCAAGCAGTTCGCGGAGTTCTATACGAAGAGTCTCAGAATCATCTACAATTAGGATTTTTGCCATTTGTTTCTCCATCAGACAGCCCTATACCAACCTATATAAAGTTAGTCCTTTTAAAATATTTTTGCTATTGGTGAAAGTTAGATCAGAAAGGAAGGGGTAATCTGACCTCCCAGGAGCTCCTTGATCCAAACTCATAAGTGCTTATATTTATTAAATTACTGCAATATTTATATATTTGCAGCGCTGAAAAACTCAAGAATCAAATTAGAACATTTTGTTGCTGGAAGAATAAGATATTTGGGAATGGGTCGATAAGGGGCTATTTCCCGGACAGTATGCTAAAGTTGTATTTATACTCAAACCCGCTATCATCACAAATTTGATAACTAGGTATGGCGACGATTACTGTCCGAAAGTGTCCGGATTCTCGACCCGTCCCGAAATTTACAGCAGCAACCGAAATTCTCTGCTCACCAGAAAGCAGGGGTAGTAGGCGTGATGCTCGTTGCCCTTACCCCTATCAGGCCGCTATACGTAACCGTATCCTATCCTTTTATCTGGTGTCCAGATTAGTATGGGACTTTGTTGTTTTAATTCTTCTGCAAATTTCAATTCTTGCAGAACCTCCACAATTCCTAACAAAGATAGCAACAAATCTTGCTATATTAGATTGCTGCAAATCTTCAATAGTTGCAGCAGAACGTTGATCTGATATTTAGGGTATGTCTACTAGCTATTTTAACGTATTATAGCTTAGAGAAATCTGTGGATAAGTCTTTATTTTCAAATAATTAAGCACTGAGATCTGGTAATTCCAGCGTAGACTCCTAGTTGTGGATATTAATTGACTCACTTAAATATTTGTACTATATCCCTTGGGTTGTCATTCAGGCGGAATCTCTAGTCTTCTGCAGACCTACCGAGCTTAAAGAGCGAATGGAGCAAACTTAGATAAAATTATTATCTCAAATTTATGTAATATGGATATGTGGACTGAGTTCAACGGCCTTTGCTAGGTTTGTGACGCCTGATCCATTGTTTATGGAGAGACCTGATCTTTGTGTAAAAAGTCCTGTGGAGTGTAATTTGTATAGTTATGCTGGTAATAACCCACTAAAATACATTGATCCTACAGGAGAGAAAGTTCAAGAAGTCAAGCTTTTAGGATTAGATTCAGCGAACACACAATTACAAGAGCGCGTATATTTCATTGAAATGAAGATAGCCGAAAGCCTTAAGAGTTTTGTATCAGAGGTGAGAAAAGAGTTTCCGCAAATAAGCGTTAATAATACATTTAGACAAGAACCATCAACCTCAATTAACACCAGTTTTACGAAAGCTAAAGGTATCAGTTTGCATCAAACTGGCCTAGCAGTTGACCTTAATGGTGTATCAGGGCTCTCACCTAAAGATTTGAAAAAGGTAAATGAAATTGCAGCAAAGTATGACTTTAAACCTTTGAGAAACCAAAGTAATGATCCCCCCCACTTCTATACAGACCCACAAAAGGCAGGATATTCATCTCGAGAAGAAGCATACAAAGAAAATCAAGCATCTTATAAAGAGCTAACGAGTCCTGAGCAAGGAAGGAGTGGAAATGAAAAAGCAAATGATTTATTTAATATCAATAGTGACAATACTTTTGATTGGATACTCGATTAGGTTCACCAATTCGGAAAACGAAAAGGCTCCGAATACTGTCAAAGAGGATATATTCAAGCAAGTACTTGTCAATGGTAATTGCGGAGAAGATGAAGATTCTTATGAAATTGCAGCGGACATTTCATATTATATGGAAAAACTTGCTCCAATGCTGAGATCTGACGGATTTGAAGTGAAATTTGTTTCTGAAAACTGGAAACAAGGATGTGGAATATTGATCAAAGTTTCTGATAATGAAGAATTCATACAGGGTAGTCGCACCGATGTAGAAATTCTTAAGATTGTAAATGAACTCAAAAAAAATAGTGTCCCATAGTTTTGTCGCCAGTTGCATTTTGAAAGAAAACCTCACACAAGAAAATTTTATTCATTTTAAATTTTAGTATCTTTTAAGTCCTAACAACCGTACTTTTTTATACCACCTTTCACAAACAGCATTGCCTTGATTTCCACCAAGACACAAGATCCGATCAGAATCCTGATCAAGATAAAGAGCGCAATGCCCCTTCCAAGACTCAGGACTCTCTCTCCAAAAGACAACAATATCCCCCGGCTTAGCCTTACCAAGCGGAACATCCACCCCATAGTTTAACCACTGCCTTGCTGTTGCAGCTTTAGACTTGGGCCAATCAGGGCGCATGAATTCAGGGATTTCAGTCATGCACCAAGAAAGAAAAATTCCACACCAAGACGTCTCATCATTTTTAACCCAGTCAAGTCCTGAACATCTTGCGTAGTAAAGGATACGAGGATTATTCTCTAAGCCAGGCACCTCGTGGGTGCCTAGTTCATTTTTCGCAATCTCAATGAGCAGTCGATTCATATTCACACTCCTAAAAAACAGTAAAATCAGTGCAAACGTAAGAATACTCAATTCTTTCATTTGGACACTGTGAGCCACTTCTTAGGTGAAATTTACAATCTATCTCGCCTTGCGAGACACGCTCAAAACCATGATAAGCGACTTTATCGGATATGGTGCTACAGTTAGCATATAGCATGAACCCCCTATCACATCTTAAAGACAGTGTTGCAGTACTTCTTTTGCAAGAACTAGGATTATCTGTGCCCTCCGTTGTAAAAAACAGTGTATTTTCCGTAAAGGAGGTTAGACAATCAGGGTATATGGAAGCCCCCTTAAT
>JBNKNM010000441.1:0-2882 GCA_050293845.1 Pseudobacteriovorax sp. | reverse complement strand
CCTGGTAGAAAATTAGACCTAGAATTCAACCCAAAGCCAATATCTATCTGAGTTCTGAGGTTCTTCAGCATGAACTATATAAAGTTTTCATTGGCATTTGAAATGAAGTCGTTGATATGATACATTGGGGTATCGGTATTTGATACATACTTACCAGCGCTTCCCTTTAGCGGATTAAAGAACTGCTAAAAGGGAATTCAACCTCAAAATCGGTATGGTTATCGAAAGAAAAACCTTCCCCCCTTTAACACCGCTAATAGAAGAGGTACAAGAGTCCATGCAATGCATCGATCTAAAATGTTTCGTTCCGGCAAAAGACTACGCCCAGAGTATTCGTTTCTATAAAGAACTTGGTTTTAAGGAAAACTGGAGTGCTGGCTATGTTACAGAGTTTCAAGTCGGGAGCTTTCGATTTCTTTTGCAAGACTTCTATAATGAGGAGCACACCAAAAATTTTATACTTCATCTTTTGGTGGACTCAGCGCAATCTTGGTACGATGAAATCTCATCCTCAATAGACTTCAATCAATATGCGGGAGCTGGCATTGAAAGTCCTAAAAAGCAGCCATGGGGAATCGTTACCGCATACCTGAAAGATCCTAGTGGAGTTTTGTGGCATATTGCTGAACAGTCTGATCAAGCCTGATAGCCTATGATCAAGCCAAAGTCCCAATACCAAACATCCAATCGTTTTTACAGCTGGTCGCAAAGGAAACAATATCTGTACTTCGTAGTTTGTGTCTTTACAGGCTTGCTAATTCTAACCTCCATTATCTTGAGCCTGATCCTTCTACCTTTCCATGGTCTGATTCTATTTTGGATCCTCTATCCTTTCATTTTTGTTGTAGCTCAGATGATAGACACTCCCACCATGGTACAAAGAGGAAAGCTCGTCTATTTCTCGACCTTCTTTCTGGTAGAACACGTTGAGGATAAACGCCTAAGGATTCACGCAGGAACTATTTTCGATTATCTATTCGCCTTTCACTGGAAGCATCGAGGAACAGCAGCACGAAAAATAGTGGTACAAGAATTCATCCTAGGGATGAAAGATTTTGCAATGTTTCTGCAAAACAGCGAGATATCCCCTGATACGATTATCGAGGGATCGTCTTACTTTTTTTCCGCAAAAAACGCCAAAAAATTTGGTTTTGACTTGGAAGAGGCTGCACCCAGCACAAAGTTTTTATTAATCATCAACTTTCTAGTTGTGTTCTTACAGTACTCTTTTATTCAGGGCCGCGCTGCATTTCCACCGATTCACAAAGTGAAGGGAGCATTTGCCACGAAGGCCAAATTGATATCTAAGACATTGAAAGAATGAGACTCAAGTCCTGGGGTGAAATCTGGCGCCTACATCGCTTCATAAATAAAGAAGGATAGAAACCCAGTTTCATAGAGTTTTTGCACTGGCGTTAAACAGCAGACCACAAAAGGATAATCGCTCATTCACAGTTTTTGCACTGTCCCAAAGCCTCCAAAGCCTTGATATACCGTTCAGAATCGCCATCTGGGATGGAGTTACAGTAACTATATCGAATAGTTAAGTCTGATGTGCTAAAGAATTTCATGAATCGTTGCCATCCCCCAACAACCTTTCTTCACTTAGTCCGTATTTGGAGAAATTTGCTCCATTTGGCGATTTTCCAAATGCCGAAAGTAACTATCATGATTAATTTCCATGGCGTAATCCTCCAACATTTTTAGTTTGTTTATTTGTGTATTGTTGGTCAGCTTACGCCGTCTTTCTTACTTAATCAAACACCAATTTTTCTCATATCCCATCCAGCCAATCTAAAAATGGTCTACCATCGGGGGGTCGATTTGACATTTGACATGATGTTTGCTAAAAGGGGGATGGGTCGAGAATCCGGACACTTTCGGACAGTAATCGATGTTAGACCAGGTTGTCAAATTCATGAAGCTAGCGGGTTTGAGCATGAAAGCACCCTTGGCATACTGTCCGAGAAATCAGTCTCCATCAACCCATCCCCTCAAAGGGGTATAGAAAAACGTTATTTCAAGGAGGGTTGAAATGTACGGAACCGCAAAACAAAACCATCAGTATTTTCTCGAAACCACACTCTCAAACCTTGAAATAAGCCATAAAAGCCTAGGGATGCCGATACGAAATTACCGAGGTACTCATATTGAGTTCAGTAATAGTGTTCGATATGAGTTTTCCGTTGAGCCAAAAAAGAAGATAATAATCCTTTTTCCGATCGATCGTCCGCTGACTAAGGAGGATATTAAAAATAAACTTGAAGAGCACAATGTAATCTAGGACGAGTTTACTTCAACTTTTTCCAAGCCTAATCCCGATCAGGTTTGCCCGTTGCGCTTAAGTGAACCCTACCTTTGGCAGTTATTGGACCCACCTTTTGGGGAGCGTCAGCGACCATGGAGTCGCAAGTTATTGTTAGGTCATGATGACTTTGCTAGTTTTGTTCGGTATGACCCTCCTCTTAGTTTAACTTCCATCGAGGGATTTTTTAAACGGTCGACAATTGCCTCCCCAATCACAGGGTCTTCAAATAGATTTTCCCAACCTCTTGGGCTGACCTGTGAGGTAATCATGACTATACCTTTACGATATCGCTCCTCAATCAAATCGATTAGAGTATTAGCTTCTTCGTGTGTGTAATTTCTAAGCCCAAAATCATCCAGAATAAGTACAGGAGCTTTATTTATCCGTTTGATGAATTTTAAGTAATTACCTGCTGCTCGTTCCGCTATCACTTCTTCGAATAATAAATTGGTGGAATAGAATAGGGTTTTTATACCCTCATAGCATAGCCTTCTCCCTATAGCATTGACCAGCTGGGTTTTCCCTTCTCCGCTTTTTCCTAGAACTATGAGGTTCTGTGATGATCTATAAAAGC
>JBNKNM010000440.1:0-2905 GCA_050293845.1 Pseudobacteriovorax sp. | reverse complement strand
CATACTAACTCTCAAATCTTTGTGATTTGGAGAATTTTATCATTCTAAATATTATACATGCTATATTTGATAGTTACAGGAAACATTCCGTTCCCCTACTTTTTAGCATACCTGTATCAAAAATACAAATTGCTATGATATTAAAATGTTAGAGTTTCTCTCCAGCACAGATTAATCTTATATAGAAAGCTTTTTGTCATAGGGGAAATATTCAATTCCACGCCTTGTTTTTGATGTTTATCAAGAGCAGTCAAGAAGAACGCGAGCGAGGCACTTAAAGCTTTTTTTTTAATTCTTTATAAATCTCAACTTTTATGTATATGATGTTCGTTGAAGTAAAATTGATCTTCTTAAATCTTATAGTGACTAATCTTCATGGCGAATGAATGCGATCAAGAATATATAAGGACTTTACGATAGTTTTTTGCAGACAATTTTTGTTCAGTGAATTGATTGAGGAAATCGATCCTTCCAAATATTAGTACTACCTATGACTTCAAAAATTTCAGGTACAGAAATAGTTTTTTTCAACGAGTTGTACGTTTATATTTAGATAAAAAGCTTCCATTGCAGTAGCTGCATTTTTTGATAACTTTTCTAAATATTTATTTGTATCTACGTAAAAGTCGCAAAAGACCTTATTTATAATGAAAATAAATGTTATCAATGATCTTTAAAATCGCGCTGCTCCTGTATGAAATATCTCTGACCCATAAATATTCCCCATGACATCTTATGAAAAAATAGTTGCAGAGTTGGAAATAATGGAAGCCAATAATAATGAATGAACAAATTCCGTGTTAAAAAATTAAGTTATGAATGATGCGATAAACAGGCAAGTTATTAAGCTTTGTAAACTGTTGCTATTAACTTTGCATTTTTGAATTCATGAATATATATTTCCTGCGTAATGTTTATGGACTTATATTTCTAAGGAGATGCGATATGTTACGTACGAATCTATTGCGATGCCTTGCTGTTTTATCGATACTTGCTGCTAGTACATCTTACGGGGGAACTATTAGTAAAGATGGTTGGGTTGTCGACGATAGCCCTTTTATTTCTGGTTCTGCTTGTCCTTATGATGATAGTGCTTTAGTTGATATAACGCCTAACGTTGATTCACAGGGGAGGCCCTTTATCACTTTGAATGTTGTTTATACTGGTTTTTTCACATACCTAGATCCAGCCATACCCTTCGCTTCCGATAATTGTGTTATCACTGTAGCACTCTTGGAAGCTCCCTGTAGAAAAATCAAAGTAAACCAAGCGAGATGGCTCTCCTCAGCAGATCTTCTCGAGGGGGCAAAAGGTCTTCTCTCAGTGCGATTCACTGCAACGAGTGCTAAGGGGACCAATACGCAAGTGGGAAGAGTCTCAGAAGAGGGAGAATACTTTGGTCCTATGTTTACTAGTACTCCTGCTTCCCTCGGCGAGCATACAGCAGGGACTAATTTAGTGGTTGAGGCCCAGACCCTCTTAACGGGAACCTCAGGAGTACTATTTGTAAGTAGTGCGGATACAGATATCGTTTCCTACAGATGTACTTGTAGATATTAATTATAGTATGATTTCAAAAAAATCGCCCTTTGACTTACCACTCGAAGAGGCGATTGAGGTTAGTGAAAATGAAGTATATTAAGAATTTTATAATTTTATTATTTAGCTTTCTTTTTATTTCCCTGAATGCATCGGCAGTGACAATTGGAAAAGCCGAATATAGAGGTAGTACCTGTTCTGCTGATAACAGTTCGGAAATTCTCATTCCTATAAATAACAATAAATATAAGATTGAAATTTACTTAAGCAATTTTTCAATTACTAGCCAAGGACTCTATGTTGTCAATATATGTAATATAAATGTTCCAGTATTTGTTGAAGGTAGAAAAAAACTTGTTGCGGAAAGTATAGAGTTCCAAGGGAGTGCTATTCTGGACAAAGATCAGGCTACCGCTGGAATGATAAACCAGATTTCTTTTGCAGGGAATAAAAAATCTCGTTCACAATTTGCACTCTACGAACCGTATCGTGAAGATGTAGATTACTCTATAAATTTTCATGATAGTGTAGAAAGCTTTTGCGCTAGTAAAACTAATCTATTTATTGATAATAATATTTTTGCAAAAATAGAGACTAGCACCTATACCGTAGATAAAATTATTGTCACTGTAAGGAGCCAACCATGTGTCGAAGGTTAAAAAAATTAACCATATTTTTTGTAACAACGATCGTTTCAGCGCAGGCTTTTGCGGAAGTAGAAATTGGAAAAGTAACTATTGGTGGTAGCGGATGTAATCAAGATAATTCGGCGGTATTTATAGATAATAATTACATTGTAGTGGCATTTCAAGATTACAAGCTAGAAACTAGTGAGAATAATACGCTGGCAAGGAAGTCATGCGATTTTTCAATGAGCTTGTCCTTACCTCCCAATCAACAGGTAAAACTAGAGACAGTTTTAATGTTTGGCTCAGCTGCAATCGCAAAAGATGCTGAAGCCAAGTTTGCATTTGAAAGTTTTTTTACCGGTTCTGTGGAGCAAGTTTATACGAATACTATAAATGGTGAGTATTTAGATGTCGTATCACTTTGGCAAGACCTTGAACATCCCTGGAGTGAATGCGGAGCCTTGACCATACTTAGGATGAATACTTCTGTAAGAATATTAGGTAAAAACTCTTTTGTAGCTTTAAGCAGCCTCTCAGGAAATATTAAATTCCGTTATAAATTGCGGTCATGTTAATTTCTCAATAGATCTATTAAGATAAATGTACTCCCCTAGAGGGGAGCCTCTTGAGTGAATCTGCTTTACTTGGTGCTGAGTCAACGGTTCCGTCGCAAACTTGTAACTATCGAAAATACCTGATACCTTCATCAAGCTAAACAGGTCTTGAGGTGTCAAATG
>JBNKNM010000439.1:0-2918 GCA_050293845.1 Pseudobacteriovorax sp. | reverse complement strand
CTAAGATACCATCTGACGCACTGAAGGATGATAGATTTTTCAAACTGGGAACCTTTAAAACTAACCATTTGACACCTTAAGACCTGTTTAGCTTGATAAAGGTATCAGGTATTTTCGATAGCTACATATTTGCGACGGAGCCGATTAAACTCAATGATAGAGACATGGGGCGATCTTTTAAAAGTAATTATACGGGTATCAGATGTTGGCTATGCTAATGAAGCTTCCTAGCTGTCGGTACAGTAAATCTATCTCTATTAATCCCTTAGTGTTTTATGCTAATGATGGCCAAGTTCTAACTAATTTTAAGAGTTCAGGTTTTAAACATTGTAGAGGTGTGATCAAAAGTGTCTACCTATAGGAGTCAAAATGGAAACTATCGCTCGCTGCTATCAATGCTCAGTTTCCCAGAAGCGTTATATTCGTAGAATAGTAACTTTTATTAAAGCCTTGATTTTAATACCGGTATTCGGCCTCAGCCCCTCGTTTGCTGCAGCATTATATGTAGATACCTTGGACTTGTCCCATGCAACAGAAGGCTGGAATCAAACCCTAGCAAACCGCTCAATAGATGGAAATCCTTTAACAGTAGGTGGAATGACTTATACTCGGGGAATAGGCACACACTCTGATGGCTTGCTGGCCATAAGCCTACAAGGTAGAGCGACACGGTTTACGGCAATGGTTGGCGTGGATGATGAGGTGATCAACTACGCACCTCATAACCGATCGAAAGTGCAGTTTATTGTTGCAGACGAAGCTGGTCGTACTTTGTTCGACCAAACGTTAGGTGTACGCTCACATCCGAGAGTTGCTCCCATCGATATAGAGATCTCTGGAGTTCAAACCCTTTACCTGCTCTCAGGCTCCAGTGATGATACTTTTGAATATGATCATGCAGATTGGTTAGACGTAAAAATTCATTATTCAGGAAATCCCCCTGTGTCTATCGCGCTTGCTTCTCCTGAAAATCCCCTCATTGCCCCTCCTCAAGAGGAAGGCAAGCCGCGAATAAACGGTCCTAAAGTTGTAGGAATTAGGACTGGAACTCCCCTCATTCATACCATCGCAGCAAGCGGTAGCCGCCCTCTTCGGTTTTCTGCATCCAATCTACCTTTTGGGGTAACCTTGGAGTCAAATACGGGCCGATTAAACGGAACTATATCATCACCCGGCCGCCATAGCTTTGATGTTACGGTTTCAAACAGTTTAGGAACGGCATCAAGGAACATCACTTTGGTCTTCGGGGAAAATTTGGCCTTAACTCCACCCATGGGATGGAATAGCTATGATTCTTATGGAGATTCTGTAACAGAGGATGAAATCCTAGCTAATGCACGTTACGTTCGAGATAACCTTTTACCATTCGGCTGGGATACGGTTGTTGTCGACTATCGCTGGTACGATGAAACACCTATTTACAACGGTGGAGGTGAGAATGACAATTTGTTGACTATGGATCAATTTGGTCGTTTGCAACCAGCTCTTAATAGATTTCCTTCTGCAGCAGGTGGTCGTGGTTTTGCCCCCTTAGCCGAGCAGATCCACGCCATGGGATTACGATTTGGCATACATATCATGCGCGGCATCCCCCAGGACGCCGTCCATAATTTTGGAAACAGTCTAATGGCCGGATCTACCTATACCCTCAACGATGCCGCAAACCCCAATAGCAACTGCCGATGGTTAGTCAATGAGATGTATGGAGTTCGTAGTACAGATACCCAAACTTATTATGGAACATGCTATTCTTGCAGCGTTCTTAATCCATCATCTCCAGCAACCCCTAGCCAAATGCAGGCTGGCTATGACTGGTATAGATCGATAGTAGACCAGTATGCTGACTGGGGGGTAGACTATATTAAAGCCGATGATATGTCTTCAGGTGGTGGAAGAGATGAAAGACCACCTTACTCTCAAGGTGAAATTGACCAGTTAAGTTTGGCCATGGCTAGCAGCTCACGCTCTATGACTCTCTCTCTTTCTCCAGGTGAAACCCCCGTAGCAGCTACAGCTCATCTCAATAATTCTGTAAATATGTGGCGTATGTCCGATGACTTTTGGGATCGTTGGGGCGACGTCCAGCATATGTTTTCCCTCGCCAAACGCTGGCAAGGAAAAGGATCTGTTGGCCATTGGCCGGACGCCGACATGCTACCCTTCGGCTATCTTGGACCGCGCTGCCCCGTTGAAGGCTATTCCCGCATCACTAGATTCACCAAGAATGAACAAGTTACTGTAATGTCATTATGGGCGATCTTACCCTCACCCTATATGCTAGGAGCAAATCTCACCAGAAGAGAAACGACTGATGATCTATTTACAAAGTCACTACTAACAAATTCTGAAGTTTTAGATATCCATCAAGATGCGGGAGGAATGTTTGGAAATGAGATTTCCCTGGGCCTAATAGAAGGCTGGAAAAGAAAGCTCCATGATGGTAGCTACGCTGTGGCTCTTTTCAATCGTAGTGATATTCCTAAACTAACCCGCCATGTAACTTTTTCTGAACTGGACCTTGAGGGCTCTTATGAGGTGAGGAACGTTTGGAAGAGGGAACTTGCAGATTTCGACCTAACAGGAATAAATACAGAAATTAGCGCTCATGGAGCCCAATTATTGAAGCTGATCCCTCAGTGATCCCAAAGTAAATTTATCGGAGTTATTATCGAGATTTGATTCGTATTGGTTCTTGTGGTACTGACCAAAGCTGGAAAATGGCTAGTAAGCTGTATTTTCCCCATTACACAACAAAATGGGAACACTTGCCAATTGCAAAGTGTTAAATGGGAACGGCAGGTTTTGCTCAAACTCTTATTTTGGAGGAGTAACAGCGATTTCGTCTGCAAATATTTAATTCTTGCAGCAGCTCTTAAGTGCAAGCCCTAGCATAATTTGTGTTCTTCCAGCAGAATGCG
>JBNKNM010000438.1:0-2919 GCA_050293845.1 Pseudobacteriovorax sp. | reverse complement strand
CAAGGTCGTGAAAATCGTGCCATTACCGGTTTATCCATGGGAGGCGGTCAAGCCCTGAATTTTGGTCTTGCACACCCTGATGTGTTTGGCTGGGTCGCGGGCTTTTCCGCAGCTCCCAATCTTAATCAGTCGCCAGCTAACATCAGTGCGATCCGTAGTTTGAAGGCCATCTTCGTCTCTGTCGGCGATGCAGACGGCTTGTTGTCCTTCAGTCGAAATATCCACAATCACCTGGATGCAAACAATGTTCCTCACATGTGGAGACTGTATCAGGGGGGTAGACATGATATGGGTGTGTGGAATCGCAGTCTCTATTCCTTTGCACGGACCATATTCATGGGGTCATCGAACTGTCCCCGAAATTAGCGTCGGTATAATCACCGGCTCAACCGATGAGGTCAGTTGACTTACAGCCACATTAATAGCTACTTTTGGCGTTTTTTCAAATGCCGAAAGTAGCTTTGAATAGCTTTTTAACCTTATCCATTTTCTTCTTTCTTTGAGTCTTATTACTTTTTCCCAAACTCTACCTCAGCGATTATGTTTTTGTTTGAGGAAGGTGAATTCAGTTGCTTGCGAGTTTTTAGAGGTGAGTTACGCAGCTCCGTCCTAGCAATTTTTAGTTTTCTAGTTTTCCCCCTAGGGGGAGAAAACTAGAAAACTAAAAAAACGCTTTTGATCGACCGTCGTTTAGACTGTCTGAAAATAGATCCGTAACTGCTGTCATTGATTTACTATTGAACGGATAGATTGACTCCGTCCGAACTGTTCAAGGTGCGAAGAATAGGTAGTAGCTTCGGACTTGAGGAGGAAATACCTAAAAGTCAATCTTATGGCTGTGTATCAATGAACGGATTTTCGATACATGCTGCCACGTCAATCAAGGCCCATGAAAGAGATCGATTAGAAAAGCTTCTTCGTTACTTGGGTCGTGGCCCAGTGTCTCATGAGCGTATGAGCCTAGATGAAAATGGCAATATCCTCTATGAACTGAAAACATCCTATAATGGAGCGACTCATGTCATGTTTTCCCCTATGGAGTTCATCGAGAAATTAGCATCCATTATCCCACTGCCTTACAAGCATCAGGTGAACTACTATGGTTGTCTTTCTTCTCATAGTAAGCTGCGCCCTGAGATTGTTGGCTGTTCAGCAGTCGAGTCCTGCGGGCGGGGTGATCTCCAGCAAGAATGTCAGAACGATGGTGTAGCTGAGACCGAATCTGATGATCCACCAGCATCCAGATATATTCCGTGGGCTGAACTACTCAAAAGGACCTTTGGCATAGACCTGTCCACCTGTCCCAAATGTGGTGGAAGAGTGCGAGTGATCGCAGCGATTATGGAGTTAGAGGCCATCATTAAGATTCTAAATCATGTTGGGCTTGGATCGGATCTGCCTAAGGGTCAAACTTTGACCAAAGAAGAATATGTTTATGAGAGCTTTTACTAGTAAAGCCAGTAATCTCCTATTGCCTACAAAATGCTTAACTAACTCTAATAATATAGATATTTTCCAGTCTTCTTAGTCTAGGTGGGACAACGGGAAACTGGGTGGATGGATTCCTATCAAATTATGCCATAATGTAACAGTAGTAGAACTCACAAAAATGGAATTTACAGCATCGATTTACCTATCCCTGCCTTATTCTTGGAGCAAGGCCCCAAGCTTTCTACCATTCGTAAGTCAGGATTAAGGTGAATTATTAAGATTCTTGTATTTCGGCTATGAAGAAAATCAGTCCGCAGTTTTCAGCCAGTTCGATAGAAGCCGTTCAATTGTGACCATACCTTCAAATTTTCCAGATATATTTATTACCGGGATAGCATTAAGTCGACGTTTAATCATCAGGTCAATGACCTCATCCAACGAGTCGGACCCTCGACAGGTATATTCATGTTTGATAAGTAAGTCCGCCGCATGTTCCGATGTTAACAATGAATATAGTTCTGTTACTTTTGAGTGTGCTGAGACATGATGTAAAAAGATTGCATGAAACAAGCGTTTGCGACTGATGAGTCCCAGTAAATTATCAGACTCATCGACGACACAAAGGTTATGAATCTCCGGATATTTTACAACGAGTTCTGCCATTGACCGAATAGTCATAGTTTTTGTTACATTGCCAACTGTACTATAGGGCCGAAGGTTTTCGATCAATACTTTTGTCATGACTATTCTCCCTTTGATTTATTTGGGATTTCACCAGCTTTGGATATCGCAAATTTCACAGACAACGGACCAATAATTTGAACCAGCAGGGTTGTTGCCGCAATAACATTAATGACAGTATGCCCTAATTTTTCTCCAGCAGGGCCGAATTTTTCAAAATGCTGATAAATGTCGAGAGCGAGGCCAATAGCAACACCGGCTTGCGAGAAGAGAGCAAAACCGAGATACTTTTTAACCACTTGGGGGGCCCCGGATAGTGTTGCCCCCAAGTAGGCCCCCACCCATTTACCAATGGTTCTGCCGAGAACGTACAAAATACCTAATAACCCCATAGAAGGCAGCAGGCCCAACTGTAACCTGGCGCCAACGAATAAAAAGAAAATAATATAAATCGGTGGGACAAACCCTTTCACAATTTCAAAATTTGATTCACTACGATCCGGATGAAGGTTAATTAGCGTCAAACCGACAGCCATATTGGTAAGAATAAGAGAGAAATCAAAATGCTTAGCAATACCGCTTGCTAAAAAGATAGCTGCCACGTTTATTACTAATTGATCATCTCTAGTTTTGATCCAGCGTAAAACCTGATCAAGAATCAGCGCGATAACAACTCCTAACAGGATCGAGCCAAAAATTTCAATCAACGGCTGTATCAGCATGATTTTTAGGCTCAATCCACCGCCTTCGACCATCGCATTTGCAAAGGCAAAAGCAAAGCCATAGAGAAATAGAGCCAGACCATCA
>JBNKNM010000437.1:0-2927 GCA_050293845.1 Pseudobacteriovorax sp. | reverse complement strand
ACTAATAAAGCTGATATAAACAGTGGTCCACAGTCCTTTCAAAATCAGACCCGGCTGTTGGGATTGAGAATCCCAAAAATAATCTGTAAGAAAGGAGAATTCCCATGTATATCCTAAATCATAGAAGGAAAAGGCAATTCCAACCGCAAGCAGTAGTAGAATGGTACCAGCGAGTAGCGAGTACCAAATAGATAACTTCTTTGGATGCATAAAACCTTCTTAGAATAAATTAGGGAAGTCTTTCTTCCAGATCATTTTGACAAAGATATCTTGATACACCTTATCGTGACCATTCACTTTGTCTGCTTTCCACTTAGTAAGAAATTTATTGAAGGCATCAATCAGAGTTCGATCTTGGAGTCTAGCAGCTACACCGAAGTTCTCCTCTGAGACATTATCTGGCAAAAGTGACACGCGCTGGCGTTTGCTAGCTGCATATAGTTCCAAATAGGGCTTATCATAAATGAAGGCGTCAACTTTTTTAAGTAAAACTGACTGCGCCGCATCCGCCTCCGTATCTAACTTGCGAATTTTTGCTTTCTTTATGTTTTTTTTTGCGAAAATATCTCCCGTAGTCCCAAGCTTCACTGCAATGGTATATTTCTTCTGATCAAGGTCTCTTAAGTTTCTGACTTCAGAAACCAACTCCGGTTTGATGAGAACCTTCAATCCTGCTTTGTAGTAAGGATCACTAAACAATACCGCTTTAGCTCGGGCAGAAGTAATAGTCATTCCAGAAACTATCAAATCGTATTTACGCGCCATCAGTCCAGGAATAATGCCATCCCATTTGGTGCTAGTAAACTTAACCTTCACCCCGAGGTCCTTTGCAAAAGCCTTCATCATCTCTACATCGAAACCGACAAAACTCCCCTGTGCTGTTTGCATCTCAAACGGCATAAAACCTGGTTCAAGACCAACTGCTAATTCTGATTTCTTTATAATTTTGGCTAGAGTGTCGCCAAGAGAAAATTGAGGTGGTAAAAATATTAATGTTAGTAAAAAAAACGCCAGACGCATAATGCCCTCGTTGTGCTCAATCAAAGAATAGGGGTAAAACTAGGCATTTAATGGCGTTTTGACAACATTAAAATTATTAAATGTCAAAAAGCACATAACGCAAAAGATCTAAATTTGCATACTTACTAACAAATTTGCCCCTGGACTACGGGACGAGGTAAAAGTACCGGAGTTAATCATGCTATTAAAACATATGTCATAAATGGATTTAAAATCAGCCCTGTCAATGAGCGCGATTTTTTATTGTTGCGTCGCCGATTAGCGTTATTTACACAA
Source organism: Pseudobacteriovorax sp. (assembly GCA_050293845.1). Taxonomy (GTDB): domain Bacteria; phylum Bdellovibrionota_B; class Oligoflexia; order Oligoflexales; family Oligoflexaceae; genus DT-89. The sequence goes on along the minus strand of JBNKNM010000437.1, from coordinate 1,631 downwards.
CAAGGCTTGAGTCCATAAGAGACTAGAGCATCTCTAGCTCGTTGTCCTGCCCTCTAATATCCTGATATTCACACATTCGTTTCATAAGTTTACGATCATCCATTACTAAGCTGCAGCCAAAGCCTATATGAGACTTATTACGAATAAGCTCCCAGCAGTATGTTGTTTTATAAACTTTGGGATTAATGATAAAGCAGCTCTGATACCCTGGTACAATGAAAGGTAGAGAGATCCCAGCCTCCAATCCAGCCTGGGTTGCCGCATTCTTTATCCGCGAAGAAAAAATATTGAGGTATTCTTTAAAAATATCTCGTTTAACCGATTTCTCGAGCGTTTTTCGTGGATCTGTTGTCAAGACTGCCGCATCATCCTCCCAAAAATGAATCGTAAGCAGAATTTTATTTTCACTAGCACCAATGACTACAGAAGCTAGGTACTGAAAGTAAGTTAAATTAGCATACGTCGTCTGCTTGGCTTCAAACTCTCTACTAGTAAAGCCTTTAAGGGCTTTCTTAGATACCTTTTGTAAATAATCGTGGAACTCGTTTACCATTTAGCTCACCTTTTGATCAGGTTTTTTTTGACGGGTGAGAACAATTAGGGCTATATCGTCATTATGAGGAGGAACACATTCTAGCCCTTTGACAAAATGCTTTAACCAATTAAATTTTATATCTTCACTATGTCTCTTCTTTAAGTTCTCAAGGAGTTCACGGGAATTTAGATTCCTGCCATTAATATCCTTATTCTCAATCAATCCATCCGTATACATTAAAAGCGACTGTGCTGGTTCTAGAGTGAAGGAAATGCTCGTAAAAGATTGATCCGGCATGATCCCAATCGGGCTATTGCGATTAAGTAAAGGGCGGGCCATACCATCTCCAAAAAGGATGACTCTAGGGTGCCCACAACTAACATAAGCCCCCAGCCCTGTTTCTACATTTACAGATATAGCAGCCATAGTTAATAGACGATTCGCTCGCTCCAGTATGTGGTAGATACTTGAATTCAGATTAGTAGTAAAATCAGAAAGCAGCTTTTCATCGTTATCTATGTTACTAACTAGGGAGTTCATCACACCATGAAAGAGACCAGCTATACACCCTGTTACCATGGCAGCTGCAGTACCATGACCATTTACATCAGCAATACATACTAACAATCTATTACTGGCTTTATCAAATTTATAGTCGAACCAATCACCTCCTGTGGCTTCAGCTGATTCGTAAATCCACTTCATATCGATACCAGGTACATCAAAGTTAGTTGGTAGAAGGGCTTTCTGTACTGTTCTGGCAGAGTATACACTTGACTTTAGACTGACTGTCTCAGTTACATCATCACCTAAGATTACAGCAATTGGAGTATCACTATCGGGACCATCAAGCACAATACCTTTCCAATTGATATACTGATCTTCATTTTGCTCAACATAGTAAAAGTGCTCACGATGACCTTTACTTAGGTTATCAAAAAATCCAACAAACTCGTTTCGGGATACTGAAGACATAATTGATGGAATCGACTGACCAACCACTTCACTTTTTTTTCTATAAAAAAACTCTTCAGCAAATCGATTTACCCTTATGACTTGACCTTCCCTGTCAGCTAAAATGCAGATTAATGGAATT
>JBNKNM010000436.1:994-2958 GCA_050293845.1 Pseudobacteriovorax sp. | reverse complement strand
CCAGGGTCTCGAAGATCTTGAAGATGTTATTTACTATGACTAGCTTGTCTTTATGTCATCATGAGCAGCGCATCGTTCCTTGGTGATCATGATTTCCAAGCTATCTCTTTTTTTAACTTTCCTTGGGGATTGATCCGAAGTAGGCTAAGACTTGCTTAAGTGGGTTGCCTATCGGGTATATCCGCAATGGAAGGTTAGCTATGTCTTTATGTCATGGTTAGCCTCCTTCTTGTTTTTATAATCTCTTGCGCAGTTTTATCATTTTATTGATAAACACCATACTAAAGCAGTGAGGGTCTAATCTGCTTTCCAGCCCAGAAATTACAATATTTGAACCATACGGCATGACTGTTTTGTCAGTCAATAAGGCATAATTTAAGCCAATTTAGGCACTAACTAGGGTTAATTCAAGAATCCTGAGATTCATTTTGCCCAAATTGAAGATTATCTACCCTTAACACCAAAAATTTAATTTGCCTTAATAGAAAAAAAGAGTTATTTCGAGCTATAGAACTTAATGTAGGATCTGTAAATATGCCGTATAAATACGTCAAGGAAGTTCTTCTAAGTAAACTTATTGAACGGGACACAAAAGCTCTCGCTAAATTAGCTGATGTTAACGAATCAAGTATAGTTAATATCATTGAAGGAAAAGAAATAGCTAGGCATAGTACCCTTATAAAGATAGTTGATGGCTTGGAAGGTAGACAGAAACGCGACGAATTTATACTTGAGAATAGAGAATATTCTCCTACTTTCAGAGTTGCTTCACTGTTCGCCGAGCTAAGTAAGCCAAATATGGTATCCTTTAGGGCTAGGGACACCATCGATCCAAGAATATACGAAATATTGATTTACACTGGTTGCGGATGTGGCTTTGACAAAGAGAAGCTGGTGGAAATTTTGCCGCGCAGAAAAGACCTTATTGAAAGTTTAATTTCAAAAGGGATAATTATAGAAGATGAGAATGGGAGGCTATTTTCGAGTATAGAAAATGAAAACGATCCATACTTATTGTCGCTGATTATTAAAAATAAGATAGAAATAAAAATGTCTCAATCTAGAGATGAACTTTTTGGACCGTATAATATATCAGCTCGTGAAAATTCCTTAGATGCAAGAGGCACAGCTCTTGCGATGCAAGGAATCTCTGTTTTTAATGAATTTCTCCGAAAAGTTGCGGAAAAACATTCGGTGAAAGATGGCACAATATTTAGTATAAATATTTGCGGATTTAGCTTTAACGTGGAAGAATCTGAGAGAAAAGAAATAACTTTAGAACGAGAAAAAGTCTTCAAGATTGACTCTTTGGAGGATCTATTATGAAGTGGTTTTATGTTTTGTTTTTTTGCATTCTATCTTTTGAGTATGCAAAAGCAGGCAATGACCTTGGTGGTACTGGCAACAAGCTAAATTTTGTAAATTTTGATACAGGTGAAGTACTTTCTGTAGTGAGTGATGAGTATTATTTACAGAATGTAAACGTTCTTAGTGTAAATGAAAGTTTATTTGTCAACAATTCAGAGATTTTAGCTGTCTCTTTGGATGAATTTAATCAGTTGTTGGATCTACCAGAACGAGTTACGATTTCTTTTCACCAATTTGGAATAGAGGGAGAGTGGCTTTATACTCAGCCACTAGTTTTGCCGATTAAATAACCCATAACCTAACGGGCATCTTCACCCCGTTAGGATCGTACCCCACTTCCCTTACCAAACATGGCACATTCTCAAGCTCAATACTCTCTACTTGCACATTTACTAAAATCACGTCCCCAAGATCAAGTAGCAGCGATCGCCAAGTAAGCTCGCAATCAACTACCTGGATTCCACGACTAGCAAGGATTAGGATGTTTTCAAGCTGGCTTTGCACTACATCCGGCTGATATAGATTGGGAAAAACCACCTCCCTCGCCACCTCTAGGCCCGTTGTCATAATAGAGCTATCATCGGTTAAAAACCCTT
>JBNKNM010000436.1:0-985 GCA_050293845.1 Pseudobacteriovorax sp. | reverse complement strand
ATAGATTGGGAAAAACCACCTCCCTCGCCACCTCTAGGCCCGTTGTCATAATAGAGCTATCATCGGTTAAAAACCCTGTACGCCTAGCATTCTCACCGATTGAGGGTAAGTTATTATATGCCCCTCTGACTTTGTTAAAAAAGTTCTGCTCATCGATGCTCAGTTTGAAACTATCTTTTACAATATCCCAGTTGTTCACCTTAAAATTAGCTGCCGTAACTTTTGACTGGAGTTCAGAAGCCTTAAGGGAGTTGAGCTTTAGCCTGAATGCCTCGCGCTCGATATAAGCCTCAAGCTGGACCTGCTCTAGGAGGGATAGCACATATTCAAATAGCTTGACTGGCTCCTGAATCCATAGCCTTGATCTTACACCCTCGGTATCTAGCTTACCTGCGTACTGCATCCAATTAGGATCTAGTTCATTTGCTGTCACTCCTGCATATGAAGTCAATAGCCACCTGGCCTGGGTCACAGGATTTTGACCACCCTGACCAATTCCATAGATAAAAAACTCATCACCAGATTCATAAAACCATGTGTCACTTTCGATACTAAAGCCTTGGGAAAGTATAAAACCCGAAAGATCTGAGAAAGGTGTAATATTAGAAGCCGAGATCTCAAAATAGTCATCCCCTCGCTTTAACCAATAGCTTTCAATCTGGCTCATGGAGTTATCAGATATCAAAATTTGTAATGGGTTTCTTGTAGTATTGCCACCTTCGCCGTTCACATTTGGATCGCCTGTATTTAATGGGAAGGCCGGTAATGGTGGACGGTTTGCGGTATCGGTAGAGCTAGTCCAATTCCCGGCAATAATAGGAATCCCAAGACCTGCAAAGCTATCTTCAAGATAGGGGTAGTCATCGATGTTTAGGGCTTTATCGGGGATCTCGATATTAAGCTTTTCATACTTTGATCGAGCAAGAAATTTAAGACTTGTCACTGTCTGCGAAAAACCGCCTTCGGGGCTAATGCTTCCTTGGAA
>JBNKNM010000435.1:0-2966 GCA_050293845.1 Pseudobacteriovorax sp. | reverse complement strand
CAGCAGCAGGCTCAAAATCAGAATGGCGACCAGCAGCAGGCTCAAAATCAGAATGGCGACCAGCAGCAGGCTCAAAAGAACGAAATGGATGAACAGTTGCAGAAAGATCGGCAGGGCAACCAGAGCATGAGCCAGCAGGATATGGCTGACGAAAACCAACAATCTCAGGGTACAGAGGGAGAACCCACCCCCCAAGCTGAAGGAGAAGATCATAACCTGATGGAAAAGAAAGCTGGTACACCTAGTGAAGGAGAAGAACTGGCTCAAAATAATACAGATACCGATCAGCCATTGGTTGGCAGTAAAGGGGCGACCAAAGAAGTAGAGAAGAGAAATATTTCAGCTCAAGAGATTGAGATTCAAAAAGCTGAAAAACTACTTAGAGGAGTGAAAGACGGTATTGGCAGGTACTATATTCGTAAAAAAGATATTCAAGAAAGGACAGACAATGGCAATGAGTGGTAATGGTTGCTTTTTGAGAATCCTTTTAATCATAGGGTACTTTTGGGGCCACTCCCTTTGGGCAGGTGAGTTGGTAGGTGAACTCGACAAGACCCAGGGGAACACTGCGGACCGCTTTGTATATACCCTTTCTATTGATGGAAATTTTAAGGGTCAACCAGACTTCCCAGCTATTGATGGTGTTACCATTCAACAAGGGGGAAGGGAAGAATCGACGCAAATATTCAACGGCAATTATAGTAGGACAGTTAGGCTTAGGTATATTTTAACTCCAACACATCCTGGTACCTTCGAAATTCCCGAAATTACCCTAACGATAGATGGTAAAGTTGAACGGACGCTTCCTCTGGCCTTTACCGTTAAGGAAATAGATCCGGCTGAACAGCGCAAACAAAAATATTTCGTGGAAAGGGAAGTGAGCAAGGATAGTGTTTATGAAGGAGAAGTATTTAGTATCACCGATCGAATTTTCGTAGGTGCATCTATCGATGGCCGTCCTCAAGTCGCTCCCTTGGAATTACCAGCTGGTTTTCGTGTTTTCAGTTTAGATAGTAGTAATAGTTACTCAAAAAATATTGCTGGTACGACCTTTCAGGTTATCGAACAACGATATTTTGTAATTGCAGATAGTAGTGGTGAATTCGCGATTCCTCCTTTTGTCGCTCAGGTATCAGTTCCCCAGCGTAATAATCGTCGACGTAGAAACCCCTTTGATTTTTTCGGTCAAACGGGTGTTCCGAAACGGATGCAATCGCCAGCTCGTCCGATAGAGGTACTACCATTACCCACTGAAGGTCGTTCATCTAATTTTTCTGGGCTTGTGGGAGAATTTGGGCTAGATGTGGAAGTTACTCCCCGGCAGGTAGAGGTTGGTGGCAATGTTACTGTTACAGCGGAGATTAAAGGTATTGGCGAAACAGAAAACATGGAAAGCCTGAACCTTGAAGCGGACCAAAATACCTTAAAAATTTATAAAGACAAGCCTATAGATGGCGACACCCTAGACTACAATAAAGGGATTATAGGTAAAAGGGAGTTTAAATTTGCAGTCGTCCCCCATGTAACGGGGACAAAGGATCTGGGATCGCTATCTGTAGATTACTTTGATCCCCATTTAAAGCAGTATAAGACCCTCCATGCTGATTTAGGAGCCATTGATGTCTCTGCCATGACTACTAGTGCTAAAAAAGAAGACACTTTGCCGATACCAATGAGCAGTCCCCAAGTGAAAAAAACGGAGATTGCTCAACTGGGGTCCGATATTCTTGGCTTGCATAGTGCAGAACAGCTCATGTCCCATGACAGTGTGGAAGGAACAGTTGGTATTTTATTAACTCTTGTTCTTATCGGTGGTGGCGGTCTAGTTATCGTCTCCTATGTTCTCAGTATCCGTCGTCTCACGCAGGATGAGCGTCGTATGAGAACGGCGTATCGTCAGGCATTCAAGCGCTATCAAGATAAAAAGCAAATGCTGCAGAGTAAAAAACTTAACACCCATGAGTTAGCTAAATCCCTTGAATCTACGGTGAAAGAATACCTTGCCGATCGGCTTATGGTAACGACAGATGCTATGACCATTAGAGACTTGGAGCAACTCTTAAAGGGGCGCCATATTCATGGGGAAGATGTTGCTAAGTTTATTCAATTGCTGCAGGAGATTGATAGGGTTAAATATAGTCCCGAAGCAAAACTTAACCTGGAAAGTTTTTTATCTAACCTAGAATCCTTATTATTGAAGTTGGAGAAGCAATGCTAAATATTTTTTCAGCTTGTATCTTATGCGTTATCAGTATCTGCGCCCTAGGAAACATCGAGAAACAATCTTTATATGATGCAGCGAGTGCCTATCAAAGGGGAGACTTCCCACAAGCTATTGCTATCTACGAAAATATTTACCAAGAAGGGAATAAAAATGGCTCTTTACTCTTTAACCTTGGTAATGCTTATTATAAAGACGGTCAGCTAGGAAAGGCCATTGGCTCCTATTTCAAAGCACTTGAATTTATTCCTCGTAATGCTGATTTAAAGGCCAACTTGAAATATGTCCTAGCTAAAACTAAGGATAAGCAGGATGTGCTAGACAATTATGCTAGTTTACAGACATGGACTCTCAGTCAATTTATGAGCCTTAAGGAGCTACTGTATTTTGCAGGGGTCCTATGGCTAGGAGGGTGCATTGGTTTCGCCTTGTCATTTTGGAGTAAAGTATGGCGTAAAGGACTACAGCTGACTGGTGGAGTTCTTGGAATTTGTGGTGTTATGGGCATGTTGATGGTTGTTCTTCGATACCAATCAACCCCTAACATTGGAGCGGTAGTCGTCGATGAGGCTGAAGTATTTGCAAGTCCCAGTGAAAAAAACAGCATTGTTGTTTTTAAGCTACATGAAGGGGCCCTCGTAAAATTTGTTAAAAAAGAACTTAATTGGGTGGCTGTGGAATTCTCGGATCAAAAAAGAGGGTGGCTACCGGCTGCACAAGTAGCCTTTTTTTAAGGACTTCTAGA
>JBNKNM010000434.1:0-3114 GCA_050293845.1 Pseudobacteriovorax sp. | reverse complement strand
AATCATATGTGGAGATTAATCCAGATGATGCTAAAAATCTTGGTATCAAGGACAATCAATTTGTAGAACTGGAGTCTCGCCGCGGCAAAATCAAGATCAAAGCCAAAATCAAAGGGCGAGGTATCCCTGTTAAGGGCCATGTATTTGTACCTTTCTTTGATGAAAGCTTGCTTATCAATGAATTGACTCTGGATGCATTTTGCCCCATTTCGAAACAACCAGATTACAAGAAGTGCGCGATTCGAATCAGGGTGGTTTGATATGAAAACAGTAACGATTTTTTATAATGCTATTTTGTTTCTGGTATTACTTAGCGCAACTGCAACCGCAAAAGAATTTCTGCCAGAAAATCCTGAGGAAGGTATGCAATTTCTTCCACTTAAGGTTGAGGACTTTGGTCAATTTAATATAGATCCTTCGTATGCTAGAGATTTGCAGATTTACTATAGAAGACGGCAATATCCTGGTTCACCACCATTTATACCTCATCCATTAGATGGATTAGAGTTTGAGAAAAATGGGACCTGCGCTAGTTGCCATAACAAAGGTGGATTTGTTAAGAAGTGGAATGCATATGCACCGGTAACTCCACATCCAGAACGAGTATCTTGTCGTCAGTGTCACGTCCCTCAATTAGTAAGGAAGCAATTTCGTAAGCATAACTGGCAGGCTATGAACACCTATCCCATTAAGCGGGCTGCTATAAGTGGAGGACCTCCGGGTATACCTCATCAACTTTTTGGTAGAGGTTCTTGCCTTAGCTGCCATGGTGGGCCAAGTGCTATTCGAGAAATCAAAACAAGCCATCCGGAGCGGATTTATTGCAGACAATGCCATGTTTCGCTCCTAGGGCAGTAGGGAGTTGATGTGAAATTTTTCATAGCCTGTTACTTTCTAGTTGCGGGATTGAGCTTTGCAGCATCGAATTCAGTATTTAAAACTATTGATTCACGGCAAATAGAAAACTTACCCTACGAAATTCATGAGGAATTTCGTGGTAAAGATAGCGTCCTGGTGGAAGGCCAAACATTTAAGGTTTTGCGTCGTTCGACAGCGATACAAAGGTATCCTTGTTCCCATTGTCATGATCAAATGCGACAAACAGTGAATGCTAAGCCCACGAAAGCTCATTGGAATGTAAAGATGCTTCATCCGAACTTTTCAAATACATGTAATCTTTGCCATGGTGGGGATAAAAGCTTGGTCACTCTAGAGGGAGATTCCGTAGGCTTTGATCATAGTTATAAAGTCTGCGCTCAGTGCCATGGTATGCAGTATAAAGATTGGGTCGGTGGAGCACATGGCAAAAGAGCAGTTGGGTGGAAAGCGCAACGTGTTATTCTCAATTGCACGGAATGTCATAATCCACATGATCCGGAATTCAAAAAGCGTAAGCCGGCGACATTTGCCACCTATCCTCAATAGTAGGAGAATTTACATTGGATATACTTAATCGCGTAAAATCCCTATTACGTGGAAAACCAAAGAATGCGCCCCATGAATTCAAAAGCGGTGGCAAGATGGGGCGCTCCATAAACCGCCGTCAGGCTTTTAAGCAGCTTTCTGCAACAGCAATTGCTGGGGGAGCCCTGGCCAATGGATGCAAAGGAGGGATGAATGATAGTGATTACGAATCTCTTTCACTAGCTTGGGACGAATACTTTAAGACTAATTATAGATTGATGACCGATCAGGAAAAACAGAATACAGTTGAAAGACTTCAGCGTATTCATCAAAAAAACAATCCAGCAGCCGCTGTTTCAAACGTCAACATCAGTACTCAAAAAGCAATTCCTGGTGTGCTCTATGGATATGCCTTTAATATTTCCAAATGCAAGGGCTATATGGATTGTGTTTCAGCTTGCGTTAAGGAAAATAACCAAGATCGAAAAACAAATATGCAATACATTAAAATATTTGAAATGGATAAAGGTCGCATATCCTTAGATCATGCTGATGGAATGTATCATCATGATGTTCCGATGCCCGGAAAATTTTATATGGGGACCCAATGCTTTCAGTGTGAAAATCCACCTTGCGTCGATGTTTGCCCTGTTGGTGCTACATGGAAAGAAAATGATGGTATTGTTGTTATAGACTACGACTGGTGTGTTGGTTGCCGATACTGCGAAGCTGCCTGTCCTTACTGGGCTAGACGGTTTAATTGGGGTGAACCAGAGGTACCCAATGAAGAACTCAACCCTAATCAGCATTACCTTGGAAACCGACCTAGGCAAAAAGGTGTGATGGAAAAATGTACTTTCTGTATCCAAAGAACCCGATCTGGAAACTCTCCCGCCTGCGTTGAAGCTTGTCCTACGGGGGCAAGGGTGTTCGGGAATCTGTTGGATCCAAATAGTGAGATACGCTATGTGATAGAAAATAAGAAAGTGTTCCGGTTAAAAGAGGAGCTCGGGACTGAGCCTAAGTTTTGGTACTTCATGGACTAGGAGAGCCTCGTATGAGCGCGATTAAAAAGTTTTTAAGCGATAGCATTAAGATTACACTCTATGGATCAAAAAGTTACTACTTATGGATAGCTTGCTTATTTATAGTCATGGGTGCAGGTTTCGTTTCCTACTGCTTTCAACTCAAAGAAGGCCTTCTGGTTACGAATATGAATGACTATGTTAGCTGGGGTCTATATATTTCAAACTTCACCTTCTTAGTGGGCTTAGCAGCTGCCGCTGTCATGTTAGTTCTACCTAGTTATGTCTTACATAATGTCGAGTTTTCCAAAGCCGTTCTGATAGGAGAAGGGGTTGCAGTTAGTGCACTGATTATGTGCCTTTGTTTCGTCATTGCTGATATGGGAGGACCTCACAAACTGTGGCACATGCTACCGGTGGTAGGTTACTTTAATTGGCCATCGTCTATGCTAACCTGGGACGTCATTGTTCTGAACGGATATCTATTGATTAATCTTTGTGTACCCGCATATATCTTGTTTTGCTACTATTTAGGACGAAAGCCTAATCGCTCCATCTATGTACCCATAATGTTTCTTTCCGTAGCATGGGCCTTCGGCATTCACTTGGTAACCGCTTTCCTTTACGCAGGCCTTCCAGCAAGGCCTTTTTGGAACACAGGCTTGTTAGGACCTAGATTTCTCGC
>JBNKNM010000433.1:0-3119 GCA_050293845.1 Pseudobacteriovorax sp. | reverse complement strand
ATAAAAATGCCTTTCGGGCTCGTTTTATATTCAAATTATCTAAATCAATTGCCTATCTATTAACCAGTTATTCGAATAATATCACTATATAGAAGGCTTAAATCTGTAAAATTAATTTTTATTTTTGAAGGTGGATTCTCTTGATTAAGAATACTTTTTAATTCACTTTTATTGTTAACAACTACATAGATATCTTGGCCAAACCCAACATACGAATAAATTGAAATAAATACAAAGTAGATTAAATTTCTCATTAGTTCATCCTTGTTCTTTGTCTTATGAATTATAAATTAGCTTATTTGAAACCTATCAGAGCAAATTATATTAAGCATGTCGCGCAAACTTGAAATTTCAGTAATAGTGCAAAAATATACATCCAAAATACATAAGTAAATTATCATTTTCGGTCAAAATTTTAATGAGCAAGTTACTATATAATTGAGCGAAGTTTCTGACGCAGATCAGTTATTATCGAGTACCCAGGTTTTTACAAATGAGGGTTTAGTCTAATACAAAACAGACGGTCTTTTTATGGTAGACAGTTGCTTCAGTAAAGAGGTATCAACGCGTTAAAGATTATAAAAAAGTGCAGAAGTGCACAGAATGGGAGTTCGTATGAAATACGGTTATTTTGACGACGAAAAGCGGGAATACGTCATCCAAACCCCAAAGACACCTTACCCTTGGATCAACTACTTAGGTACCAACGAATTCTTTTCTATCATTTCTCAGCAAAGTGGAGGATATTGCTTTTCAAAAGACGCCAGGTTACGTCGTATTCTGCGCTACCGCTTCAATAATGTACCAACGGACGTTGGTGGCCGTTATTTTTATATCCGCGACGAACAAGACTGCTGGACCCCTTCTTACATGCCCATGAAGAAAGACCTGGATTTTTTTGAGTGTCGTCATGGACTTGGGTATACAAAAATTACGGGTGAGAGAAAGGGAGTTAGATCTACGACCACAAGCTTTGTTCCCATAAATCATGCTGCGGAAGTCCATCGCGTCGTGCTAGAAAATACTAGCTCACAAACAAAAAATATCAAATTATTCTCTTACGTTGAGTTTTGCCTATGGAATGCCCATGATGATGGCACTAACCTTCAGCGAAATTTATCCACAGGTGAAGTGGAAGTTGAAAATAATACGGTTTACCATAAAACAGAGTATCGAGAGCGCCGCAACCACTTTGCATTCTATCATTCGTCAGAGGACATTGTAGGCTTTGATACAGACAGGGAATCTTTTTTAGGCCTCTATAACCATGCCGGGGAACCCACAGTTGTCTTAGAAGGGCAGTCCAAAAATTCTGTCGCCTCAGGTTGGGCTCCCATTGCTTCCCATTGCCTTGAAATTTATTTGAACCCAGGAGAAAAGAAGGACTGTATTTTTCTCCTGGGATATGTCGAAAATCCTGAGGATGAAAAATGGGAAATGCCTGGTGTTATCAATAAGAACCGCGCTAAAGAAATGATCCAAAGTATGGCGACTCCCCAAAAGGTGGAGGAAGCTCTCTTAGAACTCCAAGAGTATTGGGGAAATTTATTATCGCAGTTTTCTGTGCAATCAAATGATGAAAAACTCAATCGCATGGTCAATATTTGGAACCCTTATCAATGTATGGTGACCTTTAACATGTCACGTAGCGCGTCCTATTTCGAGACGGGAATAGGCCGTGGTATGGGATTTCGTGATTCTAATCAAGATTTACTCGGATTTGTCCATCTCATTCCAGAACGAGCCCGGGAGCGAATTCTAGACATTGCTGCGACGCAGTTCAATGATGGCAGTGCCTATCACCAATACCAACCACTGACCAAGCGCGGTAATAACGATATTGGCAGCGGTTTTAATGATGATCCGCTTTGGTTAATTGCTGGAGTATCAGCCTATACACGAGAAACCGGAGAATACGGGATTCTTGACGAGCGGGTGCCCTTCGATAACAATCCTGATAACAGCGATACTTTGTTTGGCCACCTGACCCGTTCGTTCAATCATGTCATAGAACATCGGGGTCCCCATGGTCTGCCTTTAATTGGTAGAGCAGATTGGAACGATTGTCTCAACTTAAACTGTTTTTCGAAGCAACCGGATGAGCCCTATCAGACCACAGAAAATGTTGAGGGTGGTGTTGCCGAATCAGTCTTTATTGCCGGCATGTTTGTATTATACGGTAAGGAATATGCGGAACTAGCAAAAATTCGAGGTTTGACAGAAGAAGCGAGGCGCGCCGAAAGTGAAGTCACAGCCATGGAAGAGGCTGTCAAGCAACATGGATTTGATGGCAATTGGTTTCTGAGGGCGTATGACTACTACGGCAACAAAATAGGTAGTTCTGAGTGCCAGGAAGGACAAATATTTATTGAACCTCAAGGCTTTTGCACGATGGCTGGCATTGGTGTTGAAGAGGGCTTAGCGGAAAAAGCCTTGGATTCTGTAAAAGAACGACTCGATAGCAAGTATGGTATCATGCTACAGCAACCCGCTTATAAAACCTATCATTGCGAACTGGGGGAAATTTCCTCCTATCCTCCTGGTTATAAGGAAAATGCTGGAATATTTTGCCACAACAATCCCTGGGTGATGATAGGGGAAACAATGATCGGCCGTGGTGATCGTGCTTTTGAGTATTACAAAAAAATTACTCCAGCCTACATCGAAGACATAAGTGATATTCACCGTATGGAACCCTATTGTTATTCACAAATGATTGCGGGTCGTGATGCCAAGAAGCATGGGGAGGCTAAAAATTCTTGGTTAACTGGTACGGCAGCGTGGAACTTTGTAGCTATATCTCAGCATATGCTAGGCATTCGTCCTGAACATGAAGGACTTAAAGTAGCACCCTGTATTAGTAAAGAAATCGATCAATTTACTATTACCAGGTTTTGCAGGGGGGTAGAGTACAGAATTCATGTGCAGAATAAAACCGGTGGCAAAGTCATTCGCCTCACAGTTGATGGCAAAAAAATCGACGGTACCTTAGTTCCCTACAGCGAAACTGGCAGCATAGTAAACGTAGAGTGTGAAGCATAAATTATTCGAATAGCTGGTTAAGATATAGGCAATTGATTTAGATAATTTGAATATAAAACGAGCCCGAAAGGCATTTT
>JBNKNM010000432.1:0-3164 GCA_050293845.1 Pseudobacteriovorax sp. | reverse complement strand
CCGTGGCTCTCGTGATGATACAAGATTATGGAAAAAGGCGCAGAGCCAGCTCGGCAGCCTTGGTGGTGGCAATCATTTCATCGAGATGTGCCTCGATGAGAATGAAAGTGTTTGGTTGATGCTCCATAGTGGCTCGCGTAACATCGGTAAAGTCATCGCTGAGTATCATATGAATAAGGCCAAGGATCTTCTGAGAATGTCAGAGTCCAAGATTCCTAATTTGGATCTAGCCTATTTTTTAGATCATCAAGCCGAATTCCATGAGTACTGGCAAGACTTGAAGTGGGCCCAAGACTTTGCTCTGGAAAATCGCAAGGAGATGATTCGCTGTATCATAGAAATTTTGAGAAAGCTGTTTGCCAAGAAAACAAAACTCAAGATCTTAGAAGAGATTCATAGCCATCACAACTATGTAGCAGAAGAATTTCATTTTAAGCAAAAGCTTTATGTTACAAGAAAAGGTGCCGTAAATGCTGAAAAAGATCGTTTAGGAATTATCCCTGGTAGTATGGGAGCTAAATCCTATATTGTCAAAGGCAAGGGAAATCTTGATAGTTTCTGTAGCTGCTCCCATGGCGCTGGAAGACGGATGTCACGATCTAAGGCGAAAAAGACTTTTACCGTGGAAGACTTGCAAAAACAGACCCAGGGAGTGGAGTGCCGCAAGGACAGTCGCGTGATTGACGAAATTCCGGGTGCTTATAAAGATATCGATGAGGTTATGGAAAGGCAAAAAGATCTTGTAGAAATTGTTGCTACCCTGAAACAGGTACTTTGTGTTAAAGGGTAGGAGGCAGAAAGTTTAAAGATGTCACCCCATAAGGAGAATTAGTTGGATTTTAATCAGACTATGGAAGACCTAGGAAAAATAGGTGTCCTCGATTTCAGTCATAGCAATCAAACTCTGCGGGATCATCTTATCGGTACCGCAGAAAAACTTCAGTCCTGGTCCTGCCCCGAGCACCTGATCCTAGCGGGGCTTTGTCACAGTATTTATGGCACAGAATCCTTTAAGCCTGTAGCGATTAGCAGGGACCATCGGGAGCACGTCGCTCAGATCATTGGCAAGGACAGTGAACGCCTTGTCTATCTTTTCTGTTGCCACGAAAAGGACTCTCTATGGGAAAACTTACAGCGTAAATCAAAATTCTCTCTTCTCGATCGTTTTACCCAACAGACCATTTCCATGGATCTCAATACCCTCAAGGATATGATCACTCTGACTCTCGGGAATTGGTTGGAGCAACGTCCTCGTGTCGATAAGAAATGGTGGTGTTTGCGGCAGAAAGAATTTAAGCAATCGGTAAGCTATTTGCCAAACATAGCTTACCAGGAGTTTATCGTTGCATATGGAATATCTTAGCTTAATCTGATAACTACCGGTATAAAATCCGATCCTCAGAATGCCCCCTGGTTTATGGCCGATACATTTTCCTAAAATCACAGCAGAGAATAATTGCTAAGCATGACCTCAAGGATCAATCCAGATCCTGGGCCTGCTCGTAGTTTGCTCTAACTCGCATAACTTTAAGTAGAGCAAAACACAAACTTATGCTGCTAATAAGTTAACCCAAACCCATAAGGGAAGGACGGATTTTCGGAATCGTGGGGTAAATCTTCAGCTTGGGCCTCAACAGCAAGCATACTTGATGGTAATTCAAAGGGTAGTTTACCAACAGGAACTTCATGGCCGAAAATAATTTTTAATAGATTAGCATCGCTGATACCAAAGCTAGCAAACATCGCATCGACGTCCTCAATGAATTCATTAACAATTGCAGCACGCCCCATATACATATCAACAATAATGCGCGTATGCGGCCCTTTCTCATTTACGGCAGAGCGTATCATTTCCAAATCGGCATAATTCACGGCTTTGTATTTTGCTGGATCAATCACTTGATGACCTTCTTCATCAAAAATCAAATACTGACTAAGTTCTGAAGATTCACCGGCATAGGGGCCATAGACTAGGGGGCCACCTGGCATATTAAATATGGCTAGATTGACTTCATCATTTCCTGGCACCACAGCATAGGGAGCCGAAACACGCAGAATGACGATATCTGCTTCCCCTATAATCTCTGTACCAACAACTCCAAGGTCACTAGTTTCCGCTGCGGTCTTACCATTGATGTATACCACTGTTGAAGATTTTGGTGTTTTAACTGGTAGGGTGCTGGCATTTTTAAGTAATACAGTCGAGCTTATCTGGGCGGAGTCAGCTATTTTCTGGGCTTGCCCGATGGAGTCTTGAGCTTTTGTATCAGGATAAGGGTTTTCAAATAGTCCTAATTTTATTTTCGTCATCATAAGCTTCTCAACAGACGGATTGAGGCGAGCTTCACTAACAAACCCTTGCTTAATGGCATCAATAATCGGTGCGGGATCATCTAAGCCTCCAAATTGATCTACTCCTGCATCTAAGGCCACAGCCACCCGCTCTGCCGGGGTTAGATGTTCAACACCCCAAGGCATTCCGATAAAGCCGCCTAAGGAAGGAGGATCTGCGATGATTCCCCAATCTGTACAGACGATTCCCGAAAAGCCCAGTTCCTGGCGCAACATACCCGTGATGATTTCCTTATTAAAGGCCATCCCCACATTCGCTGAGGTCTGGTCTACTGGAATGCCGTAATAGGGCATAATCGCATGAACCCCTTCAGCAATCAGTGTTTTGAAAGGTAGGACGTGATAGTCAAAATTATTACCGGGATAGACTTGATTTTTCCCCGCCTCCAAATGGGCGTCGATACCGTGTTCTTGAGGTCCTCCTCCTGAAAAATGCTTAGCCATAGCCGCAACACTGGTGTGATCAAGAGTCTTCCCTTGTAGCCCCCTAACATAGGCAGCTCCCATTTTTCCTGTCAGAATAGCGTCTTCGCTTGCAAAGTTTCCCATTATCCGTCCCCATCGGGGCTCGGTGGGTAAGTCTATCTGAGGATGTAAGGCTACAGAGATTCCTAATGCACGGTACTCTTTCCCTACGACCTCTCCAGCCTTTTTGAGAAGAGCAAGCCCTTTTTCGGGATCAGCCACAGCAATAGCACCAAATCCAGCTGGTTGCGGCCACATAGTGAGTCCCGGCTGCACTAAGCTAACCCCATACTGACCGCCTCCCACATGACTGCGAGGATCACTACTGATGGCAAAAGGGATACCTA
>JBNKNM010000431.1:0-3173 GCA_050293845.1 Pseudobacteriovorax sp. | reverse complement strand
TGCTTAAATTTTAAGCAAGATCTCTCAGTAAAGGACAAGGAGGGGAAAGAAATGTAAAATAAGAATCACAAATGAAAAAGAGTGGTTAATAAAGCAACAGAAAAGGACTGAAAAGTGGCTCAGGAAGCGGAATACAAATCGAAGCAGTGTTTTCGTGAAGCACTAAGAATCTTAGAAGAGCTAGAAATAAAAGGCTTCGCAGCTAGATTAGCTGGAGGCTGCGTGCGCGATAGGGTTCTACAACTTAATCCTAAAGATTACGATATTGCAACGGTGGCGCGTCCCGAGCAAATCTGCTCAATTTTTAGACAGAAAGGCTATAAGGTTGTTCCTACAGGAATCGATCATGGAACTGTAACTATTGTAGGAAAATTTGGACCCTATGAGGCAACTACATTACGTAAAGATATCAAGACAGATGGCCGTCACGCTGAAGTTGTCTTTGGCTCTTCGTTTGAAGAGGATGCTGCAAGGCGAGATTTCACATTTAATGCAATGTTTGAAGATCGTAATGGGGTCGTTTATGACTATTTTTTAGGCAGAAAACACCTTGAGAATAAAGAACTTCACTTTGTGGGTGATCCTAGAAAGCGAATTCAAGAAGATTACCTAAGAATATTACGTATGTACAGGTTTTGGGCTCGACTGGGTTGTCAACCGGGAAAAGAGGTCCTTCAGATTGTTACCGAAATTGGATCTGGACTTGCACGGGTAAGTCAAGAAAGAATTACAGCTGAAATACTAAAACTATTAGGAAGCCCCAATCCCTGGGAAGCTCTAAAACATCTATTTGCTTCCCAATTAACAATGATATTTTTACCTGATGGATCTCTGCCAACCCAAGAAGAAATTTTAGCAACGAAGGATATCAAGCGCAATTTACCCTTGTCGCGGTTAGCGATCATCCTAAAAAACATATCTGACTACGATCATTTGCAAAGTATTTGCCATCGATTAAGACTATCTAATCGGAATAGTAGCCTATTAAGTTTGATGTGTTTAGGAATCCACGAACTCCATTCAGAATCCCAATCAGCGACTATGTCCCTTATAGATCGCTGTGAAACCATCGAAGAAGGAGCTTTTTTAGCTTCAATAATTCCTGTATGGACGCTCATTGCTCCTGAAAAGAAAGTCATTGTGAACAGAGCTAGGATCTTAGAAGAAACAAAGAACCATATCCGTAAAGCTGTATTACCTGTTAGTAGCAAAGATATTATGCTTAAGTTTAATATGATTCCTGGCCCAGAATTGGGAGATTGTTTAAAACTACTTAAAAGATCTTTCCGTGATGAAAAGTGGAACGATCGAAAATCTGGATTGGAATGGCTCGCTAAGAAAAAGGGAAATGAAATCAATGAAAGACATGGCTAAACTCTTTCAAAACTTTCTTTCAGATTCACAGGTGATTACAGATGAGTCACTTTGTTCTTTATATGGCCATGACTGGAGCTATATAGGAGGAACAGCTGGACTGGTTCTGTTTCCTAAAAGTACAGAAGAGATCGCTATGATTCTTAAAGTTGCCAATAATCATAAGATTCCTGTAATCCCTTCAGGAGGGAGGACTGGGTTAGCAGCAGGTGCATGTGCAACCAAACAAGAGCTGGTGATAAGCCTCGATAAAATGAATAAAATTATAGAAATAGATCCTGTTTCACGAACGATCACTGCTGAAGCTGGAGTAATTTTACAAACACTGGAGGAAGCAGCAAATCAGCATAATCTTGAATTCCCCATACGTTTAGGCTCATCAGGATCTTGTCAACTTGGCGGCAATATTAGCACGAATGCTGGGGGGGGGAGGTTTCTACGCAATGGAGGTATGAGACAGCACGTTTTGGGTCTTGAAGTAGTATTAGCAGATGGTACTGTACTGGACTTTAACACAAAGCTTTATAAAAATAACATGGGATTTGATCTCAAGCAATTATTCATAAGCAGCGAAGGGACTCTTGGTATTATTGCTAAGGCTACCTTGGGTCTGGTTTCTCAACCTGGAGAAAAAAGCGTAGCTCTTATTGCTTTTGATAGCTTAAAAAATATTAGCACTATCATTCAATCACGAAATCAATGGGGTATGAGAATCCTAGCTATAGAGTTATTTACTAGAGACTGTATTCTTCTGTGCCTTCCAAATGGGATGGAAAATTTTTCTAATCATCGCTATTTTATACTCATCGAAGTATCCGAGTCATCGACGGGAACTGACTCGATTGAAAAATTACTCGAAAACTTATACACCAGCGGAGAAATTGAGGATGCATTAGTAGCTAAAAATAGCCAAGAACAAATAAATTTTTGGGATCTAAGAGAAAATATTCCTGAGCAAATCTCAAAATTGGGCAAAGTATTTAAGTACGACCTTTCTGTTGCTATTGTAGACTTACCTTCTTTTTTCCTTGAAATTGAGAATATTGCTAAGTCAGTAGACGAACATGTCCACACTTTTTTGTTTGGGCATGTAGGCGATGGTAATATTCATATTAATTTTGTTCCAAAATTAGTAACTAGTGATTTTACAAAAACAGATCCCTACATAAAAATAAATGAAATGGTTTATCATACTATTCGCCAATACCATGGTAGCTTCAGTGCTGAACATGGTATTGGGCTCATCAAAAAAGAAGCTTTTTTAGCAAGTTTATCCGATTCCCAGCTAACTCTCCAAAGAGGACTAAAAAATTTGCTAGACCCTAATAATATCCTTAATCCTGGTAAAATCATTTAACTTGATTCTATGAGAAATAACGTTTTTGGTACATTAGAAAACAAATATCATGTTTGACTTTCAAGTCATTGTATTGAAAGCTTTAATATGACGGAAGCCTTGGGTGAGGAGGTTGAAGCGGGTTGTTTGAAATTGTATAAATCTCTGGTTAAAATTTGGTGGCATTATGACCATTGCGTTGTACCAGTTGTGGGAGTCAGATGGAGTGAGTAATAATTTGGAAGCCTAAGAAGGGTTATGTCTTTGATGTTTTTCGAACTCTTTTTGGCAAGGACATGGGCCCCCTGGAGATCTCCCAGATTTTCTCCTCAATGGAGCCTAAAAGTTCTCAGTACCGACTCTACTAATAATTAGTTCATGCTGAAAAACCTCAATATTCTATAAAAATAGATGTTTCATGAACTTTTTATCACATGTATTCTACCAAAATTGATAGCTATGA
>JBNKNM010000430.1:0-3176 GCA_050293845.1 Pseudobacteriovorax sp. | reverse complement strand
TACAAGGCTCCGCCGGTGAAACGTGTTTATATTCCAAAACCAGGTAAGAAAGCGAAACGGCCTTTGGGAATACCGACCTTTTCTTCATAATGCACTTCCCTCAATCTTAGTTAGGGTTTTATCTGTTTTTACAATCCTAGATGACTTTCTAATCCACTCCCGCAACCTTTTTTCTGTATCTGGATCGACTGTGATCCACCATGGGGCCCCCTTTGTTTTTTGTCTGGCATTTACAACTTTTCTTTCTATCCAATAACTCACTACATAATAGCTGACACCGAATTTTTTCATTACCTCCTTCCCTGTTAATTCATTCTCTTTTCTCAATTTTGCTGCTGGTATTTTATGCTTATACCGAATCCAACTAATAACTCCCTTGGTAAACGAATTACCTTTGTTTGTCTTAATCCCTTCTTCATTAAAAACGTCAATAATTTGCTTGTCCGACATTGTTTCAGCCAACTTGCGAACACGTTCTACGAGTTCAGGCGGGTGTTCCCATCTCTTATGTGCTGGTTGAAGCCGATCAATAACAATCTCCTCCAAGGCTCCACCATGCCAACGGATTTGCAGAACGATTTTCTTACGATTGTTTTCTTCCTCTCCAACGGTAATATCTTTTATTAGTAACCTTAATATGCGTTTCTTATCCTTTTCATTTGTTTTAGAACTGTCCCATAGTTTTTTAAAATCCCCGCTAAGGCCTTGAACTTCACTCTTATACTTGTATAGATCGTTTAGATTTTGCTCATCGCAAAACTTTCTGTACTTTGATTTTGCTTTTTCTAAGTTGACTAGCGAGTCGTTCCACTTTTTTTCAAGTGTTAAAGCAACTAGTCTATTTGATGGATCAACCTCCTCATACCTACGTTGAGCCAATTCTGATTGATATTCAGCCTGCTGGATTCTCATTTCCCACTGTTTATTGACTTTTCTCGATCTTTTGTTTAGCTCTTCGTATACTTTTATGGCAGTGAATATTTCTTTCTGATTTACAATTTCAGTGATCCTGGCGGAAACAGCTTCGTCCACTAAAGTGCTTTGGATAAGAAAACACTCCTTGGTAGAGAGCCCTTCAGACTTTAGTTTATTACATTGATACCATGGGTAGCAGCCATTATTTCCTTTGTATCTGATAGTAATTCTCCGCCCACACTTCTTACAGATCAAAAGCCCTTGGAGTAAAGCAAGTCCCTCCCTTGCTGAAGTTGGAAGCCTATTTCCCTCGATATTTGTTCTATTCTTTTTAAGAGTGTCAAGATTCTGCTGATATTCATCCCACGTAATGTAACCCTCATGATGATCTTTAATCATGACCTCCCAGTCCTGTATTGATTTTTTTACAGTCTTGAGAGTTATATCTCCGTTACTAGACATCACTTTTTCGTAACCGTATCTTCCGTGAGTATAAACCCCAGCATAACAAGGATTTCTCAATATTCCAGATACCCTAGAATCGCTTAGAGTTCCCCAGACTATTTTCCGTTCCATACGCCTCCATAAGATCTTTTCGGGAATTGTAGCCTTTCTCGATTAAATCGCTGAGCAACGGCATAGGCGCTTCCTGCCTCTCTAAAGTATTCAAAAACTAGGGCAATAGCTCCTTGCACCTCCTGATTTGGATCAAGAATTGTTTTATCTTCATCGTCGTAACAGAAACCTACTGGTAGTGGGCATCGGAGTTCTCCTTTCTGTGCCTTATTCCGTTTTCCACCTTGGAGGCGCGCGCGAATAAAATGAAGTTCCGCTTGAGACATAGCGCCCTTTAACCCTAAGAGGAGCTGATCGTTGAAGTCTGAAGGGTTGTAGCAGCCATCTTCGTCGATAATCAATGTTCCGGTGAATGAACATAATTCTATCAAACGATGCCAGTCTGTGTTTGAACGTGAAAGACGCGATGCTTCTAATGCAAAGACTGCCCCGACTTTGTTCATTGAAACATCCGCTACTAAAGACTGAAAATCCTGCCGTAATACTGCTTGGGATCCCGATAAACCCAAATCTCCATCTAGAACTCTGATCCGATCTGCTGTCCAACCCAAGGATTCCGCCTTGGTCTTGAGAGCATACTGGCGCTCTGTGCTCTCCTGGTTGAATCGAACTTGCTTCATTGTCGATTGCCTCAGGTAAACGTATGCCTGCTTCTGTAGGTGTTGAATTTGGATCTTTGTATTCATTTAGTATTTCCTCCTTCCCCGATTTCAAAATACTTTGGACCATATTGGCTACAAGCATACTGAATTCGTTCAGGTCTATCGAATTCATAGGATTTGGTGTCATGAGGTTTTCCATTTGTTTTTAGAATCTCTCTCGTCTTTTCAGTAGTTCTCTGTTGATATCGCTGATCTCGTCCAAGATATTTTTCACCTTCTTGAAGTTTTCTTGAAAAATTTTTACTTCCGTTAGTTGGTCTTGCGGAATATACAGCATTTCGGGTTGTCTCCCTGGAAAACTGACAGAAAGATAATGTTTCGGTCCATGCCCCTTTCCCTTCATGCATTTGCAGCCAGATTTTCCACACTTTTTGTAGCGCTCTATTATGGAGCCTCTGAGTAATCTCGTGTCTGTTGTTTTTAGTTTTCTTAGTAATACTCCACGACGTCGCCTTAGCGACCCATCTGAATCGTTTTTTTTCATTTCTATCTGTATCCTTATTTAACTGGTCTGAATTTAACGAAAAAAATTTCATTTAGTCAATCCTTTTAGATTTTTTCAATGCACTTATAAGCTGATAAAGCCCACACAAATGGCGATAAGAAAGAATAGTGATGCTGTCCTCAAATATAGCATCAGGATCCTTCAGGCTCGTCCACTCCCGTGGAATAGCGAAAGACCCTTGGTTAGCTCCCTTTAAATATAGATGGTCCTTTGCCTCCCATTTCTTGGACTGCAGTAAGGGAAATTTTTGACCGTAAAGGGGATGAAATGGATGGGTAATCTCAACCCATTCCGAAATAGAACTGTCATTAAGTGCAGTTGACTGCAACCGTCCCGACAATCTCAGATAGAGCATTACAGAAAAGCGTAGCCGATCTGCTTGGATCAATATACGAACAAGATTTTCTAAATGCATCTTTTGGCGGTCGGCCTGGGCGTGGTGCGCACAATGCAATTTGCACCTTATCTCAAAATATTTTGAAAAACAAAGTAAATTGGGTGCTAGAGGCTGACCTAGA
>JBNKNM010000429.1:0-3186 GCA_050293845.1 Pseudobacteriovorax sp. | reverse complement strand
TATTTTCTAGATTGTTTTCGCAAATTCAAGGAATTAATAAGTCAAAAATCCAAATTTGTTTTCTGGACGTCTATAGTGCACAATAATACAAGATTTATTCGCAAAAGTTCCTCATTCTTTGCAAGCAAGCTATTTGCTATCAGTATTCTTTTTCACCCGAAGCTGAAATAAAAATGGATAAAACAACTGCTTTATAAAGTTTTGGGATATTTTTTCCTGGAAAAGGCCATACTCCTCAGGCCAAGTTTTAGGGCAATAAAATGTACCAAAAATCAAGTCAATACAAGAAAAACTTACAGCGAAATTCTTATCTAACGCCTGGGAAGCATTGCTGTGATGCCAGTGGTGTACTAGGGGAGTGGTGATAATATATCGTAGAGGTCCAAAAGTAAAACGCATGTTTGAATGAACAAAGAGCGCCTGCAAAGCCACTATGGGCAAGTATAATTGAAAGGCTTCCTGACTAAAACCGAAACATACAATGGGGATATAGCTGATGGATCGGGTAATCAGTATATCGATGATATGCAACCGAGAGCTGGCGATCCAGTCCATCTTGGTCACGGAATGGTGGATTTTGTGAAACATCCATAAGCGCTGGTTTTTATGAAAGTAGCGATGGGTCCAGTACTGAAAAAAATCAGCCAGAAATAGAATCATCAAGGATTGAAGCCAAGGGTTGATTTGTTGAATTGTACTTTCTATGCCCCAATCGGGTAATTGGGAGCGTAACCAACTACCCGGAATAGCGATAAGTACTAGCAAGCCTCCCATTAAAAGATGATTAATGGTGTAGTGGAGAAGATCCGTGGCGAGACCTTCACGTAAAAATCTCTGGCACCTTAAAAAGAATATCCTTTCAAGAGGCACGAATATAATGGACATAGCCAACATATCGAGAACAATGAGATCTAAGCTCAAGTAGAATTTTTTTCTTGGTATTGGGGTTTCTACGGGGACTTCAGCACCACCCCAAATACTCGCTAAAACAATGATAAGGATGGCCAGAAGAGCCATGACTTTTTTTTCACCAAAAATTAAGCTGATTAAAGATGTGGCAAGACTCAGGTGGAGAACCAAAAACAGAATTATCCGTAGCTGCTCAGTATCATAAACCTCCCTGAGGGAGGGAGTGGAGAGGTACTGGGGAAAATGGAACGCAGTAACAGCTAGTATACAAAGTAATGCCAAGTAGAAAGAAATATAAGCCAGTCGATTATAGTTTTCTTTGCTCATCCTGTTGAACCTGCTGCATGTAGTTTGAGTAAATTCCAATTTTTGCGATGATCTTTTCTAGGCTTCGCCAAGGTATACGGTTACTAATCGTGTTGGCCCACCCAGACAGTATACAGTAATGGCTATTGAAAGGGGGCTTATGATGCCGCAGGTGATGTTCGGAACTGATGATAAGTCCGAGTTTTTGGAAAAGTGTTATGACGAAATTTTTGCGTGACGTCGCTAAATGAGCCCATCGGTGAAACAGGTTTGATATGACTCCAAATACGATTGTCCAAACGTAGAAATAAAAGAAAAAAAGTTGTAGGATGCTGGAAGAACTAGGCTTCCAAATGATACTAGGTATTAAAAAAAGGGAACCCGCTATGGCGGAAGCTCCTAGATTTTCCACTAAGGTTTCCCTCACGATTTTTTGCGGATCTAAGTGGTGGTGACGAAAAGCGTGAATAATCATAGGACCAATGATGAGGGTTTGGGAGTCACCAAAGGAATCGCAGATCCAATGAATGATGCCGCTGATGAAATCACCAACAAAATATGCTGCTATAAAACAAATACCTGAAAGAAGCCATGACAGTTGATGCGCAATTGGTAATAAAAAGAAAATATAGGCGAGTATCCCCAAAAAAGTGATGATCCCGCAAAATTCTACAAGGCGTACCATGTTACCGCCGAAATTGTGTATAATCATACTATCTTATTATATAGGATTGAATCATGCAAAAAAATGCCGTAGCCTGTCTCTCTGCACGAGAGTCGCAGAAAACTTGGGAAGACATCATTAATCTTTGCAATCAACGCGGCTTACATAAACCAGTGCTGCTGCGCGCCACGGTGGCGATTTGTTTTTTTGCCTCTATTTTAATGATTACCATGTATTTTGCTTGGACAAGCCGTGGATGGATTGGGATTGTTTTAGGCTCAGTAATTATTAGCTTATGCATGTCTCAGCTGGCTTTTTGGGGGCACAATGCAGGGCATGATGCTATCTCTCGGCGCCGTCAGGTGAATGGATTCCTAGGTCAGTTATCCATGAATTTCTTATGTGGTCTTGCTTTTGAGGAATGGCGAGATCGTCACCGTAAACATCATTACCACGTGCAGCAAGACGGTGTTGATCCCGATATGCTGATTGATTTTGTCGCTTCGGTCACAGTGGAATCTAAAAGATCAAAGTCCTCCTTAGCTCAAAAAATCGGCCGCTGGCAGCATATTTATATATGGCTGCTATCGTTGATATTTGGCCACAGCCAAAGGTTTTTGTCCCAGTGGGGGGTTCTCGAACAACCCCAAAAATACCTAAAGGACCTTCTAGTATTAGCTCTACATTATGGCGTCTTTATAGGGCTTCCCATTTTTCTAGGGATAGCTATCGATAGGGTTCTGATCATTTACTTCTTACCAACGACGATACTTGGGCCTCACCTGGCCGCTGTTTTTTGGGTGAATCATATCGGCAAGCCTTTGGTCCCAAAATCCAGTTCTCTTCATAACTTTGAGCAACAAGTGATAACAGCCCGCACTATTGATAATCCTCCCCAATGGGATTGGTTCTTTGGTGGTCTCAATTTTCAAATTGAGCATCATGTTTACCCTGCAATTCCTTCCATAAGATTACGGGAAATGCAAAAAATTGTTAGGCCCATGATTGAAGCATCCCCACTGCCTTACGATTTCTGTTCGTGGAAAGTCGTAATGATACAGGTTTATAAGCACTTTCACTTTGTCGCTCATAGCGAACCATGCCATAGTAAGAAGTTTTCAGCTTAGTCATCTAGTATATGGATCTGTCAAAACTCATTGGCTGAAAGATGTCTTCCGATACTGAAACTCGGAGGTATTAATTAAAGGTTGCGCGAAATTTAAACTAAACCCAGCAAACACAAGAGAGACAGCTATTCGGTAGAAAATTGAAGAAAAATCACCGTAGTAGGTGTATTGTGACGGGCA
>JBNKNM010000428.1:0-3201 GCA_050293845.1 Pseudobacteriovorax sp. | reverse complement strand
GCTAAAAAGAAGGTAGCCAAAAAGAAAGCGACCGCTAAAAAGAAGGTAGCCAAAAAGAAAGCGACCGCTAAGAAAAAAGTCGCTAAAAAGAAGGTGGCCAAAAAGAAAGCGACCGCTAAGAAAAAAGTCGCTAAAAAGAAGGTGGCCAAAAAGACTAGCAGTACTAAATCAGCAGCTCGAAAAAAGCCTAGTACTGGTACAAAAACTGCTTCCTCTAAGAAAAAAAATCCAAAACCAGTAAAAGTCGTGGCTGAAGAAACTAGTGATAATAACCGGGGTGTTTATACGTTTCAAGGGGGACTGAAGGGTGAAGTTCTCTTTGAAACATCTGAACATTACTATGTCAAAGTGTTAAATCAAGATGACCAACGATACGTATATATTCGCAAAGACCTACCCAAAAAAGTAGCCTAAGGCAGAATTGCGGCTTTATAAGCCGCACAATTTCCCCTTCTCCGGTCAAGACCTTCCTCAACAGGAAAACAGGTGATTTTACTTACTATATATTACTAGTGGTAATAGGACTTTCCTGGAAAACCGCGGTGTAAAATTAAAAAGAAAAAGTCGCTATCTTCCGTCATCAGATGGTTAACACATTACTATTAATAAAAAAATCATAGTTTTAAAACTATACTTAATTGTAATTCATGATAGCTAACCTTGATCTCGATGCTCTATGTGAACCCAGTGCTCTACAGCTACTCACAGGAGGCAAGACATGGGGAATCTATTTCGCATCATTACTGCTACGTCCATACTTTTGGGAGCTCTATCATGTGGTGATGGCAAAGATGATGAGCACAACGACATCCAATCTGCAATGCAGCCAACCGTTGATGTTTCAGGGGCTTATGGTGTCCTCGTCGTGGACGTTGGAGAAGATGCAGGCCTTAGACTTATGAAAATACATAACGACCGCATCGATTCCTTGGCGTTAGAAGCACCTAAATTCGACCTTGGGGAGGGAACCAAAACTGCTTTACATAAGTATACTGAAGACACCATAGATCCGAAGCTATTCGCGTTCCCTAGTAATAGCTCAAACTTGAAGCTACAGGACGAGGGTGAAACGGAAACAGCAACCGGCTCGGCCATGCAAAAAATAAACGAAAGTGGTGAAATCGAGAACGCCTTAAGCTACGAAAAGCAGCCATGGCAGCAAGATCTTCCAGAAATATCGACCATCGCCGTTTCACCAACCGGTGAAATGTACCTCCATTTCCGTCACTCCTTTATCTACCGCGATGCTCCGAATAATGAAAATCCATGGGATATGGCCAATGGATACCAGTGCCAAATTTTCAAAGTCACAGGTGGTAGCCTCAACGATCTGCTCACTCAAGAACCCACAACTAGCAACCTATCTTGTATTGATAATCAACACTTTATTGACAACTGGCGCACTGGTAGCAACGAAGTATTTCAGTTCGATAGCTCTGGTAACATCTATTACCCAGGATCGATTCCCGATAGTTCACAAATGGTTGTCTATCGCGTCTCCCGGGATGGTAGCGAATCCACCGAAATGATCAATTCGCAAATTTGTGTCCAGGATTTCCTTATTACTCCCCTAGGGGGCGTATTTTACACCGGAAATACATGTCAAGATGGTGATTGGGGAGGCACAGGCTTCTTCCGCTATGTAGCTCCTGATGACGGCGGCGTCATCGAAATCGCACGCGATTGGTGGGACTTCATCTTCGACACCAAGGTATCAGAAGCCAATGGTAGCTCCACCGACAATGCTGTATTTTTCGGACCTGACCCCCGCAGCGCTTCAACAGCATCATGGGAAACAGCCTGCCTTTTCACCTTCGATCCTTCCGATGATGACCCCCAGACAAGGGTAGCTAATATTATTACCTGCGGGGACAATATCTGGAGCTGGTTATGGATGGAACGGGATGTGGATATCACCAATTATGGTCGCGGGCTCAGGTATGGAAATCCCAGCGGGGATGATTTGACCAAGCTTAATAGCTGGAAAAATGAATTCCGTCGCCGATGTGAGTCAGATGATGAGGTTTTTGCCGGTGGGGGTAGTCAAATCAGTTCCATAAAACAAGACTCTACCGGTGATGTCTTTGTTATTGGTAACATTCGCAAAAAAATTGCTGGTACCTTACTTTGTAGCCTAGAAATCCGTGGTCCCCATTGTAAGGTCGATGGTGTTCCAGATCTTTACTCAACGCAAGATTTATCCAGCTCCTACGCTACAGCTAAAAGTACTTGCCAATCCAATGCCGGTACCTGGGTTGATGAAGGCTGGTGTGACGACGGTACCTCTACTAATGCTAAAACCTGTATTGATAATACTCAAAAATGGTACCCCAACTCTCAATGGTATGACAATATCGACGGTGACGTCTGTACTGCTGTTGAAAATGGTGATCGTAGCACATGGTGGAGCAGCAATGTGGAGTGGACCGCGTTAAGTGACCTGAAACAAGAATTCATCGTTCAGCACTACAACTGCGAACAAGACACCTCTTCAGGCGGAGGCGGTGATTGGACCAATGAGTACAAAGCCCTCGCCAAAGTGAATGAAGACATCAAAAATTTGACTCTTCTCTCTACCGAAAACGAACAAGCTATCGACGTTTGGCTGGTAAACGACCAAGTTTACTACTCCTCCTTTGACTCATCCTTAGGTCAATACCTACTCAATAAACTGAGCAGTACCGCCCAGTGCATCGATGGCACTAATGAATCTGAAGACTCTTGCAGTTATAGTTGGTCGAATAGACGCTGTGTAAACACATCTTTAACCACGGAATCAGCCTGTACTGCCCAATCTGGACATTACTGGTCTCCTTATAGCAGCGAGATCATCTTAAGCAACTTTGAAACCTATAACCTGGCTCCAGCAGAGAATGCTACTGGACTTTGGGCTGACGGACTGGACTTTTCAGATAACTCCTATAAATTTGGGACCATCGACTTAAGTACGAACCAGCTAAGCTTAAAAACTGGCCTCACGGGAACTTTGAAAACCATTGTTATTTTATCTGAATAGAACTGTACTTTGGTTTCGAACCTTAAAGGGTCATCTGGGATGACCCACTTCCCATCCTGATTTTAGAATTAATCTTTTAGATATGCGGCTTCCAATAACAATGTTTTTTTGCTATAGTAATCCAGATAATTTTTTTGGGTTTTAAGCCTTTGCAGAAGCGGCTTCCAATTTCTTAAACTTCCCGA
>JBNKNM010000427.1:0-3203 GCA_050293845.1 Pseudobacteriovorax sp. | reverse complement strand
GGTTTTATATTCTTTGAGGCAGTCAAATTGCTTCAAGCCGATGATAGTCAAGACTTTTGAGTTTCGCAAAGACTCTAATGCACCAACCCATAATCCGCATACCTGCAGAACTCTAGATTTGGATAAGTCCTTTGCATCCATTGATCAAATGCATAGTGCATGAACAAATTTGACAAGACTGGACTGATCACACCCCCTCGGGATACGCCGGCAGTTCTGTTCTTCAACGTGCCATCTAGCTGCTCTATTGGAACTTTGAGCCATCGACCAATATACAAAATGATCCATTTGCAATCCGTATGTGTTTTCACCGCTCTCGTTAGCAGCTCCCTCGATATGTTGTCAAATAAACCTCTTATGTCAAATTCCGAAACCCAGTTGTAACAGCATCGCCGCCTTGTTACTTCTATTGCTTGTAGCGCTGACTTACCCGGTCTATAGCCATACGAGTCCTTGTGAAATACGGTTCTACCATGGGCTCAAAGTGCATCTTGACTACCATTTGAGCAAACCTATCCGATACTGCGGGTACTCTTAACTTACGAATTCCACCTGCCTTGGGAATAGGGACTGTCTTAACTGCAGGGGGAAAGTAGCTTCCTGATAACAGACGGTTCCAAATTTTGTACAGGTTACATTTGAGGTCCTGTTCAAAGTCTTCAATCGTTTCGCCATCTATCCCAGCAGCTCCTTTTCTTGCTTTAACTAGCTTCCATGCTTCCAATACCTTGTGTTTTGAAATTCAAACGGTTTCATGATACTTGCGATTCCTCCCTAAACGGTTGACCGTTCATACCAATAGGATAATACAGCCCCTTCGCTCCACCCCCATTATAGCGGCTTCATCACTAATACGGGCTGTTCCTCCCCTATGACTGTCGTCGGTACTCTGATTCTTGTGGGACCTACCACTTGAATCTCTCCCTTAGCATACAGTCGACAGGTACCTAGGTTCCTTATAGAAGCCTATATCAAGCTCACGTTACCTTTATGCCGGACGCCACTTGGTCAGTAGACAGGTATCCACCAAGTTCATCACGGTTCCCCACCGATCCCGCTTTCGACGTCAGTTACTTACATTTCGACACCTCAACAGCAATTCGCTTTCGCTCGTCTTCTTGACACCTACCTGATGCATTTTCTGCACCTTTTCCTTAACGCTCACCACCATAGCAGCTTAAGGCGGTTTGGAGCCCTCTCCTCCAAGTTGACTCCGAGGGACCTACCCTCATCTCCTATAAAGCACTATCTCAAGTTTCTTTCATGCTTACTCCTTTCGATGTTCGTAGCACAGAATGAGGATTGTAATCGCTTTTTCTACCCACAGTGTGAAGTATAATTATGCAGCCACATTCTAGATTCACTCCTGCAACTTTTTTCATAAAGCTTTTTACGAGATGCCAGCCCATTGATAGGAAAGCGCCGTATAAATCCCCTGTAAATCTATTACAATAAAAGATCGACCGAAACTGAGTCGGAATTGTCAGTACAACGTGGCGATAGTCCACATCCTCATAGAGTTTAGCGGCGATAGACTGAGCAAAGTTCTCGCCATCAACTCTTCCACACCTTAAATAGAATTTGCTCTTGCAGGAATGAGCGACAATACGGCTATCTTTGCCACAGTTAAGGCAGAGATATTGCGAAAGCCAAATACTGGATCACCACATTGAAGTACGGCTTCGGCCTGCTTGTTGTAATAGGGCTTATCATAGGAAGGAACTGCCGATTTAAATCTTTCCCAACCTTCCGAAAATATCTTAGGGAAATCATTTGCCATAGGATCAGCCTTTTGAAAATGTCCTGGGCTATTATATCAGCTCTGGAATTCCGTGTATCCTGTTGAAATTATAAATTTACTAGGTTCTGGTTGAGAAATTTTTGAAAACGCTAATTCTCATGTAAAGGACATTTGATCAAGTTTTACAATGGTTTGAAAATGAAAGCGTTGATTCTTGATTGAAAGATACAAGGGATTAGGTTAATTTCGTGTGGGATACAAACGAAACGTCAATTATCGTTAACTCCAGGTGGGAAGTATACATAGAATTAAACTAAAGTATTTTAAATGATCCGCGATAAATCGAAATATGTGTTTGTATTGGGCAATATTCAATGATAATAAAGTATATCTCCTTTATACAGTTAGGATCGATCTTCTTTCTTACTCTTCCAATAGAATTGATGTCAACGGAAATAGAGTTACCAAAAGTTATTCATGCCAGTGTAGCACAAATGCCTAACTTTGCTGATTTCGATAAAAAAGGGCCTTTTTGTGACTATTTACGGGAACTAGAAAATATTTCTGGCGCAAAGATTGAATTTAAGGTCTATCCGTTTACACGTTCTTTAGATAATGTTGTCAAAGGAAGATATGATTTTCATGCTCCTCTTATTGAACCTCTAGACACAGATAACTTACCTTATTCATTTTCTACAGTGACACTGACAACAGTTAATTTTATTATTTATTCTAACAAAAACGATCCATTAGATATCAACAATCTTAAAGGAAAAATCCTCGAAACCGATGCTAGCCATGAGTACTTATTCCCTAACAAAATCACTCCATCCTCCTGCATTATGTGTAGTATAAAAAAGGAAAATGTTGGAAGAATAGATGGATTTATTTTCTCAGATATTCCCGTAGATCAAATGCTAAAGATAGAAAAATTTACAAACATCCATCGCAGTCTTTATGGAAAATTCAATGTTAAATTTGTGATTCAAAAAAATTCACAGGGTGGATCCGTTGATCAATTTCTTACTAAATATGTTACGATGATGGAGGAAACAGGGCGTTTCAAACACTACCCGACTCTCCAACCTCGTGTATATGAAGACTGGCAGCCTTAAAAATTTTTGCTTTAATCGAGTAGATATCTAAATCCTTTTTACTTGGAAGAGCAGTAGATAAACCCGCATCCCACTATAAGAGGCTTAAAAGGAATTAGGAATTTCTTCTTACCGAAGTATAAAAACTCTTTCTCACTTAAAGAAAAACGTAGGATACTTGCGTCAAAATTGTTCAGTTTCAAAAAAATGATCGCTGTTTTTTAGGAGCTGAGAAGTGCGCTTCTTTTTGTCTTTAATTCAAGAACGAAAATTGACAGAACCAACCAGATCCAGGGGAACGGAAAGGTTTTTTTGAATATAGGAATTACAGCCACTAATTCGTGGTCTCACTCAACATCAATTTTTTG
>JBNKNM010000426.1:0-3249 GCA_050293845.1 Pseudobacteriovorax sp. | reverse complement strand
TAGCTTTGATATTAAGCGCAACGGGGAGGTTCACTATAAGGTTGGTGGATCAGTTGTGATTGATCAGGGCAATGGTGTACGGCTACAGAGTGGTGCTAGTAAGGAGGCCATTGATTTTGCTGTGGAGCTTTCGCGTCAAAGGTTTGGTAGTAAGCTTAAAGTCGAGGGTGAGCGGGATCTTTGCCAGAGGATAAATCAGCGATTGGGGCTTGGTGTAGGTATGTAACATATTGATAATAAACATATTATTCAATATTACTAAAGAATACTAGATAATATCCGATATTACATATATAATCGGTTGCAAGGAGGTCGATCATGAAGCCAGTAAAGAAAAGTTTTAACATGACACCAGATATGGCCCAGAGAATCGACGATGTTATCGAGAAAAATCCTGGTTTGAGCTTCACATTCATCATGAATCAAGCCCTCGCTAATTGGATTCAAAAACCAACTCTCAATGTTGATGTTGGGCAATTTAATAGTGATGACGTTAATCAATTTATGCATGAAAATAGCGATCTTATGGATGATCTTGGCAAATGATTTCATTAAGTGAATTGTCTAGCGTTCAAGGTGAAGGGCTTAATCGCAAGGCTATAGAAGATGCCCACAGGAAAGACACAAGTTGTCAGCAGCAGCACCAGACTCTTAAGCCTACCGATCTTGATGCCTGTCTAAGTTCGATTTTCTATCAGTCGCAGTCAGGCTATCAAAATCTTCCAATAGAAAAGATGGCTGGCCTTCTCCTCTATCGTATCGCAGAAGGTCAGTTTTTTATGGATGGCAATAAACGGACGGCGCTTCTTTCTTCGTATTTCTTTCTCCATAACAACGGCCTAAAACTCTACATTGATCGTAGTGAAGTGGATCAATTAATCTGGGGTTTTGCTAAAGATATAAGTTCAGGAAAGGCGAAGTTCTTTGAGGACGATGCTATACAGTATGTCTTTGATAATGTGATGCCAAGGCAGTAAAAAAGCCACCGCAACGGGTGGCTGATTTTCATTCATTGCATACTTGAGAAAGCCCGCTACTAGATTTCCTTATCCATAACAGTGCCATCACCCAAGGTAGAATTTTCCTCGTCCAACTCAATAGTGACATGATCAGGATCAAAAGATAGTTGGCCTCTTGTTTCTTTTTCAACAGAATCCACTTTACTAATGATAGCTTGCTTTCCATCTAAAGATTTTAGGAGGATCTTACGATCACCAATGGTTATAGGGGTATAGGTGTCTGAGTCATTTGTGGTTAAGATTCGGATATCATTTACTTCTATTTCGCTTTGAATTTGGTCAAAGTTGAGAGATTCAAGGTTTATACTGAAAACAGCCGCAGCTCTAGCTTGTAAATTTTGAGCAGAGCCTAATCCTCCACCGGAATCTTCTCCTGCCTTTGCTGAACTAATGATTGATGTATAAATCATAAAAGAAAGCAAGTACTTCATTCTGAATCCTCTTCACTAATCTGCTCAAGGCGTCCGAAAAAATTTAAAACCATGAGCGTGTTCTTTTTTTCTGTTGATTCACTATTTTCACTAATTAAATGCCTGATTTCAGTCACATAAGTTCTAGTCAATTGTAGAAACTTTTCTTTGTTACTATCCGTAAACGACTCCGTAAATCTTTGCCAAAACTGACCATTTCCAACTTGATCGTGATCAAATTTTTTAGCATCAATTATGGCCCTTTCTAAGGCTGAAGCTGAAGAATCGGAGTAACTAGGATCTAAAGTAAAATATTTACCATTCCTCAATTCTATAACGTTATTGAAGACTAAGTATTCTGCTTCTTCAATGCCTTTACTACCATATCGATTCAGAATCCAGTCTGTAGATACTCCTGTTGTTCCTGATAGGTCTAACAGGTGACTTCTAATTTCATTCCATTCAATATTATCTGATTTTAGAGATGCGATATGAGCTTGTCTCCAGTACTGCCCGTATATCTTATGCCATTTTGGATAAAGCGTTTCCATAATAACCAGGGCTTTTTCGATTCCCCTGAAAAGCCTTAGCATAGAAAATACGGTATCGGCTCTCATTGTTGAAATCTCACCTTGGGCAGCACGTTGAATTGTAGAGCGCGAACATCCTGTTTTTCTTGTTAAAGAAGCATATCGCACACTCGGTTTTCCCTTATCGAGGTACTTGCGGACTTCCGATATGATAAATTGACATACTTCTTCTTTTGTTTCCATAATGCTTCCTCGTGGAAGATTCATCCCATCAGGCTAATTATAGGGCAAAATAGTTCATTTGTTCCATTTCGTCACGAATTTTTTAGAAGTGGTGAAAAAAATTAACCGTATGGGCAGGTTTTTTAAGACCAGCGGGATTTACTGTTGAGGTATTGAATAGCGATCTAGTAGCCTGTAGGTGAAAGCCTTGAGGAAAACTTGCCACGCAAAGATAAGTGTTACCAGCACAAACCCTTGCGTTTGGCGGCAAGTTAAGCAGTTTGGAACCCGCTTATACCTGCCATTATAAATTTTCCTCATAACAATGCAACGATAGCTATGAGTGACAAGCAACTTTTCTTGCACGGTGACTTATTGCAAAATCATGAGGAACGTTCCTATGGACGAGCTTAAGTCCCTCATTGCCGAAAAACTACATAGACTCGACGTTTTAGAGCTGAAATCTGATATAAATCCCTTCCGCTCCTTTGCTAGCTACATAGAATCGGCAGAGCATCTAGAAAACTTTTATGCCCAGCAAATGCGCTATTTTGCAGTAATAAGAGATCCTAAAGACAAACCAGGAACAACCAAGGTCAAAATAAAGTCGCTCAATTACTCAATTCTAAACCTCTCAATACTTGATTCGGTGGGGGTTTGAAGCGTGAGCATTGAGATTTTAAATCACCAGCTTAAAGATATCTTGGGCTACATGGTAGATCCCATGACCCAAGATATCATTGCAAGCTCTAATGGCAGCCTTTGGCTGGGGCAAGCTGGTGAGCCACGTCTCAAGGAAATCGGATCGATGGATTCTGATTCGATCCATAGGATTATTAATACGATAGCTTCCCTTGTAGGAAAA
Organism: Pseudobacteriovorax sp.; assembly: GCA_050293845.1. Taxonomy (GTDB): domain Bacteria; phylum Bdellovibrionota_B; class Oligoflexia; order Oligoflexales; family Oligoflexaceae; genus DT-89. The sequence continues at coordinate 203 of JBNKNM010000426.1, read as the reverse complement.
GAACTTAAAAACTCCCATTCAATTCTTGAGTGCGAGATACCCCACTACGGCGACAGATTTGAAGGACTCCTCCCGCCCATTGTCTCATCGCCAGCCTTTGCTATTAGATGCCGCGCTAAGCATGTTTACACGCTTAAGAGCTACCAAGAAAGATGTGCACTTTCAACGGACCAGTATGGAGCTTTACTGGATAGCCTTAAAAC
>JBNKNM010000425.1:0-3260 GCA_050293845.1 Pseudobacteriovorax sp. | reverse complement strand
GCTACACGGTCAGGAGGTGACAGATTTGTTAAACTATGCGAATGAAAATGACTTTGCATTGCCGGCGGTAAATGTAGTCGGTACTAACTCGGTCAATGCCGTCCTGGAAACGGCCAAAAAGGTAAATTCTCCCGTTATGATTCAATATTCAAACGGAGGTGCTGTATTCTTTGCCGGTAAAAGCCTGTCAAATGAGAATCAAAATGCCGCAATCGTTGGGGGAATTTCCGGAGCCATGCACGTGCATACTATGGCAGCAGCCTATGGGGTACCTGTGATCTTACATACCGATCATTGTGCAAAAAAATTGTTGCCCTGGATCGACGGCCTGCTGGATGCTGGCGAAAAATTTTACGAATCAAGGGGATATCCCCTTTATAGCAGCCACATGCTTGATTTATCAGAAGAGCCGATTGAGGAAAACATTGAAATATGTAAAAAGTACCTTGCTCGGATGGCAAAGATTGGTATGACGCTTGAAATTGAATTGGGAGTCACCGGTGGTGAAGAGGATGGTGTCGATAATACAGATGTTGACAGCAGCAGACTTTATACACAACCCGAAGAAGTGGCCTTTGCGTACGAGGAACTTAGCAAGATCAGCGATCAGTTTACGATTGCCGCTGCCTTTGGTAATGTGCATGGTGTTTATAAACCTGGTAATGTCGAATTGCGTCCTATTATCTTGAAGAATTCTCAGGATTTTGTCCAGCAGAAATTTAACACCAAACCAAATCCAATAAATTTTGTCTTCCATGGTGGTTCTGGTTCTAGCCAAGCAGAAATCAGGGAGGCTATTGGGTATGGAGCCATTAAAATGAATATCGATACCGATATGCAATGGGCATACTGGCTAGGAGTAAAAGATTATTATGAGACAAATAAAGCGTATTTGCAGGGTCAGATCGGAAATCCAGATGGAGATGACAAACCGAATAAAAAGTACTATGACCCAAGACAATGGTTACGCGCCGGTGAACAAACATTTGTGAGCAGATTGGCTACTGCGTTTGAGGATCTGAATTGCATCGATCGATGCTAGGGGGAAACTGAAAGTTAGAATACATTTTTATCTAAATAACGTTGGGGGAGTGCACGCTGTACTTCCCCTTTTTTTTATTGTGCGCCCGGCAGGGCGCGACTACTTGGAGGTGAAAGTCCTTTATACGCCCGATGGGGGGAAGTATTAGTTGAACGGCAAGGTTAACATTGCGAGATGTTGGCTGAAGGAAGCTGAAGACAAAGCACTGGTCTGACGAACAGGAATTGCATAGGAGGCATAATTAATGGGTAAGAAGGCGCATATCTTCAAAGCCCAAATCCCATCCGGAAATTAATTATGTATATGCGGCAGATATAAGTGTGAAGGTAGTTGCGCATTACCCGGGGAGATCTGTAGGAAGGTGGATGTTTAGGAAGCACCTCTGAGTCAGGGGAGACTTGTGCCACAACTTCATTGGAGACAATGAACTGCGCCTACAGAAGTCAGCAGAGGTCATAGTAGTCCGAATGACCATAGGATGAAGGACTGAACATAGAATTAAGACAATGAAACTGAAATTTGTGGTTAAGGAAGCAGCAGCAGAAGCCAGTATCGAGGAATACTGGGCTTATGAAAGAAGTAAAGCTCGGAAAGCTGGAGTTAAATCATGAGTGCAGCAAACCAACCAGGGAACGAAAGTGGGAATTGTCACGAGACGCTGGCCAATCTGATGGAACAAGTGGTCAGGAAGGAGAACATGTCACTAGCGTACCACCAGGTATTAGGAAACAAGGGTTCAGCAGGCGTGGATGGCCTGGGAGTCTATGAGATGAAAAGTTACCTGGAAGTACACTGGGAAAGGATTAAGGCTGCATTACTGACAGACAATTATCATCCACAATCGGTGAGGAAAGTGGAGATACCGAAGCCCAAAGGGGGCAAGCGTCTGTTAGGGATACCGACCGTGATAGATCGGCTGATCCAACAGGCCTTACACCAAGTACTAAGTCCGATATACGATCCGACATTCAGCAATTGGAGTTATGGATTCAGGCCAGGGAGGTCAGCGCATCAAGCGCTACGCCAGGCGCAGGATCATATTAACACAGGCAGACGTTGGGTGGTAGATTTGGACTTAAGTAAATTCTTCGACGAGGTAAATCATGATCGACTATTAAGTAAACTGCGAGTCAGGATAGGGGATCGACGCGTAATCCACCTGATAGACAGGTACTTGAAAAGCGGTATGATATACCAAGGGAAAGAAGAAACACGAGATAAGGGTACACCGCAAGGGAGCCCGCTTTCGCCACTTTTGTCAAATATAGTATTAGACGAACTAGACAAGGAGTTGGAGGAACGGGGTCATCGATTCGTCCGCTATGCGGACGACTTCCAGATCTATGTTGGGAGTAAGCAATCCGCCGAGCGGGTGATGGAGAGTGTGAGCCACTTTATTGAACGGCGACTGAAGTTAAAAGTCAATAAAGCAAAGAGTGCAATCGACCGACCTTGGCGACGGACATTGTTAGGGTATAGCTTTACCAGCAATAAAATGGTAAAGCTGAAAGTGTCTAAGGAGAGCCTAGCTAGGTTTAGGTCGAAACTAAAGGACAAGTTCAGGAGAGGAAGAGGCCGTAATCTATTTAAGTATATCCATGAAGACCTTAATCCACTGTTAAGTGGTTGGATTAACTACTTCAAGCTAAGTGAAGTAAAGGGATTTTCGGATGAATTAGACGGATGGATTCGTCGTCATTTACGGAAGATTAAATGGCAGCAATGGAAACGGAATTGGACTCGGCGAACAAATCTTATAGCACTTGGTCTTACAGAAGAACGAGCAGTAATGTCCTCTTTTAATCAACGTGGATCATGGTGGAACTCGGGAGCCTCTCATATGAATAAGGCCTACCCGAAATATGTCTTTGACCAGATGGGTCTCGTTTCCTTGTTTGACAATTGGCAACGTCACCATCCATTAATTAATTCTGTGAACCGCCGTGATACGTGAACCGTACGTCCGGTGGTGTGAGAGGAGTCTGGTAGAATGAATACCTTTGCGGGCCTACCGTAGGTTTAAATATTCATTTTACCACCTCCTACTCGATCGTGCTAACGCAATAGCGAGTCCCCATTTTGCAGTAGCAGGAATTTGTTTGCTGTAAGTCTTGCAGATTTCGTCTGTTTTTCTAATTCTTCTGCTGCCTCATGCATCCCATCGTCCCCCAGTGGAAAAGTTCCAAAATGACAAGCAATGCTTTTTTTTGCCTGGATG
>JBNKNM010000424.1:0-3327 GCA_050293845.1 Pseudobacteriovorax sp. | reverse complement strand
TACAGCGTTAATGAGCAGTTCTAATATAGATGTTGATTTATATCAGGCTGAGTCTTTAAGTGAGCCAGGCCGTTGGTATCGATCAGCCAATCACAGCTGCTTTAAGGATGGGAAGTCAGCTAGTTCTATCAGCCGAGATATGATTCTAGGATTGATGATTGCTCTTTGGGATTTTTCCGATTTGGATGCTGTAGAACGGATTATAAGTTATGGCGAAAAAAATAATGGCATTATTGGGGAGGCTACTACCGAATCTGAACTTCACGAGTTACGATTTAGGCTAGGTGGTCAAGACTCTGAGGAAAGAGGATATATTCCCGATCTTAGTAAAAATTTAACTGGGTATCAAGCGCACCTGCAAGGTTTAAGAATGCTATTACGAATTGCTCTATTTGGAGCTTTGTTTGAAAAAGACTTAGAGATTCTAGACTCTTTGATTAGCCGTCAGCCTCAAAACGCTCTATTTCAATTCATTTACGCTGGAATGAATGCTGGAAATAGCAGCTTGATAATGGATGTTTTAATGAATGAATCTCTATTTCCCAGTGATAAGCGTCCGCAATACAGAGATCGCTGTGAGCCATATTTATGGCAGAGAGATCAAGACACGGAAGACTGGAAACCTTGTTTTGATAAAGATGGAGTTCACCCCGCTGTCGACTTTTTCTTTATTAGTGGTTTACTACTAGGGCAAATTAAAGGATTTTAATAGTGCGTTATTTAATAATACTTTTAGCTCTTTTAATACCTATAGAAGTACAATCAAAAACCAAAAAAAATAGAACTAAAAGAACTAAATCTCGTTGGGCAGCTTTGACCTCTGTCAGCTTTCCTTACCCATATCAAATCGGTTTCGGGAAGGTACGAAGAAAGGGGGTCTCACACTTTATTGAAATGGGAACATTCGACTTTAACATTGGGAGCCGAGGGCGTGTTCGAAACCTTAAAGGAAATCTTGCGCATATTGAGTATAAGAATCGATTTGTCCCTTTTAAAAAGCATCCTTTTTACTGTGAATATGGCGGAGGAATACAAAAATTCGATATTACAGGGGAAAGGACTGTTACACTCACCAGTGAGGGAGTGTCATACCCTATAGATGTACAAGCTGATCTCAATATTTACTCTATATATCTAAATCCAAAAGTTGGCTTTACATGGTATCATCGGCAAGGGTGGTTTACTGGTTTTGGGTTTGGATATAATATACCCATCTATTCTCAGGCTGGTTTTTCAGGAACTTTCACTGAAGATAAGTTCATTAATCAAGCCCTAGTTCAAACGGAAGGTTATTCCAGTTTCAAGAGTGAAATTGAAAGGCTAGGAACAAAAGCAGGCAAACTGGGGTTGCCGTATTTACAAATTTTAGAAATAGGTTATCTTTTTTGAGTCATCTATTTTTTGAATTTTTACAAGATTAGAACTCGCTTAATCTTGATGAAGAAACATAACGATTCTTAAATCAAAATCCTACTGTTTCGGTTTCATTAATAGAGCGTGCTAATGCATTTTTCTTTGGGTATCATGTCCTTGAGATGCTCTCTCACTTGTGTTAACTGCTCCCCTTCTTTGACTCCCCAAAAATTCAAGTAATTACCGTGATATGAACGAAATTTTCCTTTGATACTCGCAATCATTTCATCACCCATTTCTGCGTCTGCTAAGTCCCACTTGCTTATCGTAGCCTTAATATTTGGAAGTTGATTAGTCTCATCTCCAAAATGACGATTCGTTGTACTGATCATGACAATTGGAATTTCTGGGTGTGTCTTTAATAAATCTTCAGCAATGGCCACGCCAGTAGTATCATCTAAAGAGTAGTCAATCCAAATGCTATTATAGCGATCAAGGGATTTATTTTTTAATTTATGTGCTTTTGTGATGTAATCGAGTGCTATTTGTTTTTTTGCCGCAATAGATTTCATCAATAGACAGAATGTCTTATCATCGTCAAGAACTAGAATTCTACCTTCTTTTGCTATTCTTCTAAAGTTAAAATGCATCTTTTTTTCCTCCAAGAACTCTACCTAGTGTATAGATCGCTATAAATATACTTTTACTTGAGATCATATTGATTTTGCCAAAAGATCTAATAAATATGCACTATTGCCCTGAGAGTATTTTGATTTTTGATTTCCTAATCTACAGGTAAACTTAATCGAATTCCGATCTAGTCAAAATCCGTAAGATTATTCTAGGATTAAAAGGATTATGGCATTAAATAATAGAAGAAACGCACAGAGGAATATTTGCAGTAAGCCAATAAAGTTATCTTCTGACCAAAAATAGATAAGTATTAGGGATGAAACGAAAAAGATCGTTCGAATTACTGTCATTTGACTTTACTCTTAATTATTACGAAGGGGATAATCATGGTACAGCTTTGCGCTCGAAACCCTCATCAGTGTATAGGTTCTGTATTATCTCCTCATAATTTTTACCAAGCTCTGTTTGAAAGTATGCTCTTATATGATCATGTTTATTTGCTAATGGTTTGTTACAAAACAAAACAAAAGTCAAAGCATATTACAAAAAATTTATAAATCTGATTTTTACGTAAGGATTCGTATTAATACATGAAATCGATTTTTCCATATTGGTTGCGTCTATCTTTCTTAGGCTGTGAAAGTTTCTGCAATTGATTATGCTTACCTTTAGCTATGTCTCGGGGAAAGAATATAAGACAAAACAATCCTATATAAATTAGGATTGCTTCCAAAACCTAGGAGTAAATATGACAAGCACTGTAAAAACTTCAAGGCGGCCAATTAGCATCCAAAGTGCTAAGATAATTTTTGAAGGATTAGTGAGCCACGAATAGTTTTGAGTTGCTCCGACTAGGGAAAAACCGGGACCAATGTTATTGATGGTAGCTATAGAAGCACTAAATGCAGATAGACTATCAATATCATTTTCAAAAAGTATTAATAACATGGCGCCTAAAAATGCTAAAATTATGACAGCTATGAAATGGAGAAGGATAGTTATTTTTATATCTTCACCTAAAACGTTTTTTCCGACTTTGATAGGACGTATGACACTAGGACGATAAACTTTCTCTAATTGGCTTAAGAATAATTTGAAGCAAGTTACCACTCTACTTACTTTTATACCGCCCCCCGTGGACCCTCCACACCCTCCGATAAACATAACTCCCAAGAGTATATACTCACTGAATACAGGCCAGAGGTTAAAATCTGCATTCGAAAAACCTGTGGTCGTTTGAATCGAGACTACCTGAAACGTAGCATCCCGAATAGTTTGCTCCATAGATGAGCTGGGAGGATTTCCCAGCATGTCGACGTAAGGATGGCCATGGATATTAAT
>JBNKNM010000423.1:0-3329 GCA_050293845.1 Pseudobacteriovorax sp. | reverse complement strand
GAACTATTTAAAACAGGAGGCCCTTTTTTAGTTGCTATCGTCCTCATTTACAGGATGTATTTTGACAGTAAAAATCCTACCCCACCACCAACCACATACGATCGCGACATAATGCGTCTGGAAAGAGCTATTGGAAAAGTAGAAGAGCGAAATAATAGATCCTACGAATCTTTTGTTCAGTCTTTGCAGCATTTTACATCCTGTATCAATAAACTTTCGGCAAAACTCGATCTGCATGCCAAATCTCTCGAAATGATCAATGGGAATCTTGAGGCGATATCGGAAAGGCTAACCCATCTTGAGCGGAAAAAATAATGGATGTTAGATTTTCACTCGATAAATCAAAATTACCTATCCTCCTAAAAAAGGAAGGAATGAAAGCATATTTGCAAGCCATAAAGAACTCTCAAAATAAATCTATAAATGCTGCTAGAAAGGTATCTTCTGAAATTACTAGAGAAAAATATGGTTTACCCAGAAAGGGTCCTAAATATGGACCTGCTGATCCATACTCAAAACCCTCAGTTGATTCCGTTCTTACAACTAGTTTAGTGAGAAGTGTCGGGGGCATCGAAGCTGGTATATCCTCGAAATTATTTGCTAGCAAAAAACGTCTCTCGGCGATCAGATTCCTTAGTTCTGAGCGTAGGCCGATCAAACAAAAGGGAATTCCACGAGATAAAAGAACACAGGTAGTAGGGATTACTCTTGGGCATCGAACTTATATTCCCCGTAAAAAATTTATCCAAAAAGATAGGACATCAAAGCTTCATGTCTGGAGGTCAAAGGAGACAAACCGAAAATGGTTAATGATTAGAAATACTATCGCTTCTATAGCATCCATGATTCGGCGTGAGAATGCGGAAGAGCAAATGGTCGTAGAAGCAGAAAAACGTTTTATCAATGCTCTAGATGCTGAAATAGACAAGAGATTGTGGTGAGGGCGGATAATCAATGAGCTTCAAGTACCACTCGGAAATTAATGCACACAATCTGCCAACTTCAAAATTCAAATCTAAAGATCTAGCGGGAAGCAAACATCGTGAATGGATGCAATGGTCGAGAGCTGCGACAGCCTATAGAAAGATTAAGGAAGTCATAGCAGAGCTTCCTGAATCGGAATATTTTTCACAGAAAATTCATGTTTGTTAAGGCTACTGACAGATCTTATGAATCGGCTTGAAAAGTCAATGAGTTTAAACTCCTCAAACGGGAGATAAAATAATTTTAAAAAAGTGAGGTATTATGACCGGAATTAATGAAACTCAAGATGTAATTGCTTTTATTACAACTCTGGGAGTACTAATTGGAAAAGAAGTTGCAGGTGATGGTTTGCAAATCACCGATGTTTTAAAGCTTTTTGAAAGCAAGGACTTTCGTGAAGCATTGTCTCAAGCATTCAGTGGTTTAACTCTAGTGCCAGCGGAGCTTAAAGATCTTTCCGTATCAGAGGGGTTTGATCTTTCACTTGCAGCACTGGAGTCATTCAAAGAAATACTTGCTGCATTCGAAACTACAAAAATTGCATAAAAAGTGAGGCTTCGGCCTCATTTCTCTTGTCACCAATGTAATATATGAATATGCTATTAAACTGTGCTACCACTTTGCTCCGGTACACACTCTCTTCAAGCGACTATTCCTTATTTCTTTCCTGCTAATTTTTTAGTAACAAATTCATATTGTCAAAAGGATATATTATATGGATCTCGTAAAGCCAAACTCTAAATTGGGACTGGCAATAAATAAAAAGAAAATATCACTTAACGGGAGGGAAGCGCTTGTTCAGATTATTTCCATGGGCGAAGAGGACGGGCTAACGGTTTCTCAGATTGCAGAGCTTCTAAATACTTCAACGAGGAACATAACAAAACATCTGGATAAGCATGCCATATGTTCGGAACCAATAGTACCGAACATCCGAAAAATGCTTGCAAAACAGGGTATTATACCAATTAAAACCCCCAAGGTTTTGTTCCTCCCTAGGGATTCTATAGTCGCACTTGTAAAGGTTATTAATACCGACGAAGCTTGGGCAATGTACTATCAACTATGGGATGATACGCGTGAACTACGTGATGAGGTTGAGAACTTAAAATCCAGAATCTCTTTCATGGTGGCTGAAGTCGAAAGCCTTAAAAACCCCACTACTAAGAAAAAGCGTGCTTATTCAAACAAAATTCATGTTAGGACCATAACAAAACGCGATCTTTTTGGAGGCCATGAAATTGATCACATTTACGAAACAATACCTTCGGATAAAATGACTCGTGAGCAAAAAAAGGCTTATAAAACCCAACATTCGGCAAAAACCATGGAAGGCATTGCAAACAGTATTGTTGAAGAAACCGAAGAGCTTGGTGGCTGGCTTTATTCTCAAGCTAAGAAAACACATACCCAGGTATCACGGCTTAAATCGGGGCTTTTACCGCCGGAAGGAAAGCTTATTATGAAACAAGATATACCGAATTCATGATGATCAAAGTTAAGATTGTTTCGACGGAAAGATCCCGCTAAAGTTTAGGTCCACAAAGACTATTATTTACCTGGAAAGGAATTATTATGAGTAAATCTCAGCCGATGTCAATAAGAACAAGTCTAGAAATACAGGATAAATTTAATAAACTTGTTGCAGATACCGGCAAAAATCAGGTGAACTCTCATCGGATTTGCTTGAAAATTTCCAATCTTCACGAGAAGCAAGTACCGAAGAAATCAATACAGTAGCGAAATCCATGAAACTAATACTGGACTCATTTAGAGGTATTCAATCAAATGCTCGACTCGCTGAAGATAATCTAAAGTCGGCATATGAAGCCCAAATAGCTACTTTAGAATCTGAAAAATTAAATGCTTTATCAAAAGCCCGTGAAGCTTTGAAAAGCAATGTGGAACTAAAGGAAAAACTACAGGCAACAGAAGGAATCATAGACACCGTTAAAACACTAAATGAGGAACTGAGGAAAAAGAATAAAGAAATTGATAAATTCATATATCAAGTATGCACCCACAAGGCTTTAGAAGAAAAAGCTTCAAAGTATGCACTTCATGTAGCAAAACTTGAAACTGAGAATTCACTTTTAAAAGAAAGGATAGATGAATATAGATCTTTACTTAAATTTAATTTTCAGGATGACCAAGCAATTGCTGAAGGTTAAGTTGCAAAAACACCCTCCCCTACAAAGCCCAAACACCGCCATTATGGCGGTGTTTGGCAAGTTGGTCATTGGTAGTATTACTTGAACCATATTAGCGGCTGTCAATTTTTCCAAAAGCTTCCTTATTGGGATACTAGAAAAATCACTTCGTGATCTCAACCTCATATTTTTCAA
>JBNKNM010000422.1:0-3336 GCA_050293845.1 Pseudobacteriovorax sp. | reverse complement strand
TTCCGATCTTCACTAAAATTCCATGTTCCCACGATATACCTGAATATAAATTTATATTGACTCACTTGTATTCAAATATTAGAAGTTCCTTTACAAGTGGGGAAAAGACTTAGTTTAAATCATTTCTAAAATATCTTTTATCGAACTTAGCTAATAAACTATTGGGCTCAACTTTGTTGGGATCTGCGTTAGTAAAGCCCCCTGCCTGCCACCCCAAAAAGCTTGCTATTTCAGAGTCATTGAGGGCCTGCTCAGGAGGCATGTCTCCGTTTTCAACTTGAACAATAATATTCTCCTGCTGTCCTAAAGTTCCTTCGTAACTGCTATAGTCTTCATGGCAGCTGTTACAATAGGTCTCCATTAATGGACCAATAGTCGATTCATAAGAAATACTTGATTGCATGGTTAATGAATTATTTAAAGAAGCTTTTCCCAGCACGACTGTTAGAAGATAATCGCATTCGACTGGTAGGAGGTAGCTTATTCTTTGCAGATCTTTATACGTACCGGCATCTTCGATAAGCTCTGTTTTTGGACAGTAATCACCCTCAGGTGCAAAACTGAAATAGTAACTGTTCATATAGTCTTCGATATCAGCAACTTCCAAAGCCAGAGGTTCTCTGCTAGGGAGAAAAAAAATGACTTCGGTTGTTTCTTTATCTACTTCAGCATCATCAGTTTGATAAATCGGTGCGCGACGGTCTAAGTCCTCGGAGCAGGAAATCATAAATCCGCTCAATGCCCAGATGATAGCTAGCACATGCAATACAGACCCCCTCCTTCACTCGTTAGTGATCGGAAATTAAATGCAAAGTTTGAAAGGGGTGTGCTTTTTTCTCTAACTTGAGTCAAATATTACAATAATTACTTCAAGATAACTGAAATGATGAATTTTTTTACTAAACCGAAAATAGAATGCAAAATTCAGCAGATTATTTTCGATTATGATTTACGTGATCTCTGGCACCGGTAACCTGGGAATCGTATATTGAGATCCCACAAAACTATGCAATAGCGTAAGTCATTACTCTGTCTTTAGAGCTTTAGTATTTTGCAGCGCATCTTTTGGTTTTTCTTGATTTTCTGCTTTTGGCTCTACCTGTTCCTCTGGTGTGGGTCCAAAAACTTCAGCATAAATTTCCTTATCCTTTTGGGTCATGCAGGCTATATTTGTGACAGACAATAGGAATAGGCTAATTAGAATTTTTTTCATGATATCCTCCCATTTTAACTTATTTCTGCAATAGCCATTCCAGCTTTAAGACTCCGAAATAAGAATTTGAGAGGAGCCCAATGTTGAAAAATTGGGCACCAGTGTTAGTTTTTCAATCACTTACTTTTTAGCGATTTTTATAATCTCCACAGTAGGACCTGCCATGCAAATAGACATCATTCCGGTCTTCACTTTAAATTCCACTTCCACTTTTAGCCCATCTTGGGAAAATTCGGAAGGTAAGGATAGTGGTTGAACTTTTTTTCCATCGTCTAATTCCAATAGAAAGTTACATCCATCGAGACCTTTCGCATCTATGACTTTTGCTGTGATCATAATGATATCCTTGTCTGCATTCACATTGCTAGTTGATTTGATACAAGAGCTCAAAAATAAAAGAATAATGAAAAGTTTATATAGCATTTTATGCTCCCATGAGGTGACCACCGCAGACCCTAAGCACTGAGCCATTGATGCCAGCTGAAGTCGAACTCGCAAGAAAGGTAATCGCCTTAGCTACATCACTGGGCAAGCCACCTTGGGCTAGGCTCGCCAAACGTCGTGCGAAAGTTTTTGCAACAAAAGGCATTTTTGCTGTCATTTGAGTTTCGATGAACCCTGGTGCAATGGCATTAACTGTGATGCCCTGTGTCCTTAAATCTTGAGCTAGACCTTCCACATATCCCAAAAGTCCTGATTTTGAGCTAGAATAATTAGTCTGGCCAAAATTGCCAGCGATACCTGATATGGAAGAAAGGCATATAATCCTACCAAATTCGGAGATCAGTTTGTCTCCTAGCAGTGCCTCATTCAATGAAATAATAGAGATAAGATTGATAGACATGACTAGATTCCAGTGGACTTCCGACATGCGTTTTAAGGTTTTATCCCTGGTAATCCCTGCATTATGAACGATAATATCAAGCTTACCGACACGATCTCTTATGCATGAGATGACTTCTTCATTTGTTTTTGGGGTGCCCAATGTGACTAGGAGAGGGTCAGCATCACATCTTTTCGCTATGTTTATAAGATCCTTCTCACTTTCAGGTCGGTCCAAAGCTATTACATGGGCGCCTTCATCGCTTAAAGTTTTCACTGACGCAGCTCCGATACCCCCCGCAGCTCCTGTTACTAGTGCCACTTTTCCTGCTAAGCTTCCAGCGAGTTGGCAAGTTAAGTCCCCTCTTGCTGTATCTCCAATTCTTACTATTTGGCCTGTAATAAAAGAAGAGTAGTCGGAAAGAAAGAATTCAACGGCAGGACCAGCTCGTTTTCCTGCCTCTTTACCATTTCCAACCTGTAATAATTGTAGCGTCGTACCGTTTCGCGCAAGTTCTTTGGCAAGGCTTCGCGAAAATCCTGTAATGGCTCGCACCGTAGCTCTATGCTTAGTTTCAATACAATTTTGGGGGTTTTGCGCCAAAATTACTATCCTGCAATTGGGAACTAAGAATTGAACCGTGGCGTGGAAAAAATGGAAAAGTTCTTTAAGATCTTCCGGAGTCTTTAAATGGCTAGAATCGTAAATAATTCCCCGCACATTCGCTAGAGGCTCTTGGTTGTCTAAAGCAGGGATGGTGTAGTGATCGAGTTCAGAGAAAATCGCTTTATCAATTTGAGGAGTTAGAATATAGGCTGCTCCCGTTTGGGCTAAAGTTTCTTGCATTAAGCCTAAAAAATGGCTCCCCCCAGCGATTAAGATATCTTTACCTTTTAAAAGGCCTTCTTGCCATGGCTCCTCGGCGCGGATAAGCCTGGGTGGAGCACTAACACCAATACGGCGTAGGATTTTTTTAGTGATAACCGAATTGGCTATACTATCAAGGGGATACTGCATGATTAGTGACCTCATATAATTTGAAACTAGCTGCATAAAAACTAACAAAGGGATTATAACGACGCAAGAATTAAGGAACAAAGGGCTTTTAGATTTCTAAATCAATCAAGAAAATTTCATAGGCTCCGATGCCAATTTAGCTTTTTTTTAAGGGATGCCAATGGTAATAGCTTTCCGTAAGAGAAATATAGCAGCTGACGAGGACTCCTCTATACGGGTACCGGGGTATCATAATCTTGAATTAATTTTTGAAAGCCCTAGTAGCAAAGTGTTTCGTGCTCAG
>JBNKNM010000421.1:0-3342 GCA_050293845.1 Pseudobacteriovorax sp. | reverse complement strand
ACTCCGTAATTTAATATTACGGATATCTAAGCATGAAGAAATTTTTATTTCGCCCCACGCGATTCTGTGCGGGCACATTGCATTTAAAATCCCGGGACAGATTCCCAAAGAACGCTTTATGGCGCTCGCTGCATAACTGCAACTACTGAAGGCTATTACTGTAGCTTGATAAAACTTTGCGACCCAACCTATGAATCTTGTCCATTCAGCTAGTGTTACCTATTCACTCATTCTTATAAATCAAAATTCTGCATGAGATACGAAGATGCACAGATGGTTAAATTCGTGATCACTTGTATCTAGAAATAGTTATGCGATACTCTGCTTTTCACAAGAAGGTCTGGGGACACCTCACAAAAGCATTAGGGACCTATTTTTGTAGTGTTAGTTTCGATGCGGCATCGGTATAGAGGTAGAGGTTTTCCACCTGAACTCCTTCGGGAATCTTAAGGATAATCTCGTTTGCGTTACCATCAACATCAATAAAAGTCATATTTTCCATTTGAACTTTCGATAAAACTGAGCTCCGGAGTCCAATCAGAAAAAAGCCGTCGTATTTCGCAAAAAAAGTGGGTGGCTATGGATTCGTTGACTTTGCTGGGTCACGATGATTGCTCTTGATGCAATCGATTTGCTCGGGACTACCGAACTCATATAGCTGCCCACACCTTTTACGACCATCTCCCCTGGGACGCCTTCTACCCCGCTGATTTTGCCAGGGCCTGATTTCAGAGGCAGTAAACTTAGTATCTGAGACCTGTTCTCCGATGATTTTAATGTTCAGCCCTGGGTGTAGTTTTAAGTTGTGACGAAGTATAGACTGGCTATAGGTGACTTCCCATTGTTTAGTATTATGATCCATTAGAATGAAGAATCTCGCTTCTATTCCTTCGATACGTCCAGCAATTAAACCATGCTTTGGTTGATTCCAAACTTTTTCTTTAAGTACTTGCCATGAGGTATAGCTTGGAACTATAGATGCTAAACTCTTATCAATATTCTGTGCTACACCTTGTTGGTTCAATGCATAAGCTATGACAAAAACCAGGGGAATATAAATTAGAATAATTTTAGAAAAATTAGTGCGATACCCCCTGGGTACAGATCTATATGTCTTGACTCCCAAAAACATGAGCATTCCAGCCCCTAACAGCCAAATGACAGGAAATATTAGTAGTAAATAGAGGTAGACTGTCTGAGGGCTGAAAATGTTACTATCAGTATTTATATCATCGACACAATACAATACAATACTAAAAGTTAGGGCAGACATCGCTGATAATATGATGACGATAGACCAGATCAGCATCTTTTGCATCAGGAAAAGTTCTTTCGATTTAGATTTGAGCCCTCTGTTTTTTATAGCATCAATTACTTTATCTGATATAGATTTCATTTTAACGCGCTCCCTTTAAAAGCAAGTTTTAGTAAGTTCTTTGCGCGGTTTATCTTTGAGCTAACGGTACCTATAGACTCCATGGTAATATCGCTGATTTCATCATATGATTTCCCCTCAATAAACCTTAGTATGGCGAATTCCCGGTACTTGGGTTTTAAGCTATAAATGGCTGCTAGAAGTTTTCCGTGAAGTTCAGCTTCCATGAAACTGCTTTCTGGATTCTCCTGCTCAAGGGACTTGCTCAAGGATACTCTGTCGGTGGCTAAAGGCTTCAATTCTTGCTGCAGGTAGTTCCGTTTATTCTTTCTGAAATAGTCGATTGTTTGGTTTCTGGTGATTTGATAAATCCAAGACTTAAAACTCATCTCAGGAATGTAAGCATTTAAATTGATATAAATTTTGATGAATGATTCTTGTAAGATATCTTCAATTTCCTGCTCCTGTAATCCACTGATGCGTTTGATGAAACTTTTGAGGTTTTTTTGATAGTGCTCTACAACACACCTAAAATACTCAATATTTTGTATAGAAAACCGGATTATGTCTCGGTCGCTGAGCTTATCGCATTCCACTTTAACAGCTAATGGGGGATTTCCTGGTTTAGATGTAGCGACCATTCTACTCTTTCTCACCATGTATGCTTATGTCAGGTATTTTGTTTCCACAGCAATCTATTGTCACTGTTGTGAAATGTAAATGTTTCTCCATACAAGTTCAATCGTATTCACCCCGACTCAGCTGGTAGACTTTATGAGCCTTGATGTCAGCCTTTGTCGAGGGATTGTATGTGCCAATAAAGCATCCTCCCATCAGTAACGTGAAAGCTGCTTATTAAATGCTGCTAAATGGCGAATGCTTCCCTCTCTCAGGTTGGAAAAAACTAGCTCTGTATCAGGTTGCGCTCGGGTCATGCGGATCTCAAGATCATCAATATCTGTGATTTCGATGTATTGACCAACTTCGAATGCAGCATATAAAGATCGTGCTCCCTTACGAGTAAGGTCCTGATATAAGCTTTTTATTTCAGGAATAGAGAACTCACCTCTAACATTACCATCAACATGGCTGGGGAGGTCATACTTTGCCTTAAGACTTGCAACAGCATCCATATGCCTTTGCTCAGACTTGCTGATATTGGCAAACACCCTAAAGTTGTAGAGTGAGTTTAAATACTCATAGACATCTCTGGCCAGCTTTTCTTCCTCCCATATAAAGAGCAAATCGGCCTTTTGCCCTTCTGTTAATTGATATACCTGAGTGTAGTCTTGTGTAGCTAAGTTACAAACTGCGCAACCCTGCTGACTATTTGGCGATGAATTAGCTTTACCTCCGCAACCAACTAAAACCATTACCATTGAAAGAGTTGTTATGGGAACATGCATCATTTTTACCCTCCATATTCTTTTCATATAGTAGTACGGAGCAGCAAAAGATTTTCTTGCAGAAAAAATATCAAGGAGGCTAATTCAAAACTAAGCTCAATAATATATTATAATTACTGTATTTATGGCTGCGCAGGCTGACTCAGGGAGTTGGTTCTATGGTTTTATATCGTCTTTTAAGCATAGCGCTGCAGTTTCGTAAGTTGTCACGCCTTGCGCCCGAAGTTTTATCGAATGTCCTTGATTAGGGATTCGATCCCTAGCCTTTCAGGCGATACCTTTAGGATATGATATATTTCGCCTGGAGGTGAAATATACATGGAGAACTAGCGTCGTGGTGCTAGTTGAGTCCCTTAGAATTGATACTTAATTTACGAATTTTTCCGATCTGGGATATAGCACTCTCTGGGGAACAAAGCTAAAATGTGTAGCCTTGGAAAACCTAGCAAGGGATTCGCATGATTGAGATTGTCGTTATATTCTTTTATTCGAATAACCAGTTCAAATTCCCATCATTAGCATAATCGACGCTGCTAGCTTTCCAAATACGTGTACCATTAA
>JBNKNM010000420.1:0-3349 GCA_050293845.1 Pseudobacteriovorax sp. | reverse complement strand
ATGCTAATACGAAAAACTAAAACGCTCGGTGGCTTAGTGACAAATTTTCAAATTGCAGCTTAAATCGCTATCACAGGTCATTACGATTGCTCTAAATCGGGTCACCACTCCATTAATAATAGCAGAATGATTTTTTTTGCCCATCTTGATACTTTTTCTCAATAGTATCGATCAGAATCAGCGAGTCATTTACAGCAACCCCTGCGACTCCAATTATACCTATGATCCCTAAGAGGCTCACAATATATCCATGTGCATACAGCGCCCACACAACACTGCCAACCCCAAAAAGTACCGTTAGTCCTACCAAAAAAGACCTGATAGTTGATTTTAACGTTACTGCAATTACTAAGAATATCCCCGCTAAACATGAATAAAGAATATTGCCAATCCAATCTTCGGCTTCTTCATCCTGACTATCTGCACCTTCAACGGTAAATCGATAGTCCTTAAACTTCGACTCTAAAGCATGTAACCGAGATTTGATATCAGAAGCGATGTTTTCAATTTTATTTACTTCTGGATCGAAAATAACATCTAACATAAATATTCGACTTCCATCGATCCCCACCTAGGGGTATAGATTTTTCTACTTTAGATACTGCGGAATTTACTTTATCGAAGACCTGATTAAGAATTGCTTTATCGCGCTTTGTATATAACTTGCCAGTCAGGAGTTTTCACGCACTCTGAGGCTATAAGCTGAGTTTTTTCACTTATAAGATTTGATCACAAACTCAAAATATTGCTTTTTTTATGAAACTTTTCGCATATTGAGATTCCTTATGCGATTTTCGTATTTTTTGAGGAGGAATTTTCCAAGTTCTGAATCTGTTTTCACAGAACGAATAAAATGTTGATATCCATTGACAAACATTGCACGCATAATGGGTATTGAAGCTCAAGCTTCTCGATTTCTAAACCGAAAAAATAGAATATTGTCATTGATTTTATTACTCTTAAAGCTCATACCAAGAAATAGAAACATGGCGTGTGCAAGAAATCCGATGGTCAAGAAAGTTTCATATGCTTGAATTTTTTCATGGAATGTTTTACGCAAATGGCTACTGCACCAGTGGAGGTTAAAGTTGCCTTTTAGGCTTGCTTTAACAATAGGTAACTTGGTCCAAAATCGGTAGGTCCATGAAGAAAAGAACTGCGTTGACAGCCAGAAGGAGTGTTCGATTGAGCTACGATAAACATATGTTTGAATTATCTCCAACGGATTTATATTTAGATCGGTACACAAAAGGACAACTCTCCGGCCACTTTCATCTTTAGATCCAACAAAGAGAACTTTTTGTTTGATGGGTTGCCACATCAATTCGATGCTCCAGTAAGTAACATGTTGAGTATCTCCAGAACAGCTTTTTACCTCGCCAATCATGTTTTCTAGAATGTCAAATAATCCTAGGAGCTTGACCTCTTCGCCATACTTGGTTGGTCGCCCCCTAGCACCCAATTTACGTATTGGCTCATAGCACGCTATGGCATTTTTTCCAACTCTGGTTACTATCGTTGCGGAGTTTCGCATTGCAGGGCCTATGATTTGCTGTGCCGCATACCAAGCGTCACACACTACTATTCGACCAGCTAGGAGTGATGGGTTTGCAGCAATCAAATCCCCTACTTTTTCCTTTAAAGTTTTGCTATCTCTGTTGTGTTTTATAAAACCATCAATCATTCTTATCAAGAATATCAGGCAAGAAACACAGCCTAAACAGTTGACTGCTAACCCAATGCACTCAAAACTGTGAGCGGTCACATACTCTTTTTTTGAAGATGACGAAGAAACTTGATGATGCCATTTAACTCCAGGCATTCGTTTACCTGATTTGGCCTGTTTTTTGGCATCTAGGATCAACAATTCTTTTCCTCCAATCGTCACCACAAAATCTTTAAATGGATTTCGAATCCAAGCGAATAAACTCATTTGCAAGGTAG
This sequence comes from Pseudobacteriovorax sp., assembly GCA_050293845.1. Lineage (GTDB taxonomy): Bacteria > Bdellovibrionota_B > Oligoflexia > Oligoflexales > Oligoflexaceae > DT-89. Next base: position 1,405 of record JBNKNM010000420.1, on the reverse strand, counting down.
TCCGATCAATTGCTGAACTCTGAAAGAAGCCAATTAATAAACTGCTCCATCTAAACCTAAAGTCCTGACCAAACCTGAAACACCACCCAATGGATCACAGCCACCCATGAAGGCTATAACTGAAATACAAAACCATAGCCAAGTTCTTGCTCTAGTAAAAGAGTTCCTGAAGAAACGTAACTCATCAAAAAAAATACTGATCACATCGAGCCGCCCTTTTTGTTAGGGCTCGATTTTCTTAGAAACATCATCATTTTGCACTATAAATTTCCAGGGTCTACACCATACTCAATGGTGGATAAGCTTTAGGCGAATGGTGTATCAAACTTGTTTAAGACCCCCGATTTACAGGTAAGGGAATATGCCTAGCACATCAGACGCAATAGCTCACAGACTCCAATAAACTCTTCTGAGCCTTTGACATTCTGGACTTTGGCGGTAGCTTAACTGGATCGCCATCATAGTCTTGATGGACTGCCTTCGCTATTTGAAAGATCCGATAGTCGCCTTTCTTGATTTCATCGTAGATTGGTAGGATTGCGCCTAACCAACCTTCGCCATCGGTCCAACCACCAGCCTCCTCTGGACTGATATTGATATCTACCAGAACATTCTTGCCACGTTTACTACATTCTACAATGTACTTTTCTGACTGAGATTTAAGACCTTTCAGATCCACTTCATCGCTTGGATATTTAAGTAGTAACCGAGCACATCCGTAGTTTGCTAGAAAATAGTACACGTCAAAATATTTGAGCAAGAGCTTTTCAGGATCTCCCCTAAAGCTAGCATAGTTGTAGATGAAAAAGGCTGTGTGAGTTCCCACGTTAGCCCTGCTAGAAAGCTTGTGCATAGCCGCTTGCATAGCTGGAGTCATTGGCTCATGGAGCCTGCAAAACTCATGGTATTCGTAATCACTCAATTCATTATCCTCCGAATCATTTTGTACTAAAATGAATAGACGAACACCATTCTAAATATTTCTAAACCTAATGCAAGAGACATTAATCCAAACGACTGGTGTAAATTTGCCCGAGAACTCCCGACTGGCAAGTATAGTAAGAATAATATCTTCGTCGATCAATCAATTCTATCTTGGACTTACATCGGCTCTGATCATTTTTCTCTATTATCAAAGTTTGCTATAACGCAAAAGCTGTGACAGCCTCAAGGTGGGGAGAGGACTTGACTGGCTATATGTGCCCAGTGGCTCACAAATCGCCAACCCTATGCTCAATTCCATCACCAACGAGCACATGCTGAAAAACCCTAATATTCTATAAAAATAGATGTTTCATGAACTTTTTATCACATGTATTCTACCAAAATTGTGACATTTGGCGTATATGGATCCGCCGCTGTTACCAGCAAAAATTATGAAGAAAAAATTGGTTACTCCCATATA
>JBNKNM010000419.1:0-3353 GCA_050293845.1 Pseudobacteriovorax sp. | reverse complement strand
AGGCTGTGCTAGCCAACAGCAAAATTCTGGATTTTGAGAATATGCTAATACGAAAAACTAAAACGCTCGGTGGCTTAATAACAAATTTTCAAATTGCAGCTTAAATCGCCATCACAGATTAGATTTTATAAAGCGTTAAATAAGGTTTATGATTCGGTTGCTGAATAGAATTGTTCTTCTTCAAGTTAGAAATTTCATCTTGCAACACTTTGTTAGTCGCAGCATCAGATAAGTTGCTATAAATAAGGAATGAGATTAAAAATAATAGATGTGATGCAATTCGCATAATATTGACCTCCTAATATGTCTAGATTCATATTAAGAGTACGAATATAGCTCAATTCATGTATTCTCCATGTTGGAAATTTTATTTCGTCCACAAAAACCAATGTGGTAGATGGTGTTCTTCTAAATAGAGTGATTCACTGAATTTTAAAAAATTGAATGGCTACCGAGGAGGGTCGCGGCCTGAGTGCAATTGATAATAGGTTCTCGAATGCCGTAGTTTAGGAGCAGAGAAGAAAGAGGATGCGGAAAAGGAATTAAGTGATGTTTGTAATGGGATAGTTAAGAAAAATAACGTTTGGTGAGAGTCACTAGGAGAATGGTCCTCGTCCCACTCTGATACCTTTGCTCCTGACGAAGAGTATCCATCGACTGCCTGGCTCGCTTTGTTGCTACAAGAAAAGCAAAACAAGGAAAAGAACAAAGCAGCGATGGAAAAGATAAACTTCATCATAACCCCCTAAGCGTAAGTCATTTAAAACTAAAGTCAAGAAGGTGCGAAAAAAATTAGTTGGTTTGGATTTCCAAGCTCACATTAAAATTCAATGAGTTTGTAACAAGGCAATTTTTCTCTGCTTTCTCAAGAAGCCGCTTGGCTTTCTCTGGGTCGCTGGATTGCAAAGAAACTTGCAAATGGGCACCTGTAAATGCGACCCCATGATCGGTCTTTTCTAGTGTGCCTTGCACCGAAGCGCGATAATCTGAAAACTTGAACTTACTAGCCTTACATATGGAAACATAGGTTAAAAAAAGGCATTGACCAATGGAAGACAGGATTAGGGTCTCTGGAGACCAGTTACCCAATTTTCCTCCAAATTGAGGTGGAGCGCCGACAAGGAGTACTGGTGCCTCATCGGCGTGAGTTCGGATAAAGTCTCCATCTTGTTCCATTTCAACTTTGTAAGTATGAGGTAATTTTTCCATAGCTTTCTCCGGTGTTGTCGTTTTCAGAAGAAAAAAAGCAATGCTCATGCCATACTTTAAGTGCTTCAAACCCATAGATTTTTCAAGTTGCTTCGATGGGATGTGGGATATGCAACAGTTGAGGAGGCGAGTCGATGTGCGAGCTTTTTGCCATGAACGCAAGGTTTCCAACGAATGTTAATTTTTCCTTGGAGGAGTTTAGTCGTCATGGCGGGGTCACTGATCATCATCAACATGGCTGGGGCTTAGCCTACTTTGATGGCAATGACGCGAGACTGATTCGAGAAACGGAAGCAGCTGGTGAAAGTCGCCATCTATCCTTTATGCGGCAACACAACTACCGTTCGAAATTGGTTTTATCACATATCCGCTATGCAACTCAGGGGAAGATTAACCTCTCCAATACTCAACCCTTTAGCCGCGAATGGCGGGGAAAACGTTTGGTGTTTGCCCATAATGGGGACCTCAAAGGGTTTGAGGCAGAACTGGGCCAGAGGTACCTTCCTATAGGTGAAACCGATTCAGAGACATCCTTTTGCTATCTTTTGAAAACCATCGATCAAAGTGACGGTAGCCTTGCTGATGAAGTAGTACAAGGCGCCATTCATCAGCTAGCACGGAGCTTAGAGCCCTACGGACCGTTTAATTTTCTGCTAGGAGATGGAGATGTTCTCATAGCTCATGGGCATAAAAGAACACAGGTCTCTGGGAAAATGGAGCCCCCTGGTCTTTACTTCCTTTGCCGTCGATGTAGCATTCAAAAAGATCAGTGTACTGATATCTCTGGACTGGCATTACAAATGGATCAAGAGCAAGAAGTCATACTAGTGGCAAGCGTTCCCCTTTCAAGAGAAGAATGGAAGCCATTTTCTGAAGGGGAAACTAAAGTCTTTCAAGGGGGACTCTTAATTCGCAGCTTTGACTCATAGTTCGTCGGCTTCTAACGCTTAAGCAGTAACGCGATACTGACCAGACTAACACTACTAAAGGCCATAGCTCCCTCGGCGATCATGGGATTTAAGTAGCCTAGAGCTATCCGTTGTAGAGAGTTGCTCCCTGGTATTAGTGTTTGTAAGGAGATAAGATTTCGATTGAATAAGGTTGAGGAAGAATCGTGAACTGGCTACTGAAAGATGGTGAAAAATTTTTTGTCTTCAGGTTCATATATTTTATCGGAATAGTTTTTAGTATCTTCGTCATTTTCGTTGGCATCGAAACGCAAAAGTTTACCATACTCCTATTGCTTCCAAGTGGGATAGGAAGTCAAAATCTTGTCATTGCCATCAACAAAAATCTTAATTTTTTCAAAAGATCCTCTGAAGGTTAGAATGTCAGTTAAATTTTTTGGGATCGATGATCGGTTAAGGTTTTCTATCACAGAAGTTCAAGAGTTTTATGATTCCTGGAAACAGTCTTCATCTAGCAACACCTATCGAGAAATCGGTGATTTTTCTCATCTTTCTTTTATGAATTCCCAAATTTGTATCATTGGGACATCAATGTATCGCGCCCATTTACAATTTTTATCTGCTAGTGCTGAATTACCATAAATGGAAGTGACAAATTTTATCTTAAAACCAGCATTATAAGCTGAATTTTTAATGTCTTTTTCTGTATGAGCCTTACTCGATAGTCTAATCTCTGTTCCCTGCATATCTTTAAAATGCGCGAGAAAACCTTTTTTGCTGCGAAAGGGGTGTATTTCGGAAAAAAGCAATCTCCCACTTTTTTTAAGAAGTTTGAAAGTTTTATCAAAGAAGCGATTCAGATCTGCAATATGCTCTAATACGAGACTCATAATAATAACGTCAAAGGGCGAAAAGGGGATCGCATCGGTCATGAAATCAGCCTCAATGAATTTAACATTTTTGAAAACTACCTTTTGCTTGGCCTTGCTTAACATTCCTGGGGATAAATCAACTCCAAGCACAAAAACATTGTTCTTTGCGAGGCGATGTGTGTGACGCCCCGTTCCGCACCCTATCTCTAATACATGGGAATCTATGATATTTGATACATATTGCGAGAACTCAAGTTCGTCGATAGCAACAGTTGGATTAGGATATTTTGAGACTCCCCTCCTAAAGAGAACTCCAAGTTAAGTGATTTTTTGATATTATCATTTACTGGAGGTACTTATGAAA